>JBHHZJ010000051.1:0-24338 GCA_046758005.1 Kiloniellaceae bacterium
CACGTGATTGATTGGAACCGCGAAGTGGTTCCAATCAATCACGATCCGCTCTAGCACCGCATTCGCTTCCCGCGCCCCGCACACGGCCTCCGCCCGGCGCTCTCGCGCGACCGCGGCATCGCCGCGTCGGTGGGCGGACCCATCCCGCATCGAGCCCACACCGTGCCGGATTCGGCGTTCCCTGGCTCAATATATTGTAGCTCAGGGCCACAAGCGTACTGTATATTGTAAGGGCCCTGGGGAGGTGCAAGGGCATCCACGGGTCTCCATTCCGAGCAACACGGGCTCGCTCGCTGCGGCGCGAACGATTTGCACAGGAAACCGGGACAGCTGTCGTCTTTCCCGCGTGCGATTTCCGGATGTGATCGGGCTTTGCACGCAACGCCGCGCCGCGTCTTCGCCCGGGCCGTTCTGGTTCCCCTTTTGATCGGCCTGTTGTCCATCATCGAACACCCGCTTTACCCGGGCCGGGCTCACGCCGCGCCGCAAGGCCGCGGCCCGGAACAGGGACAGGAGGGCGACGCGGTGTCGATCCGGCCGGTCCGCCGGCCCGACGAGGACCTGCTTATCCTCGAGATTCGCCTGAGATCCTTCATCCTTAGCGAGGCGATGGTCGGCTACCTCACACCGGGCGGCCTGCTGCTGCCGCTCGGCGACCTTGCCCGGGCCCTCGACTTCCCGATAACGGTGGAGCCCGAGAGCGGCCGGGCCGACGGCTGGTTCCTCAGCGAAGATCGGCTGTTCTCGCTCGACGTGGCGCGCCGGGAGGTGATCGTCGGGCAACGGCGCGCCTCGTATGCAGCCGCCATGGTGGAACTGCACGAGGACGACATTTTCGTCGACACCCGCCTGCTGGCCCGTTGGTTCCCGGTCGATGTCCGCTTCGACCTCCCCAACCTGAGCGTCACGATCGAGTCGCGTGAACCGCTCCCCGTCGAGCAGCGTTTGGAACGCGAGGCGCGGCGCGGAAAGCTCTTGCGCCGACGGCTCGTCGACCGTGACGCCCAACCGCGGCTCGACATTCCCTACCGCGCCGTCTCTTGGCCGTTCGTGGACACGAGCGTGGAGGCCGTCTTCCGCGACGACGAGAATGGGGTGCGCACGGCCTCCGGGCGCTATTCGACCCTTTTGGCGGGCGATCTGGCGTATATGAGCTCCAAGCTCTTCGTCACCGGCGACGATTCGGATCGCCTGACCGACGCCCGCCTGGATATGGGCCGCAAGGACCCCGACGGCGGGCTGCTCGGCCCCTTGGGGCTGACCGAGATCGGGCTTGGCGACGTCGCCGGCCCGGATCTTCCCCTGATCTCCCGCAGCAAGTTCGGGCGCGGCGTCGTGCTGTCCAGCTTTCCTTTGGACCGGCCGACGGAGTTCGACCAAATAACCATCCGCGGCGAGCTTCCGCTGGGATGGGAGGCGGAACTCTATCGCAACGAAGTGTTGTTGGATTTTCAACAGTCGCGCTCCGACGGTCGGTATGAGTTCACGGATGTTCCGCTCCTTTTCGGGCTCAACGTTCTGCGCGTCGAGCTGTACGGCCCGCAGGGGCAAAAGCGCCAGGAGGTCCGCCGTATTTTCGTCGGGCCCGGCCTGGTCCGACCGGAGGAGTTCCACGTGCGTATCGCCGCCAGCCAGCAGGAGCAGGATTTGCTTCCCGTGGAAAACGACGCCGTCGACGACAAGGACGAGTTGGAGGGAGAGGCGCGGTTTCTGGCCGAGGTGGAGCGCGGCATCACCAAGGACCTGTCGATAGCGGCAGGGTTGAGCACCTTGCCGCTCGAGGACGGGCGCCGGCATTACGGAAGCCTCAGCGTGCGGAGCGTCGTGGGAAGCGTGTACTCGCGTTTCGACATCGTCCCGGACAGCACCGGCGGTTGGGCCGGAAACGCGGCGGTGCAAACCCGATTGGCCGAAAACATGAGCCTGTCCGTCGAGCACGGCGAGTTTCGCGACTTCGTGAGCGAGCAGGTGCAAGACATCGGCGACTCGTTGCGCCGCCGCAGCAGGCTGCGCCTCGACGGCGTTGTCGCACCGGTGTCAACGCTGCGCCTGCCGTTCAGCGTGACGGCGCAGTTGGATCGGAACGAGTCCGGACGGAATGAAGCCGAGATCACGAATCGGCTGTCGGCGACCTACGCCGGGGCCTCGGTCTCGAACGACCTCGAGGCGAACCTGCTCCGCGGGAACGGGGCGGATACGACGACGTTGACCGGAAGCTTCCTTGTGGGGGGATGGCTTGGCGACGTAAGCCTGCGCGGTCAGGCCGGGTATGACCTGGTGCCCGAACGCGAGTTTACGGAAGCGTCGGTCACCGGCGAATGGTTCATCGACACCAACTTTTCCGCGCGTTTCGGCGTCAATCGGAGGTTGTCCGATCCGCCTGAGACGACCTATTCGGCCGGCCTCAACCGAAGGTTCGACGCCGTGTCGCTTGGGCTGAACGGCGACTACCAGGACGACGGCAACTTCGGTGCGCGGCTCACCATGTCGTTCGCACTGGGCCGCGAGCCCCGCAAGGGCCGCTGGCGGATCGGCTCGCGGCCGATAGCCAATTCCGGGGCGGTTTCGGCGCGGGTGTTTCTCGACAACAATACGAACGGGCGGTTCGATGCCGAGGATACGCCGCTCGAAGGCGTCGCATTGAAAGCCGATCAAGGTCTTGGCGACAACACGACGGATGAGGAAGGCATCGCCTTTCTCACCGGACTCTCTCCCTACCGGCACAGCACGGTAGCGGTGTCGGAGGGGACCCTCGAGGATCCATATTGGGTCCCGCAGACCCGGGCGGTGAGCGTCGTGCCTCGGCCCGGCGCGGTGGCGGTGGCCGAGTTTCCCATTGTCGCCACCGGCGAAATCGACGGGACGGTCTTTCAGCGCGCCGGCACGACGGCCCAAGAGGTTGCCGATGTCACCATCCAACTGCTCAACGAGGACGGCGAAATCGTCAAGACGGTGAGGAGCGCGTTCGACGGCTTCTATTTGATCGATTTCGTGCCGCCGGGGCGCTATCGCGTCCGGGTCGATCCCGACCAGATGGCGCGGCTGAACCTAATGGCACCGCCGCCGCGCGAGGTTGTCATCGGCGCGGACCAGGACGTTTTAAGCGGCGAAGACATGGTCATTACGCGCGTATCGGAGCCCGCGCGTTCTCCGACCATCGCCGAGAAGCCCGAGGCGGCCGAGGCCGCGGCGAGCGAGCCGCCGGAGGCGCCCGGGGCCGACGAAGGGGCTCCGCCGAAGGCCGCCGAGACGGCCGAGAAGCCCGAGGTGGCCGAGGTCGCGGCGAGCGAGCCGTCGGAGGCGCCCGGCGCCGGCGAGGGACAGGCGGCGGCGCCTGCAACGGGAAGCGACGCCGGTTATCGTTATTGGGTTCAGGTGGGGGCTTACCGCGACCGCGTGCTGGGAGAGATCGCCTGGCGCCAGCTGCGAAAGGAGCATGCCACCCTGCTGGGCGCGGCTGGATACCACATACGGCGCGTGGACTTGGGGCCGCGCAAGGGCGTGTTTTACCAGTTTCGTGTCGGACCGTTCGCCGAAACGGCCGAGGCGCAGCGGCTGTGTAATAACCTCAAAGCCGCGCGTGTCGACTGCTTCACGGCCAAGACACGGGTGCGGGCCGGAGCCAAAGCCGGCGCCACGCGGGGCGCCGATGCCGGCGGGCCGGACCGGATTCCGTCCTTCGAGGCGGTGCGATTCCTGGCCAATGGGGAGGTTCTCGTTTCCGGCGTCGCGCCGCCGCACTGGGATGTCGTAATCCTGGCCGGCAAGAGCGGGACCGCGACCGTCGGAGCCGACACCGACGGTCGGTGGAGCTGGGTGCCGCAGCGCAGGTTCGCGCCCGGCCTGACGCGCCTGCGCCTGCTGGCCACGGGACCGGATCGACGGGTCGTCGCCTCGCAAACGGATCTCCTTGTGATGGTGCCCGAACCGCAGGACGCCGGCGCGGACCGCCCGCAGAACCGGGAGCCGTTGGCCCTCGCCCTGTCCCGAGACGGAAACGGGCCGACAAGGATCCTGCACGGAAGCGGCGAAACGCCGGGCCCGGATCGGGGCGCCACCGCACTCTCGATCGACCTGATCGAGTACGATACTCAAGGCAACTTTACCATCGCGGGCCGAGCCCCCGCCGGTTCCAGCCTTCGTATCCTCTTGGACAGCGAAGTCGCGGGCCGTGCGACGGCGGATGAGGACGGGGGATGGCGACTGGCCCTGCAACACCGGCCGAAGCCGGGTCGCAAGAGGCTGGCTGTCGAACACGCGGATGCCTCGGGCGAAGTCATCGGGCGGGCCGAGGCCGTGTTGGATTTCAGTGTGTCGGCCGCGCCCGCAGATCCGCCGGGCAGCATCGCAGTTCAGCCGGGCGACAGCCTGTGGCGCATCGCCAGACGCATGTACGGGAAGGGCGTTCTGTACACGATTATCTATGGGGTCAACGCCGATCAAATCGGCGATCCCGACGTGATCCATCCGAGGCAGAAACTTACGACGCCGGGGGGCGATTGAGCAGCCCGCCGGCCCCGCTCATACTCGATTCCGCGCCCTGCCATCAGACGGCCGCGCAGTAACGCAATAGGCCTGGTGGAACTCCGTGCCGAGTAAAGTAAGGCTTTACTCGATTCATGGGCACGCGCGCCGATTGAGGCCGATCCAACCGGCTCAGGGCGCGGGCATGGCCTGCGGCGGGCGGGCGATATGGAGCATTTCGCGCGCCTCTTCGGGGCTGGCGACCTCGCGGCCCAGTTCGCGGACGATGCGCACGGCCCGCTCCACGAGCTGGGCGTTGCTTTGCGCCAACACGCCGGGCCCGTAGTAGACGTTGTCCTCCATGCCGACCCGGACATTGCCGCCCATGGCCGCCGCCATCGTGCTGAGCGGGAGCTGGTGCTTGCCGATGCTCACGATCTGCCAGCTCGATCCCTCGGGCACGGCGTCCAGCATGGCCAGAAGATTTGCCGGCGTGGCGGGAATTCCGCCGCGAATGCCCATGACGAAGCTGAAATGCGGGGGCGCGGGCAGAATCCCTTTCTCTGCCAGCTCCAGGGCGTTGGCGATGTGGCTGAGGTCGTAGACCTCGATCTCGTTCGCGATCCCGCGGTATTTGCAGCCCTCGATGAACTCGGCGTTCCATTGCTTCGAGTTCGAAAACAGCCACTCCTGCCCCTTGTGGTCGAAGTGGAAGGTGCCGGCGTTGACGGTCAGCATGTCCGGCTGCGGCGTGATGTCGAGGAGCGCCATGCGCTCCTCCTGCGTGAACGGCTGGCCCCGGCCCTGGTCGTCGAACCAGATCCCGATGCCGTTGCCGACCTGGGAGATCATGCCCGGGCAGCGGCTCATCACGCCGTCCACGACCTCGTGGTAGACGGAAAGGTCGCTGCAGGTGCGCCCCTGCGCATCGCGGACGTGGATGTGGGCGACCGCGGCGCCCGCGTTGTAGCAGTCGTAAAAGTCCCGCACGATTTCGTCGGGCTGTTCGGGCAGCGCCGGGTTGGCCTCCTTGCCGTGCAGCCCGCCGGTGGTGGCGATCGTGATGACGACTTTGCCCGGATTGGTCAGGTTCGGTTTCATCGTTGGCCTCCCCGCGTTGGCGCCCCAGCCGTGGACCCCCTCGCGCCGGCGCAGTCCCGACGGCGCCATGAGGCGGCACGGTCCTTGATCATGTAAGCTGCGGAAAATGAAATCAATCGTATTGCATGGCGGAACGGACCTGATAGACTGTTACATTGCGCGTGCATCACTGTTGTGCCGCTGACAGCACCAAAACAAGCGCCCGGCGAAGGCGCGGCCGCCAGGGAGGATCCAAATCATGCTGAGACCAGTATTGACGCGCGGCGTCGCGAGCGCGTTTGCCGCCTTACTGCTGGGCATTGCGGGCACGACGGCCCACGCCCAGGGCAAGCCGACGATCGTTCCGATCCTGAGCTGTCCGTTCGGCTGCGGCGTCGTAGAGGGGAACACGATCTTCGGCACCATCATGGCCAAGAACGGCGAACCGGTCATGGTCGCCGCGCAGGAAACGCCCGGCTACATGTACAACGTCCGGGCGATGGCCGAGCAGAAGCGGTGGAAGTCGAACGTCTTCGGCACCGAGGACGTGATCATCCAGCTCGCCCTGCAGGGCGGCACGCCCGAACTGAAGGAGTTCCTGCCGAAGCCTGTGCCGATCAAGTTCAAGCTCCTGCACGGCGAGGCCTACTGGGCCCAGGGCAAGTTCTTCGTCACCACCAACCCCGACATCAAGACCATCGCCGACTTGAAGGGCAAGCGGGTCTCCCTGGGCCTGCGGGGGCAAAGCGACTGGGGCGTGTATCCCCGCCTGATCCTGGAGCACGCCTACGGGATCACGCCCGACAACACGGACATCCGGCACATGACGCCGGGGGCGCTGACCCAGCAGCTGATCGACGGCACGACCGACGTCGCGGTCACCGGGTTCGGCACGGACCCGAGCCAGAGCTTCCATCTGATCACCGGCCCGCTGCGCAAGCTCCAGGCATCCGGCAGGAAGCTGTACTACATCCCCATCGACCAGTGGGCCGTCGACAAGGTCAATGCCAAGTTCGGCACGACCTTCGTGACCAAGGTGGTCAAGGCCGGGACCATGCCTCAACAGGATGCGGACCTGCTGATCGGCTTCGTCCGCGGGTACAAGGCGGTGCATCCCGCTTTCCCGGAGGAGGTGGCCTACAACTTCGTCAAGGCGGTCTACAAGTATGGCGAGGAGATGAAGCCGCTGAGCGCGCTTTGGGGCATGCTCACGCCGGAAATGATGGTCGACGGGTTGACCGAAGAAAACGCCCATCCCGGCGCCGTTCGGGCTCTCAAGGAGATCGGGATCTGGGACTTGCGCCAGAAGAGTACGCCGGTCACCTACCCGAAAATGTAGTAGCCGCCCATTGGAACCCGGCGCGCGCATGGCCTTGCCCGCGCCGGGGATTTCGCCGTAACGCGACCGTGGCCCGCCTCCCGCGCGCCGTCCGCCGGGTCGCGGCCGCAGCCGGACAATGGACCGACCCTGGAAAACGATCAGACTCGCCCTCAGCGTCCCGTTCTGGGCGACGGGGAGCCTGCTCACCTTCTACATCGGGCTGAACGTCTTCGGCTTCATCCGCAACTCCTCCGAGCACTACGCGAACTTCGTCCTGGCCATCGTGGTGATGGCCGGGTTGCTCGCGATGCGCAACACGGTCGACGCGCGGCCGCACGGCCGACCCGGCACCGCCTTCTGGGCCCGTCTCGGCGTAGCGGCGTTCGCCACCGCGATCGCCGGAGCCGGAGCCGCTTTCATCCGCATCCACGCGGTCCGGCTGGAGATGATCCAGCCCTTCTTCGAACCTTTCGACATCCAGGTGGGGCTGGTCTTCGCGCTCGGCGTCCTGTTGCTCACCTGGATCCACTGGGGACCGCTGCTCACCGGGATTATCGTCGCCGGGATCGTCTATTTTTTCTACGGCCACCTGATCGAGAACCCGCTGTTCGCGCACCCGGAGTACGAGACCAACTTCGTCATGAATTACATCGGCCTGGGTACCAACCAGGGGTTCTTCTGGCTGGCGCAGGTGGCCGCCGACAGCATCTATTTCCTGATCTTCTACGCCGCCGTTCTGCTCGGCCTGGGCATGCTCCAGATGGTGATCGAGATCGGCAAGCTGAGCGGGCGCCATATCACGGGCGGCGCCTCGTTTCCGGCGATCGTCGGCAGCGGGATCGTGGCCTCGGTGATGGGACAGGCGGTCTCCAACGTGGTGCTCACCGGACGCTTCACCATCCCGATGATGAAGGGAAACGGCTACCGGCCGAGCATGGCCGGGGCGATCGAGGCGGTCGCATCGACCTCCGGCCAGATCATGCCGCCGATACTCGGTCTGGCCGGCTTCATCATCGCTTCCTTTCTCAACATGCCGTACATCGACGTCGCCCTGGCGGCCCTCGTCCCGGGGCTGCTTTTCCTGAGCGGGGTGACGCTGGGCGTTCTGGTCTACGCGCGCCGCTACAGGCTGCCCAGGCTCCAGGAGCCGGCCGACCGGATGCTCGTGCTGCGCATGCTGCCCACGTTTCTCGGGTCGTTCGCCATCGTCCTGGTCCTGCTCCTGAGCTACCGCTCGCCGTCGTTCGCCGGCCTGGTCGGGACCCTCCTCGCACTCATGTTTTCCCTGTTCCAGGGCAGGTACCGGCCCAAACTCAGGGCCTTCCTGGCGTCGCTCGAAGACGGCCTGGTCCTGATCGCGCTGCTGTCCCTCCTGTTGATCGCCATCGGGCCGCTGGGGCAGGTCATCCTGACCACCAACCTCTCGGGACGGCTGGGAGTGGTGCTGGTCCAAATCCTTCCGGACATCACCCTGATCCTGTTGATCGGCGCCATGGTGATCTCGCTCCTGCTGGGCATGGGACTGCCCACGCCGGTCGCTTACGTGGTCGTAGCCCTTGCCCTGTCGCCCTTCATCCAGCAGTTGGGGGTGCCGGCCCTGCACGCGCACTTCTTCGTCTTCTATTTCGCCGTGTTCTCGACGTTGACCCCGCCGGTCGCCGTCAGCGTCCTGGCGGCGGCCAAGCTCGCCCAAGCCAGGCTCCTGGGGACCGCGGTCGACGCGATGAAGCTTGCCGTGACCACGTTCATCATCCCCTTCGCCTTCGTCTACCACCCCGAGTTGCTCTCGTTTCCGAACGTCACCTGGTCGATGGTCCCGCCCATCGTTCTCGTGCTCGTCCTGCAGTGGACGGTGGCGGTCGCCGCCTACGGCCACTTCCGCCGCGATCTCGGCGCCGTGGAGCGCGCGGCGTTCGTGGTGGTCTCGCTGGCCGGGTTCGCCGCGCTGGTCACCGAAGGCGGCGGCGCCAAGGTCCCGTTCTTCGTCCTGCTCGCGCTGGCCGTCGGCTGGGTCTGGTCGACCCCGGCGCGCCGGGCCGCGCTCGTCGATCCCGACGCCTCGACCAAGGAAGAGGCCTCATGATCCCGCCCGGGCGATGCCGTTCGCCCTTCACCCGGCGGGCGGCGATCACGATGCGGCTTTACGGCCTCCGTTGCCCGCGGCGGCGCCGCGGGCGGGTTCGGCGGCCGGCTCAGGCGGGTTCGATGACGAAGAGGAGCTGGTCGTGCTCGACCAGGGCGCCATTTTCCGCGGCGATTTCCACGATCCGTCCGCCGTGCTCCGCCTCGATCGTCGTGAAGAGCTTCATGACCTCGATCAGGCACAGCGGGTCGCCCGGCCGGACCGTGTCGCCGACCTCGGCGAAAGGCGGATCCTGCGGGCTGGGCGCGCGATAGAACGTGCCGACCATCGGCGAGCGGACCGTCAGCATTCCGTCGGCACGGACGGCCTCGGTCGGCCCCGCGCTCGTCCCGCCGCGTTTCCCGGCCTGGCCGGATGTCGTCCCGCCCGCCCCGGCAGACGCGGACTGGAACGCGGCGGCCGAGCCCTCCACATGCGTCTCGCCGTCGCTGTAGCTCGCCTGCGCCCCGGCGCCCGCGGGGTGGCGCCGCACGACCAGCCGGGCGCCGTCCATGTCGACGACCAGCTCCTCGCAGTCGCTCGCGTCGATGATCTTGAGGATCTCGGCGACCTCTTTGTAACTGAGTGGCACGCTGACCACCTTTCCCCGTCTGTGCCCGCTCCGGCGCCTCGGCCCGGCCGTCAGTCGTCGCAGAAGGTCTCCGAAAGCCGGGCCGCGGCCTCCCAGAGCTTGTCCACGTGCGCGCACGCCTGCTCCAGGGTCAGGCGCGCCTCGGGCGCCGACAGGGCGATCCCGGCGCAGACCCGGTGATCGGGCCCCTTGACCGGGACGGCGACACACAGGACCCCGGACATGAACTCCTGGTTGTCCACCGAATAGCCCCTGCGGCGAATCTTGCGAAGCTCGCCGAGCAGCCGTTCCCGCTCGGTAATGGTATTCTCCGTGTATCGCTTGAGCGGCAGAGCGGAGACGACCTTGAGGAGCTGCGCCTCGGGCAGGTGACTGAGGAAAAGCTTGCCCAGCGAGGTGCAGTGCAGCGGGACCCGGCTGCCCGGTTCGAAGCGAAGGCCGAGCGGCCAGGCGGCCTCGACGCGATCGAGGTAGACGACCTCGTTGCCGGACATAACCCCCAGGTTGCAGGTCTCTCCGACCGCCTCCGACAGGGCCTTCAGGATGCCGTGCCGCGACCCGCGCTGGGCCGCGGCCTGCAGAACGGTGAGCGCAAGATGGACCAGGCGCTTGCCCTCGATGAAGCGTCGGCTCCCCGGCTCGCGTTCCAGGTAGCCGAGGCTCTCCAACGCCGTCCCGATGCGGTGCGCGGTCGGCTTCGACAGACGGAGCATGGCCGACAGATCCGCGATCGAGACCGGGTGACCGTCGCGAACCACGGCCTCGAGGATCCTGAGGGCCTTGCCCGTGGCGCCGGCGGCGTCCTCCGGGTTCGGTTTCGTTGGGCGGCACGACGGATCGCGGGCTGGGTGCGGGGACCGCCCTGGCTGAATCATGGACACTGTCCGATCCCGTCCTTTCTTGACATACGAATGGCCCTCCCAAATTATGGTCGGCACGAAAAATGAAATCAATTGTCTTGCATTTCGGAATGTCTTGGCGTCGGCAGCCGGTCCGCCGCGGGGCCTGCCGGGCCCCGGGCGACGGCGCGCGGGGGCCGACCGACGGATGGGGATCCCGGCGGCGGGCGCGCCGGGGCGCTTGACCGGCGGTAGAAGGGACCCGGGAGTTTGCGCCGCGTCCTCATAGCGAACCGGGGGGAGATCGCGTTCCGGATCGTGCGCGCCTGCCGGTCCTTGGGTCTGGAGTCGGTCGCCGTCTACTCGGAGGCCGACCGGGCCTCGCCGCATGTCTGGGCCGCCGACCGCGCCGTGCGGATCGGCCCGGCCGCGCCGGAGCGCAGCTACCTCGACGCGAACGCCTTGTTGCACGTGGCCCGGGCCTGCGGCTGCGACGCCATCCATCCCGGCTACGGTTTTCTAGCCGAGAACCACGAGTTCGCGGCGCGCTGCATCGGCGAAGGGTTGGTCTTCGTCGGCCCGTCCCCCGAGACGATCGGGCTGATGGGCGACAAGGCGGCGGCGCGGCGGTGCGCGGCCAGGCTCGGCGTCCCCGTCGCGCCCGGGTCCGAGGCGGCGTTCGCGGACGCCGCGCACGCGGCCGAGGCGGCCGTCGGGATCGGCTTCCCGGTCCTCCTGAAGGCGCGCGCCGGCGGCGGCGGGCGGGGCATGCGGGTCGCGGACTCGGCCGAGGCCTTCGAAGGTCTGTTCCTGCAGGCCAAGGCCGAGGCCGCCGCGGCCTTCGGCGACGGCGCGATCTATCTGGAGCGGTACATTCCCAGGGTCCGCCATGTCGAGGTCCAGGTCTTCGGGGACAGCCACGGCAACCTGCGCCATCTCTGGGAGCGCGACTGCACCGTGCAGCGCCGGCACCAGAAACTGATCGAGGAGGCGTTCTCCCCGGCGCTAGGCCCAGGTACCCGCAAGCAAATCTGCGAGGCGGCCGAGGCGCTGGCCCGGGGCGTCGGCTACGTCGGCGCCGGGACCGTGGAGTTCATCTACGACCTCGACAACGGCGGGTATTACTTCATCGAGATGAACACGCGCATCCAGGTCGAGCATCCGGTGACCGAGGTGCTGACCGGGATCGACCTCGTGGCCGAGCAACTCAGGGTTGCCGCAGGACACGAGCTGTCGTTCGCAAGAAACGGCGCGCCGCGCGCCGACGGCCACGTGATCGAATTCCGCATCAACGCCGAGGACGCCGACAACGACTTCATGCCCGCGCCGGGCCGGTTGAGCCGCTGGCGACCGCCGTCAGGCGCCGGCCTGCGTCTCGACAGCCACGTCTACGAGGGCTACGCCGTGAGCCCGTACTACGACCCCCTGCTCGGCAAGCTGATCGTCCGCGGCGCCGACCGGGTCGAGGCGATGGCGCGGGCGCGCGCGGCGCTGACCGACTTCGAAGTCGAGGGAATCGCGACCACGGTCCCGTTCCACCTCCGCATGCTGAATCATCCCGACTTCGTCGAATCCCGCGTCCATACGCGCTGGATCGAGGAACAAACGAGCGCGAAGGCACGCCATGGGTAGAACGGTACGGCTGATCGACGTCACCTTGCGCGACGCCCACCAGTGCCTGTGGGCGACCCGCATGACAACGGCGATGATGAAGGAGATCGTCCCGCTCCTGGACCGGGCGGGCTTCGAGGCGATCGACCTGGTCGGCGGCGCGGTGTTCGACGTGGCCGTGCGCTACCTGCGCGAGAACCCCTGGGAGCGCATGCGCATCGTCAGCTCCTGGGTGACCCGGACGCCGCTCGTCATCCATACCCGTGGGCAGAGCCTGTTCACCTTCGATTTCTTCGCGGACGACGTGGTCGAGCTCGCCGCCGAGCGCTTCGTCGCCAACGGCATGCGCTATCACACGCCCTACGACGCCCTGAACGACATCCGCAACCTGGAGGTCCCGGTGCGCGCGGCCAAGCGGGCGGGGCTGCACACCGTCGGCGGGCTCGTCTATACGTTCAGCCCGGTCCATACCGACGACTACTACGTCGCCAAGGCGCGCCGGCTCATCGCGCTCGGCGTCGACGGCGTGTTCATCAAGGATCCGAGCGGCCTGCTGACGCCCGAGCGGGTCGCGACCCTGGTCCCGGCGCTGAAGTCGGTGTGCGGCAACCTTCCGCTGCAGCTTCACATGCACTGCCTGACCGGGCTCGCGCCCTATACCGCGCTGCGGGCGGTGGACTACGGCGTCGACGTCGTCCACACGGCGACCTCGACGCTGGCCAACGGGGCCTCGCATTCGCCGACCGAGCTGTTCACCCGCAATTGCCGGCGGCGCGGCCATGAGGTCCTGATCGATCTGGCCCCGGTCGAGGAGGCGGCCGGGCGGCTCGCATTCATTGCCGAGCGCGAGGACAAACCGGTCGGACGGCCGCTCGAGTACGACGAGTTCCATTTCCACCACCAGGTGCCGGGCGGCATGGTCTCCAACCTGAAGTATCAGTTGGAGACCCTCGGCATCGCCGAACGCCTCGAGCAGATCCTCGAGGAGGCCGGGCGCGTGCGCGCCGACCTCGGCTACCCGATCGTGGTCAGCCCCTTCGCCCAGTACATCATCACCCAGGCTGTGCTCAACGTGATGGGCAAGGAACGCTACGCCACGGTGCCGGACGAAGTCCGGCGCTACGTGATCGGCGGCTACGGCGAGATCGCCGGCAGGATCGACCCGGACCTCTACGACCGCATCGCGCGCGGCGCGGCGCCGATCACCGAACGCCCCGGCGCCCTGGTGCCGCCGGCGCTCGAGCGCATCCGCCGCGACCGCGGGCCCTTCGCGTCCGACGACGACCTCCTGCTCGCCGCCTTCTACACGCGGCCGGAGTGCGATGCCCTCAAGGCGGCGGGCCGCATCGACACGGACTACGCGCTGGCGGAGACGCCGCTGGTCACCCTGGTCAAGGAGATCGCGGCCCGGCCGGGAATCCGCTCGATCCACCTGACGCGCAACGGCGCGCAGTGAGGCGGCCACGGACATGACCGCGCCCTGCATCATCACGGTCGCCATCACCGGCGCCCTGCCCCGCAAGAAGGACAACCCCGCCGTCCCCGTCACCCCGGCGGAGCAGATCGAGTCCACCCACGAGGCCTACGAGGCCGGCGCGTCCCTGGTCCATATCCACGTGCGCAACGAGGATGAATCGCCGTCCTCGCGCCCGGAGCTCTTCGCCGCCGTTCAGGCGGGCGTGCGCAAGCACTGCCCGGGCATGATCGTCCAGTTCTCCACCGGCGGGCGCGGACGCAAGCCGGAGGAACGCGCGGCCATGCTCCACCTGAGACCCGACATGGCCTCGCTCGCCACCGGTTCCGTGAACTTCCCCAACAGCGTCTACGAGAACCCGCCCGATTTCGTCGAGAACCTGGCGCAGACCATGCTCGGCTACGGCGTCAAGCCGGAAATCGAGGTCTTCGACCTGGCGATGCTGTACAACGCGGCGCGCCTTGCGGAGAGAGGGCTGCTGCGGACGCCGGCCCACGTGCAATTCGTCCTGGGCATTCCGAACGCGCTGCCGGTCCGGCGCTCGGTGCTCGAGTTCCTGGTCTCGGAACTGAGCGACGTGCTGCCCGCTTCGACCTGGACCGCCGCCGGCATCGGCCGCCACCAGTTCGAGGTCAACAAATGGTGTCTGGAGCTCGGCGGCCACTGCCGCACCGGCCTCGAGGACAACATCAAGTTCGACCGGAACCGGCTCGCGACAAGCAACGCCGAACTGGTCGCGCGGGTCGCCGCGACCTGCGCCGAGTTCGGCCGGCATCCGGCGTCGCCCGCGCGGGCGCGCGCCCTGCTCGGCCTCGCCGCGGCGTAGCGGTTCCCACCAGGGCTCCCGTCGGCGGCCGATCGGAACCTGGGCGCGACCTTCCCGCCTCCAACGGTTCGGTTGCCCGGCCCCCCGACCGCCATTGATCCATGTCAAGGACCGGCGCGGCGCCGGAAGGAATCATTCGGCCCGAGTGTGCCGCGTGGGCACGTGGGAAGGGCCTATGAGCAAGGTCGCGCAAACGGACGGGCACGCCGCCGGCGGCGCTTGGCGAAATGCGGTCAGGGCGGGCTACGGCCTGGGCGTCGGGTTCGCGATCGCGGCGCTCGTGCTCACGGGGATCTTCCATGGCGCCGGATGGTACGCCGATCGGGTTTCGATCCCGCGTTACTGCGAGAACCCGGCCGCCGCCGTGCAAATGGTGCAGCGGGTCCTGACCGAGAAGAGCCCGGCGGCGGGCGGCGCGACGCGACCGTACCTCATCGCCGCCAAGCTGATCTATCTGCTGCCCCGGCGCGACGGCGAGACGCTTGACGCCTATGGCGCCCGCTTGCGCCGCCGAATCGCGGAGAAGTGCCGCGACGCGGGCCTCGGCGCCCCCAACGGCCCAGGGATCTGAGGCGCCACAGCGCATTCGGATTCGGGGAAACACAAAGGCACGGAAGGCGCATCCATGAGCGACGAGCGACGACAATCACGGATTGGACCCGCGGTCTTCCTGATCACGGTGGCCGCCACGGCCGTGTTCTTCTGGTGGCTGCTCGTCTATGACCACGGCGCTACCCCGCCGGCATAGGCTCGACACGCACAGGTCGCAAGGATGGCCCGGACGCCGCTCGTCTTCCTCGTCGCGCTCATCTTCTGGGCCGTCTACTTCTACCTGCTCGACCGGTCGATCATGGACGTTCAAGGACTTCCGGTCGGCTGGGACCTGATGCCGGTGTCATGAGGCGGTTGCGGCGGCTCGCCGGGTTGGCCCTGTTGGCCGCGGTTCTGGCCGCGCTGCCGGATCTTGTGCTCGCCGCCGGGGAGCCGGCGCCGGTTCCGACCCGTGCCGATTACCCCATGATCGCGGGCATGGGCGGGCGCCTTTTCGTCTGGGCGTTCGCTCAGATGCACCTCTTCCTCGCCGCCTTCGTGCTGGCGGTGCCGATCTTCGTGCTGGTGATAGAGCTGGTCGGCGTGCTGTCGCGGGACGCGCGCCACGACGCGATGGCCCGAGAGTTCATGAGGATCTCGATGGCGGCCTATTCCTTCACCGCGCTCACCGGGGGCGCCCTGGCCCTGGCGCTGTTCCTGTTCTACCCGGTGGTGATGGACTACATGCTGCAGGTCTTCCGCGGGCAGACGCTGATCTACGCCGCACTGTTCGTAATGGAGAGCGTCCTGCTCTACCTCTACTACTACTCGTGGGACGCGCTGCGCTACGGCGACCGCAAGTGGTTTCACCTGTCGATCGGGCTCGTGCTCAACGACGTGGGCATGACGCTCATGTTCATCGCCAACGCCTGGGCGACCTTCATGATGTCGCCGGCCGGGGTCGATCCGGCCACGGGCGCGGTGACGGGAACGGTCTGGCAGGCGACCCAGAACCCGCTGTGGAATCCGCTCAACCTGCATCGTTTTCTGGCGAACATCGCCTACGGCGGCGCCATCGTCGGAGCCTACGCCGCCTACCGCTTCCTGAGCGTGCGAACCGCCGAGGAGCGGGCGCACTACGACTGGATGGGTTACACCTCCAACTTCATCGCCGTCGCCGGGTTCCTGCCGCTGCCGTTTGCCGGTTACTGGCTGATGGCCGAGATCTACGCCTACAGCCAGCAGATGGGCATCACCGCCATGGGCGGCGTGCTCGCCTGGCTGTTCATCATCCAGGCGGTGCTCATCGGCACCATCCTGCTGGCGGCGAACTACTACCTGTGGTGCGGCCTGAACCGGTCGGAAGGGGGCGCGCGCTACATCCCCTACGTCAAGTACGTGGCCGTGGTCATCGTCGGCGGGTTCCTGGTCTGGGTGACGCCGCATTCGCTCATCCTGACCCCGGAGGAGGTCCGGATGCTCGGCGGCACGCACCACAAGGTGCTGGGTCCGCTCGGCATCATGCCGGCCAAGAACACGGCGGTGAACCTGATGCTGATCTTCACGTTCCTGTCGTTCCAGATGTTCTACCGCTCCGGGCGCGAGCCGACGGTGTCCTGGGCCAAGGCCGGCAACGCGGTGATCGTCGCCCTTTATGCGGTCGGCATCGTCAACATCGTCCTGGCGGGCATCTACGGCTACATCACGCCGACGGTCTACAAGGTCGGCGCCTCGGTGCCCCAGGTGGCGACGACCCTGACGATCATTGCGGTCTGCGTGGTCATCGACTCCTTCATGGGCCGCGGCGCGAGGAAGACCAAGATCCACTGGGGGCGCATGCCGGCGCGCGCGCAGTACGCCCTCTTCGTCCTGCCCGTGGCGTTCACCTGGCTGATGGCGCTGATGGGCTACATCCGCTCGTCGGTGCGCACCCACTGGCACGTCTACACGATCATGAAGGACGCCTCGCCCGAGTCTTACATCCCCACGATCGGCGACGCGGGCAACATGATCACGGCCGTCACGCTCGCCTTCATGGCGGTCATCGTGTTCGTCTTCTGGCTCAGCCAGCTCGGCGCGACCAGGCAGCCCATCCCACGCGGCGAGGCGGCGGAATGACGTTCCTGCGGGTCACCTTGTTCAGCCTGGCCGTGGTGTTCGCCTACACCCTGTTCGCCAACATCCTGCCGCAAGTGCAGTCGGATCCGCCGCAGGAGGAAGAGGTCGATACCGCCGCGCTCGACCTGGCCGGGCAGATCGCCTGGGGCCAGCGGCTGTTTACCGGCAGGGGGACCTGCACGCTGTGCCACAACGAACTGGGGCGCGCGCCCGATCTGTTGAACATGGACCTGGCGGCCGAGTTCCAAACGCGGCTTGCCGATCCCGGTTACGCCGGCGAGGCCAAGGGCCTCACGGGGGCGGCGGGCATCGAGGCCTACGTGCGCGAATCCCTGGTCGAACCCTCGGCCTACGTCGTCGCCGGCTTCGGCAAGAAGGGCACCAACGACACGGTCAGCCCGATGCCCAGGGTCGACGCGGCGCCGATTTCCCTTTCGCAGGACGAGATGAACGCCCTTATCGCCTTCCTTCAGGACCGGGCCGGGGCGGAGGTCACGGTCCCGCTGCCCAGCGCCCAGGCCGAGGTCGCGGTCGAGGAAGAAGAGCCGGAGGCCCCGGCGGCAACGGCCCAGGCGGCGATCGAGAAGTACGGCTGTAGCGCCTGTCACGACCTGGAAGGCTCCGGCGCGGATGTCGGGCCGCAGCTCGCCGGCATCGGGGCGCGCCTGGACCGGACGGCGCTGTGGCGCGCGATCCTCGAGCCGAACGCGGAGATCGCCGACGGCTTCGAGGCCGACCTCATGCCCCAGGACTACGGCGAGCAAATGCGGGCCGGCGAGCTCCAGCTCCTGGTCGACTATCTGATGGCGCTGCCCGCGTCGGAAGGCGGGTGATGAGGCGACTGGTCACGCATCCCTTGACGCTGGTGATCCTGACCATCGCCGGGATCTACGTGCTCTTCGCGCATCTGACCCAGCCGCCGATGCCGCGCTCGCTGCTCATCCAGTTCATGATCTTCAGCGTCATCGGCGTGCTCATGGTGGCGACCTTCGACGACGCCACGTACAAACGCCTGGTCGAGCCCCTGCAGGCGCTCCTCGGCGCGCCTGGTTTGAGACTGTGGCGAATGGTCGCCCTGGTCGTCGTCGTGGTCGGGACGTCCTCGTTGGCCTACGCCTGGATTCGGCCCACTCTCAAGGCGCCGGTGGAACTGCGCAGCGTGCATCCGGCGCCGCCCTCGAGCCTGCGGGTCTACGGGCGGAGCTACGATCTGGCGAAATTGCGGAACCCCTTGCGGGAAGGGGCGCCGAAGGGCAGCGAGGCATACAAAGCGGTCGTCGAGCAGGGACGCGAGCTTTACTACAGGAACTGCCTTTTCTGCCATGGGGACAACCTCGACGGCCAGGGCCAGTTCGGGCCGGGCTTCAACCCGCGCCCGGCGAATTTTCAGGACGTGGGCACCATCGCCCAGCTTCAGGAGTCGTACCTGTTCTGGCGCATCACCACCGGCGGGCCGGGCCTGCCGCGCGAGGGCACGCCGTGGGCGTCGGCCATGCCGGTGTGGCACGAGATGCTCGAGGAGGACGAGGTCTGGAAGATCATCATGTTCCTGTACGATCACACGGGCTTCGAGCCCCGGTCGTGGGAATTGGAGGAACCGGGCGCCGCCGCGCCCGAGGCGGGCCAACGTGCCGCGGCCGCCGAAGCGGAGGGCGCCGACGAGGAGGCGACCCAACGCATCTACCGGAAGCGATGTGCCCAATGCCACGGCGCCGAGGGCGACGGCGAGGGGCCGGCCGCCGAGTTCCTCTATCCCAAGCCGCGCGACTTTACGCTGGCGGTGTTCAAGTACAAGACGAGCCACGCCGATTCGGAGTTCCCCTTCGACGACGATCTGCGCAAGACCATCCGCAACGGCCTTCCCGGCACCTCCATGCCGGCTTGGGGCAAGGTGCTCACCGAGGCGCAGATCGACGGGCTGATCCGCCTGATCAAGAAATTCGGCGAGTGGGAGGAGGAGACCCCGGACGATCTCGGGATCGAGCCCATCGACATGGGGGAGCGGGTCGAAAGCTCGGACCGATCCCTCGCCCGCGGCGCGAAGCTTTTCCAAAAGGCATGCGTGCAATGCCACGGCGCCAAGGGCCGCGGCAACGTCACCTCGGGCAAGAAGCTCAAGGACGACTGGGGCGATCGGATCTGGCCGCGCAATCTGACGCGACCGGAAACCTGGCGCTGGACCAGGAACGCCAAGGACATATTCCAGCGCATCAGCGCCGGCATCCGCGGCACCCCGATGCCCGAGCACACGACCACGATGCCGGTGCAGGGGCGCTGGGATGTCGCCAACTACGTCATGACCCTGCGGCGCAACGCCGTGCCGCCGACGACCGGGGAAACGGTGCTTCGAGGCGTGCGCGTCGACGGCGCGCTGCCGGACGATCCAGAAGACCCGGCTTGGGAGCTGGCGCGGCCGATCACGTTTCCGCTGGTTCCCAACGTCATCAAGGAACAGCGGCTGTTCTACTCGCTCAACGATACGGTCACCGTGCGGGCTCTGTTCAACGACGAAGCGCTCGCGCTTCGCCTCGACATCGACGACCGCACGTACTCGGTGCCGGGCGACCCGGAAGAGAGGCGCTACCGACACGACGACATCGCCCCGACCGCGGATGCGGCGGCGGTTGAGTTTCCGAGCGAGATACCGACCACCAGCGAAAAGCCCTGGTTCCGCCACGGCGACCCCCGCAACCCGGTGAACATGTGGTACTGGCGCGCGCCGAGCGTGGACCCGGCCGCAGAGGAGCGGACTGCGCTCCTCGACGCGGCCGGCCCGGACAAGCCGCCCGTGCCGCGCGAGGGCCCGACCGGTCTGACCGGGACGGGGGTCTGGCAGGACGGACAGTGGCGCGTGGTCTTCTCCCGGTCGCTCGAGACGGAGGACGTGCGCGACCTGCGGTTCGAGGTCGGCCGCTACATTCCGATCGCGTTCGCCAACTGGGACGGCTGGGCCGGGCAAAGCGGCAGCCGTCACACCTTGACGTCCTGGTATTGGCTGCTGCTCGAGCCGGAGGAACGGCCGTTGCTCGTCTATGGATCGTCCGGCGCGAGCGGCCTGCTCGCCGGCCTGCTGTTCGTGGCCGCCGCACGCCGTCAGCGGCGGCGCTACGGCCCCGGCGAGGATCGCTAGCCCGCTCGGGCCGGAAACGGGACCGCACCCCCGCTTGCGAAAAAATCCGGCGAACCGCTCGCGTACTCTTGATCTATGTCAAGGCAACGCCACGCACGATGACACATTTTATCAAACAAAAAGACACGCGGCGTGGAGGAGGCTCCCGGGATCTGGGCGGAAGGATTCCCCCGAGCGGCATTTGAACTCCGTGTGCGGCGGGCCTGTCGGTCGTCCCGCAACGGGCGGGCCGGAGCGCGGGTGAGGCTGGAACCCACGACGAGCAGACCGGAGGATCGGTTCATGGGAATTACGCAACCGGGACGATTGATTAGAGGCATTTCAGTCGCCGCGGGGCTCGTCGGCGCGGCCGTGTTGGCGGCCTCGTCGGGGTGGGCCGCGGAGGATTTTGGGCCGGTTCCGCCCATCAAGGTCAAGCCGGCCCTGGCCGATCTCGGCAAGCGGCTGTTCTTCGACAGGCGTCTGTCCGGGGACGCGGCGATCAGCTGCGCGAGCTGCCACATGCCGGACAAGGGCTTCTCGGATGGCTTGGCGCTGTCCAAGGCCTATCCGGGATCGGAGGGTTTCCGTAACACGCCCACCTTGGTCAACACGGCGCACAAGGCGGCGTGGTTCCACGACGGGCGCCTGGGCACGAACCTCAACGACGTGACCCGCGAGATGATCACGGAGACCTACCTCATGAACATGGACATGAGGTTGATGCAGGAGCGCCTGAAACAGGACCCCGTCTATGTCGAGATGTTCGCGCAGGCCGGCCTCGGCGAGCCGAGCAACGGCGGGGCGCGCAAGGCGATCCCCGAGTATCTGAAGACGCTGACCTCGCGCGGGGCGCCCTTCGACACCGGGGCCATGTCCGACGCGGCCAAACGCGGGTTCGAGCTGTTCAAAGGCAAGGCCGGCTGCGCCCGGTGCCACGCCGGGCCGCGCTTCACGGACGACAAGCCGCACAACCTCGGCGTACCGGAAAACACGGACATATTCGTCAACCCGCTGCGCCACGTCACCTACGTCACCTACGCCAAGTTCATGGGCGTCGAGAACTACATGAACATTCGCCGCGACGTGGGCGCCCACGTCCGGACCCACAAGGCCGACGGCTCCGACATCGGCAAGTTCATGACGCCGACGTTGCGCGAGCTCAAGTACACCGCCCCCTACATGCACAACGGCGTGTTCTCGACGCTGTCATCGGTGGTGGCGTTCTACAATTCCGGGGGCGGCAGCGACCCCAATAAGGACCCGGCGCTCAAGCCCCTGGGCCTCAAGACTCAGGAGCAGATCGATCTGGTCGCCTTCCTCGAGGCGCTCTCGGGCGAGCCGTTGACCGGGCCGGAGTTCGTCTGGCCGGAGAAGATTCCGACCGACTATCCGGTCATCGAGAATTGGCGCGAGACCAGGAACTAGGAGCGGAACGATGAAGGTAGGCAAGACACCGTCGGTCATCCTCGCCGCCCTTGTGGCCGCGGCCGTGCAGATCGTCGTTCCCGCCGGGACGCGGGCGGAGGTGAAGCCGCCGCTTGCCGCCCTGGGCCCGCCGCCGATTCCCGCCGACAACCCGCAGACGCCGGAAAAGATCGAACTCGGCAAGATGCTGTTCTTCGATCCGCGCCTGGGCGGCGACGCCTCGACGGCGTGCGCCTCGTGCCACCATCCGACCGGGGGCTGGGGATTTTCCGACGATATCTCGCGCGGTTACCCCGGCACGGTGCACTGGCGCAACAGCCAGACGGTCGTCAACGCGGCCTATCTCGGCAAGCTGTTCTGGGCCGGCGCGGCGAAGTCGCTGGAGAACCAGGCCCCGTCCGCGGCCAGGGGCGCCGTCGCCGGCAACGGCGAGAACGACATGATGGAAGCGCGCCTCGCCTTCATCCCCGAATACCGTAAGCGCTTCAAGGCGGTATTCGGCGACGAGTGGCCGAAAATCGGCAACGCGTGGCGGGCGATCGCGGCCTTTGAGCGCACCCTCATCCAGACCGACACGCCGTTCGATCAATTCATGCGCGGCGACCCGGACGCCCTCACCGAGCAGCAGAAACGCGGCCTCGAGCTCTTCAAGGGCAAGGCGAACTGCATCGCGTGCCACAACGGCCCACTGCTGTCCGACGAGAAGTACCACAACTTGGGCGTGCCGCCTGCCGCACGATGGGAGGAGGACGCCCTCGCCCAGATCACGTTCCGCTTCGAGCAATACGCCAAGGGCGTGCCCGAGGACGTGTACCGCACGATCAAGGACGACGCGGGCCTGTACTACCGGACCAAGGAACCGCGCGACAAAGGCAAGTTCCGCACGCCGCCCTTGCGCTACACCCTTTATACCGCCCCCTACATGCACAACGGCGCGTTCTGGGACTTCCAGGAAGTGGTCGAATTCTACAACGCCGGCGGCGGCGAGAACGAATTCGCCGCGAACAAGTCGAAGCTGATCCGGCCGCTGGGCCTGACGGACGAGGAGACCGACGATCTGGTGGCGTTCCTCGAGTCGCTGAGCGGTCCCGAGATCGAGATCGAGCCGCCGACGCTTCCCGACTACGCCCCGTTGCCGGCCCCAACCGAGTGAGGATGCTGCCATGAAGAGCGATACCGACTTGCAGGTTCCCGGGATCGAACCGGCGGCTTTTCCGGCGAAGGGGGAGATCGAGGGACCTCGTGGCAAATGCATGATGTCGCGCCGCGGCTTCCTGTTCGCCTCCGGAGCGGCCACGGCCACCTTCACCGTCATGGTGGTGTTGAACCCGGGGACGCCGCACGCCCAACGGGTGCCGGCGGCGGTGGCGACCTATCCGCGGAAGTTCGTGGCCAAGCTGAGCGAACTCAGGCAGGACGTGCCGGTCGACTTCGACTATCCGGACGACGGGGCCTATGCGGAATCGATGTTGGTCAAGCTCGGCCGACCGGCCGGCGGCGGCATCGGCCCGGAGCGCGATGTGGTCGCCTTCAGCTACACGTGCACCCATCAGGGAGGCCCCTTGTCGGGCACCTACAAGCCCGAGGACAAGGCCCTGGGGCCGTGCCCGCTGCACCTGTCGACCTACGACCTGACCCGGCACGGGATCCTGATCTCGGGCCAGGCGTACCAGAGCCTGCCGCAGGTGTTGTTGGAGCTCGACGGCGACGACATTTACGCCGTCGGCGTCTTCGGCCTGATCTTCGGCCGTTACGACAATCTGCAAGGTTAGGAGGGCGGCACGATGGCGACCCCTTATTACATCCCCGAGACCAAGGTCCCCCTTCCGCCCAAGGACGCGGACGTCATCTCAACCGCCTGCGACTACTGCATCGTCGGCTGCGGCTACAAGGTCTACCGCTGGCCGGTCGCCGGCGGCAGGGAAGGTGGGTCGAAGGCCAACCAGAACGCATTCGACACCGATTTTCCGGTGGCACCGCTCGGCCCTTGGATCGCGCCGAACCAACACAACATCGTGCTCCATAACGACGAGCCGCACCACGTTGTGATCATCCCGGACAAGGATGCCCATTTCGTCAACACCCACGGCGATTCCAGTTTGCGCGGCGGGTGCATCGCCCAGAAGTGCTACAATCCACAGACGCCGACCCGCGACAGGCTGAAAACGCCGTTGCTGCGGATCTACGGCATCTTGATGCCGGTGCCCTGGGACTTCGCGCTCGACATCGCCGCCCAGGTCGCCAGGCACGTCATCGCCAAGCACGGCGCCAACGCCTACGGCATGAAGACGTACTCCTATCAGTACATCGAGAACACGTACGCCATTACCAAATACGCGCTGCGGCACATCAACACGGCGAACTTCACCTTCCACGACACGCCGTCGAACGTCACCTCCACGCCGGGGTTCCGTGATGCCGGGTTCGACAACTTCGGCGCGTCCTACGAAGACTGGCGGGACGCGGAGACGCTCCTGATCTGCGGCACCGATCCCTACGAGACCAAGACCATCCTCTTCACCCAGTGGATCATGCCGGGGATCCGGAACGGGCAGAAGACCATCTTCATGCTGCCGCGGCGCACCGCCGGCGTCGCCTACGCCGAGAAGAACGGTGGCCTGTGGATCGACGTGACGCCGGGGACGGACCTGCTCGTCGTCAACGCCATCGCCCGGGTCATCGTCGAGAACGGCTGGGAAGACAAGGAATGGATCCGGAAGTGGGTCAACGACAAGTGGGAGTCGTCGTCCGGCTTCGGCCAGGGCACGCGCAACACGCCGTGGCAGTGGCGCACCACCTGGGGCAAGTTCCAGACCAAGGGCT
>JBHHZJ010000052.1:0-24260 GCA_046758005.1 Kiloniellaceae bacterium
TCCATATCAGCCTGAACGACGCCAACTATCGGTGGCTCGGCGGAATCTCGCCGGACCGGCTACGCGCGGTCGGCGATGCGATTCGGGCCAACGACCTGTTCGTCGAAATCGACACTTCCGGGACCGATCCGGATCATCTGATCAAGCTCCTCGATGCCGCCCGCGCGCTCGGTGCGGACCGGCTGCGGACCTATGTCACCGTGCGCGGGAGCCCGGAGGAAAAGGCGAGCACCACCGTTTCGGGCCTGCGAGCCGCGGCGCCGGCCGCGGCCGATCTGGGCATCGCGATCCTGCTCGAGAATCATGAGGACTTTACCGGCCGGGAAGTCAGGCGGATTCTGGAGCAGGTGGACCACCCCTCGGTGGGGGCGGTGTACGACTTCGGAAATTCCATGATGGTCCTGGAAGACCCCATGGCGGCGGCACAGGCCATGGCGCCCTTCGTCCGCTCGGTTCACGTCAAGGATCAGATCGTGGCCGTGGGCCGAGACCGCGCCGAGGGCGCGGACGCGACCGACGCCTTCGTATGCGGTGTGCCCATCGGCCGTGGCAACATCGAGATCGAGCCAATCCTCGGATACCTTCTGGAGACCACGAACCTGGAGCGTGTGTGCGTGCAAAGCGTTTACGGGTATCGGGCGCCGTTTACGCGAAATTGCCGGCGCCTCGCCGATGCGGAAGCGCGCTTCCCGGCCTTTGCGCAAACGGCTCTTTCCCCAGACGAATCGATCTGCCTGGGTGAGACCGAGGCGCTTGCCCGGATCGATCCCGGCCGGCTCCTGAACTACGAGCTGAGCGCCGTCGCGCTGGGGGTTGGAAAGGTGCGCGAGATCCTCGCCAACCTTGGTTTTCGCCCCGGCTCCAGCGGCCAACGTGGGAAATACGAGCAAGATACCCGTTAGCCGGGGCCGGGGGCGTCGCCGCGGCCCGCTTTGTCATGCACGGCCACGGTTGCGTTCGCATGACCCGAGGGTCCCAAGTTCCAGTTTGGCCGCGGTTCGCCGACGACGCCGTGTCGTCGAGCACAATCCCTCCTCGGTTACGTGCCCGCCCGCGCCAATCTCACCCTGCGGCGACCACGAGTTCTTGCTGAGGGTCATGAAATATGTAAATCGGCTGGCGACTTCGACCCACCCTTGCCGTCATCTAAATGATTGAAGCAGAAAAAGAAACTCCGGACTCAAAGGAGGGGAATTTCAGGCAGGTCAATGGATTACCCCCTCTCCCTCGAGGGGGAGGGATGGGGCGGGTGTGAGTCGCCAATTCGTGACGGTGAATACCGGGCCACGGACGCTCATATGAGACGATAGCGCGAACGGTCCTGAAGGACGGCCGCGGACAGCGTCTTCTTGTCCAGATTCCGCGCCTCGCAGGCCAGGGTCGCGTGCTCCAGGCCCTGGGCGTCCCGATAGACGCGCACGACCCTCCAGACCACCGCGGGCAGCCCGACCCGGTGGTAGCGCTGCCCCACCCGAAGCCCAAGTCCGTTAAGTCGCCGGCGCTTCGAGGACGCGTTCGAGTCCTGCCAAGACGCCATCAGGAAACCCGTTTCACGCCAGCTGATCGCCAAATTCCCGGTCCCTTGCCCATCGCGCCGACGATTTCCGGTACCCTGCCGCGGTCCCGCGTCCGCGGCGCGCGAGCGCGCGCCGGTTCGGCGGCCGGTCTGCGTGCGGATCGTCGTGTCGCGAGGGTGTCCCCTGGTCCTCCCTTCGTTTTTGCGGCCCGGCATTCTCCGGTCGGACCTGTGCTAGAAGTGTACACCCCCCGCCGCGTCACGAGAAGAGGCGTCGGGCGCGCAACCGCGTTTCGCGCCGGTCGCGCCGGACAAGACGTCGACCCGGACGCGCCGGACCTCCTAATGCGAGTGCCCCAGCCCCGGCGAACCTACAGCTTCAGCCAGCCGATCGCATAGAAGACGGCCAGGAAGACTGCCAGGCCGACCAAGACGCCTTCCAGGCGGTACAGCGTCTTGCGCCGTTCGTCGCGGGGCAGCTTGCTTTGCGTAACCGACCTGTACATCCATGCCCCCATGAACCTCTCGGGCGGGCAAGGACCACAGCCCCCGAATCATCCGGGCCCTAACCCGATTCCCCATCGTCGTATTAATTATACCACAGGATCGCCGCCAGCGGGCGCCGTGAATCGCACCGCCGCGGCCGCCGCGCTCAGAACCGGCAGGCGGTCTCGGCGCGGTCGACGCCCAGGGTGTCCATGTAGCTGGTCGGATGCAGGAATCCCTCGATCGGCGCGCGCGCGATGACCGCGTTGTGGGTGTGGAGCAGGATCGGTTGTCGCAGCTGGTTGTCCCAGCGCCGGAAGTTGCCGGGCGTTCCCTTATAGTTGTCGAAGCTGAGCTCCGCGCCCTTCAGGTACCGCGCGACCGGAGCGAACGCGGTCGACCGGACCCGGCTCATGGCTTCGAGAATAACGCGTACGCCGGCCCAGGCCGCCCAATCGAAGTCGTTCATCCGACGCGTCGAGATTCGGCCGAAGCGCTGGTTGAGCTGCGGCGCGCCGTGCCGCTCCCAGGCCCAGTGCCAGGCGCCGGCCACCAGGCCGGCGCTGCCGATGACCGGGCGCGGACGAAACGTGCGGTACGGAACCTGCCGGGCGAAGTCGCCCTCGGCGTCCGCGACGAAGACCAGATCGTAGCGCGCGTTCCCGGTGAGCAGGGTCACGTTGTTCTGCTCGCGCTGGCGCGGATCGTTGGTCGCCACGAAGCGGCGGACCTCGACGATGCGCAGGCCGAACCGCTTGGCCGAACGCTCGAAGGCGCGCGCGAGCGTTTCGTCGTCGGGCTCCGGCCCGATGAGCAACAGGACGTCGCGCCAGTTCCGGGAGGCGGCGTATTGCACCAGCGCGTCGCTCAGCATCGCCCGGCTCGGCACGATATGCATGAGGTGCGCCTGGCAGTTCTCGCCGCGCAGCTCGTCGTCAACGGCCGAGACGTTGAACAGCAGGAGCTCGCGCCCGCGGGTGCGCCGCGCCAGCGCGGCCACGACCGGCCCCGGGGCGTCGACCAGGAAGAAGCGCGCACCCATTTGCGAATACAGCCGGTCCAGGCCGGCCTCGAGGTCGTCCGCGGACCGGCCCTCCACGCGCTCGAGCCGGAAGTCGACCTTGAGCGCACGGCCGACCACGCGGCCGGCGCGCAGCGCCGCCTGCGCCCCCTCGAACGGCTGCAACCGCGGGCGCAGGACGATGTTGGCGTAGGTGCGGCGCTCCCGGTAGCGGGGGTCGTCCTCGATCGCGAGATAGCCGATGGTGTAGGCCGGTCGCGCTGCGGCCGCCGCCGGACCTTGGAGGGCCAAGAGGGCCAGGAGCGACGCCGCGACGCGCAGAGCGAGTCGCGCCGGGTCAGTCATCGATCAGAACGCCATAGGGGATCAGGCCGACAGGGACCGACTTGATCACCCTGCGCGTCGCCGTGTCGATGATCGAGACGTCGTCGGATAGGCCGTTGGCGACGTAGAGCCTGGTCTCGTCGCGGCTGAGCGTCAGGCCCCAGGCCCGGCGGCCGACGAGGATGTAGTCCTCGACCGTGCGGCTCGGCACGTCTACGACGGCCACATGGTTGGCGCGGCCGAGCGCGACGTAGGCCGTCCGGCCGTCCCGCGTCATCAGGATGTCGACCGGGGTCACCTCGTCCTTGCGGAACCCGCGCGGCTGAAAGTGAATTTCCGCGACGACCTGGAAGGTCGCGGGGTCGATCACGTTCGCCATCCCGGCCAGTTCCGCGGTCACCCACACCTCGCTGCCGTCCGGCGCTTCGGCCAGGCGGCGCGGCCGGGTGCCGACCAGGATGTCGGCAACGACCTCGCGAGTGGACAAGTCGATCACGTGCACGGTGTTGGAGGCCTCGGAGGCGACCCAGACCCTGGCGCCGTCGCGGCTGATCATCACGCCCTCGGGCTCCTCGCCGATCTCGATCCACTCGACCACCTCGCGGCTGTTCAGATCGACGACCGAGAGCGCCGCGTCCTCCTCGTTCGAGACGTAGAGGAACCGCTCATCGGCGTCGATCTCGAAGGCCTCCGGCTCCTCGATGTAGCGGATCGCATCGACCATCTCGAGCTTGGCCACATCCAGGATGCCGATCCGGTCGTCGTCGGCGCAGGCGACGTAGATCAGCGTCTTGTCCCTGTTCCATTCCATGTCGCGCGGCCGGCCGCAGGTCTCGATCGTGCGGAACACTCTCTGCGTGCGGGGGTCGAGGACGGAGATGGTGTTGCCCTTCTCGTTGCTGACGAAGATCAGCCCGGTGCCGGCGGCGGACGCGGGGCCGAGGCCGGGGAGCGTTGCCCCGGCGATGGCGGCCAGCGCGCCGAAAAACCGTCCCCAGGCTGATGCGGACACAGACATCGCTCGGCCCGCCCTAGCGCGCGGACGGCGGCGGGCGGTGCTCGATCCCGTAGCGGGCATAGATCGCCGCGATCGTCCCGTCCGCCATGAGGCGCTTGAGCGCCGCGTTGACCGCCTTGACGAGCTTGAGGTCCGCCCGGCGCAGGCCGGCCGCGAGGGTCCACCTCAGGCGCGGCTCCTCCTCGTAGGCGTGGACGAGGCGGATCTTGCCGCCCCCGTTCAGGTGGTCGTAGTACGCGGCCGAGGCCGGGGAGACCGCGGCCGCATCGATCTCGCCCCGGCCCAACGCGGCCATCATGTCGTCCTCGAAGCCGAACGGGACGGTCGTGGCCCCGCGCTGGCCGAGCAGCATGGCCGCCATGGAGCCGAACAGCACGCCGACCCGTTCGCCGTTGACCAGATCGTCGAAGCCTTCCACCCCGTCGAGGTCCGGACGCAGCGCGAGCGCCACGCCGCTGACCTGATACGGCTTGGACAGCCGAACGCCACGGTCCTGCTGGGCCTCCCTGTCGTTGATCGAGCCGAGGATGAGGTCGCAATCGACGCGCGGTGCGTGGTACCGGGTGACGACCCAATCCACGCTCAGGCGCACGCCCAGCGCGCGGGCCAGCGCCTCGCCGAGCTCGATATTGAAACCGCGCCGCTGCCCGCGCCGGCTGGAGAACGGCAGCGCGTTGGGATGGGCGCACAGCGACAGGATCCCGCGCGCCTCGATGGCCTCGAGCGGGCGGGCGCCGGCCGGCGCCGCAACGAGCGGGACGGCGAGCAGCGCGAGTGCCGTGATCAACGAGGCGCTGCGTGCCGAAAAGCCCTTTGTGCGCATGGATTTGCCTCGCGTGGCCGGTTCGTCCCCGTGCGCCTACTCGTCGTTCAGGCTGCGAATGTAGGCGACGATGGCCCGGATTTCCTCCTCGGAGAACGTCTTTCCGTAGGCGGGCATGCGCCCGCGTTTGCCGTTCCGGATCCGGTTGAACAGAAACTCGTCGCTGCGCGCGCTGCCGGCCAGCTTCGGCCCTTTGCCGGCTTTGCGACCGCCTTTGTGATGGCAGAATCCGCACGTGTTGGCGAAGAGCTGCTTGCCTTTGCTCGATGCTTGCGCGTAGAGGCGTTGCGCCGGCGTGGTTTCCGACTGGGCCTGCGCGTCCGAGGCGACGGCCAAGACGGACCAGGCGCACAATACGCCGAGAAACAGAGACGGGCGGAAGCTCCGCCACGCACGTGTACCTCGCTGCACCATCGCTCCCTTTCCAGCTCGGCGGGCGGGAGTCCAGGACTCCCGCCCGAAGATAACGTGTCAAGCTGGATCGTGACCGGTCAGTCCAGCGTGAAGACGACCAGCGCCCCGGAATCTTTCGGCATGCTGGTGAACGGCTCGCCCCACAGCGCCGGGAAGTCGTCGGCGACCAGGCCGCCCCACCCGGTCTCGACGGCGACGTACTGCTTGCCGCCGGCGGTGTAGGTGATGATCCCGCCGTTGTGGCCGAGGCCGTTGTTGTGCGTCCACAGCTCCTGTCCCGTCTCGGTGCTGTAGGCGCGCAGGTAGCCGCGCGGATCGGGCACGAACAAGAGGCCGCCGCCGGTCGACAACAGGCTGGCGAGCGGCGGCTCGGGGAAGTAGATCTCCCACTTCTTATCGCCCGTCACCGGGTCGCGGGCGTCGACGTGTCCGTGGGCCACGCCGCCCTCGGGATTACGCACGCTGAAGTTGGCGCCGATGTTGAGCTGGGCCTGCGGCTCGGTGATCGGCGTGGTCTTGACGATGTCCAGGTCCATGCACCACTCCTGGATCACCTTGTAGTACAGCCCCGTCTTCGGGTTGTAGGAGCCCGAGTTCCAGCTGATCGCGCCGGCGATGTGCGGGCACAGGTTCTTGTGCGGGCCTTCGACCATGTCGCGGCGGCCGATGAGCTCGCCGGTCTTCGAATCGATGTCCTTGACGAAATTGATGTGTTTCGCGGCCCGCCAGACGTTGCGCACCTTGGCGTCCTTGCGGTCGTAGACGAACACGAAGCCGCCCTTGTTGGGGTGCACCATCAGCTTCTCGCCGTCGCGCTCGATCATGAGGAACTCGCCCACGGCGCTGTCGAAGTCCCAGGCGTCGTGCGGCAGCTCCTGGTGGTAGGCCTTGAGCTTGCCGGTGTTCAGATCGAGTCCGATGACCGAGGTTGTGTACAGGTTCGTTCCCGGACGCGGACCCTTGGTTTCCCATTCGGGGCCGGCCCAGTCGTACAGCGGCGCCGGGTTGCCCGTGCCCCACCAGACGGTGTTGGTGTCCGGGTCGTAGGTGCCGACCATCCAGCCGCCGCCGCCGCCCGTGCGCCACGATTCGCCGCCCCAGGTCTTCTTGGCTTCCTCGGTGCCGGCGACGGTGAAGAACTCCCACTTCTTCTCACCGGTCTGCGCGTCGATGCCGAAGATCGGGCCGCGCCACGGCCACTCGCCGCCCTGGGCGCCGATGATGACCTTGTCCTTGACCACGAGCGGCGGGCCGGAGAATCCGACGGTCAACTTCTCGGAATTGATCAGCTTGGTGTCCCAGACCTTCTTGCCGGTCTTCATGTCCACCGCGATCAGGCGGCCGTCCATCGTGCCGACGTAGACGTTGCCGTGGCCGAGCGCGATGCCGCGGTTGTAGGGCGAGTGGGTCTGGGTCGCGATGAGGTCTTCGTTGAGCTCGGGGAAGAAGGTCCACAGCACCTTCCCGCTCGCCCCGTCGAGGGCGAACAGCCGGCTGTAGGACGCGGAGTAGTACACGACCCCGTCGGCCGCGAGCGGCATGGACTGCAGGCCCCGGGTGGACCGTCCCGGATGGTGGATCCAGGCGACCTTGAGGTTCTTGACGTTGCCGGTGTTGATCTGATCGAGCGGGCTGTAATGCCAGGACTTGTAGCTGCCGTGGTAGGTCAGCCAATCGTTGGGGTTCTTGTCCGCCTCCAGGATACGTTGCGGGTCCACAGCCCGCGCCGATCCGCTCCCCCCTGCGACGGCGGCTGCCAGGACAAGCGCGCCGAGGGCCGCAACCGATGATCCCTTGATGAGTTTCATAACATGCTCCTCCCCATGGTTTTGTGTTTCAAGGCCTCCGCCGGGCGGTTTTCCGTTGGAGGTTCTCGCAGGCCGCGCAATGGTGCCGCCTCGTACGGCCTCGCGTCTCCGCGATGGCAATGTCGTCTCCGGCTCCGCGCCTTCGCTCGACACGCTTCTTGGAAGCAAACCCCGTGGGCACATCGCTGTCGCTATTTTAATCATGTAAGCGCCCGAAATGGAACGGGATTCTGACTTTCAACAAGTCCGACGCCGCGCGCGCGGCCCGATCAGCGCCGGCGAATGGCCTCGGCCCGGCCCGGAACCCGTGTCTCCACCAGGACATCGGCGCCGGGTTCGAGATCGACCAGAGACGTTGGCCCCTCGTCCTTCGCGCCGGTGTGCGCGGGCGGATAATAGTAGGCCTCGATCGCGCCGTCGGCGGCTTGCAGTCCGACGATCCGTTTTCCCGCATCGATCGCGACGAGTGTTCCGGGAACCGTGCCCGCTTCGCTCCGCACGCCCGCGCGGCACCTCTGGCCGGTGCGCTCGATCCGGCCGTCGTGGGTCGTATGCAGACGCCCGTTGCAGTCGCGAAACGCCAGGGTCCGGGTGTCGGCGGCGACGACCCAGCCGACGGTGCGCCCCATTCCCTTGACCAATAGCTCCTCGGCCGCCGACGTGCCGAACGGGATGACAAGGCCGAGCCCGAGAACGAGGAGCGCGAGCCTGGACACGGCGGACTCGCTCATCGCCCGTTCCCGGATACGTGGTCGCGGATGCTTTGCTCGCCGCGCGCGATCTCTTCGGCCGAGAGCATGCCGGCGAGCTTCGCCAGGTTGCGCCCGGCGAAGCCGTCGCCGTTGCGCGCGGCCAGCGCGAACCACTTGTAGGCCGCGACGGGATCGCGGCCCACGCCCGAGCCTTGCACGTAGAGAATGCCGAGCGCGTTCTGCGCCTGGGCGTGGCCCTGCGCCGCGGCCCGCCGGTACCAGGAGGCCGCCGCGCCGGGGTCCCGCGGAACGCCCCGGCCTTCCTCGTAGAGCATGCCCAGGTAGTATTGCGCGCGCATATCGTCCTGCTCCGCCAGCGGCCGCCATTCGCGCAGCGCCGTGGCGTAATCGCGCATGTTCGCCGCCCGCATCCCGGCGTCGAAGTCGGCTGCGGCCGCCGCTGCGCCCCATGCGCAGAGCGCGGTCACGAACAGGACCGCGGCGCCGGTCGCGGCGGGACGGCGTCGGCCGTGCGTCCCCCTTGTCTCCCGCGCGCTCATGGCTGCCTGATCTGCCCGGCGATGGTCTCGATCGCGCGGACGAGCGGCGCCGCGCGGCGGTTGGTGTAGAAGTACCAGTCCGACAGGCGCGCGAACAAGAGGGGTGGAGCCAGGGCGAGCTTCGGCTTGACCAGGCGGCGCGCCCCGGCGAAGGACACCTCCAGCGCGCTCTCGTCCGCCTCGGGGCCGAGCAGATCCGCGATCGCCCGGGCGTAGGCCCCGGCGTAGACGCCGTGCAGCGCGGCTAGTCTTTGCCTGACCGGCAGGCCCATCCACGTCTCGCCGGTCACCGCGAAGCGCGGCAGCGGCTCGCGGGCCTGCGCGCGCAGAAGCGCCGCCGCCCATCGAACGTCCGGACCGGACCGGGCCGTGAGGTCGCTCAGCATCGCCCGGTGCCCGGCCACGGCGTCTTCCGAGGGACTCCGCCCCGTTGCCACGGAAACGCCGTGCCAGCCGAGCGAGAACCCGATCAGCGCCCAGGTCTGTCCGCCCGGCGCCAGGCCTTGCCAGTCGCCGAGCCGCCAGTCGGTGGGCCTGAGGTCGAACGGGTCGGGCGCCGCCGCCGGGCGGGCGGCACCGATGAACGAAGTGACGGCAAACGCCAGAACCGCAACACGCGCGCCGCGTTGCCGCAGGCCGGAGCCGGCTGTTATCATCTTATTACACGATTTCGCATTTTCGTGAGGACGACCGTGCGCAGGCTGCTCTCTGCCATACTTGTCACCCTGCTCTTCGCTTCGCCTCTGACGGCACTCGCAACCGGGTCGTTGGCGGCTTCGCTCGACCGGCGCGTCGAGGCCGTGGGCCAGGCCGTCGAGGCGGCGGACGAGATGTATACCAACGCGAAGAAGGGCCACCTGCCAAGCCTCGAAGCGATCAACGCCCTGCACGCGCGCTTGGCCCTCGCCCGCCGCCTTTACGAGGAAGCCAAGAGGGCCGCCGGCAACGGCAAGACGTACGAGGCGGGCGCCCGGCTCGACGCCGCGGAGTTCCTCGCCCGCGCGGTCTACGAAGCCTCCAAGCATTGAGTGGCATCCTCTCGCCTGCTCTTCGGCGCGCGGGTTCACCAGCTCGCCCGCCATGCCGGCGCCCCTGTGTCAAGAATGGCCAACACGCCGATCAGGACGGTCAGGCACCCGATGCCGCCTTGCAGTGCGCGGTGCGCCCAGGTGAGCGCCCGCGCCGAATAGCCGAGCGGCACGGCGATGAGCGCCGACAAAGCGGTCATGCCGACGATCGAGCCGAGCCCGAAGATCAGGATGTAGAGGATCCCGAGCCACGCGGACTGAACCGCGGCGAGCGCCAGGACCAACAGCGCCGCCGAACCGGCCAGGCCGTGCATCATGCCGACGACGAGGGTCCGCAGCGGAAGGTCCCGGCGATGCGCGTGCTCGTGGCGCGCCGGATCGTGCGGGCCCGGTTCGCCGGCGTGGGAGTGCGCGTGCACGTGGACCACGCCGTCGCCGTGACGGTGGACGTGGACGTGCACCCGCTTCCGCACCAGGCGCCGCAGAACATCGAGGCCAAGCAGCACCAGCATGACGCCGACTCCGAACTCGAACCACCGCGCCAGTTCGCCCGGAACGTTCCGGCCGAGCAGCAGCGCCGCCCCGCCCAACACGAGCAGGGTGAGGGCGTGGCCGACGCCCCACGCGGCGCCGTGCCGGGCAAGCGCGCCCACGGAACGGCTGCGCGCCGCCAGGCTGGCGACCGCGGCCAGGTGGTCGGCTTCCAGCGCGTGCTGCAGGCCGATCAGAAAGCCGAGAAAGAGGACCGAGGTCACGGCCCATCGAACGTCAAGTCCGGGCAAAGGTCAACTCGTCGGCTCGAGGCCGCGCCCGACGCGCCGTGGCAGGAGCGGGTGCGTCTGCTCCGCGCTTCGCGGCGGCGCGGCGTCCGCCGCCTCGCGACGGCAACATCGGTGATAAGCTTAGGGTGGTCCGGCTCGCCGCGGTCGGCGCAAATATCGCCTCACCGCAGGGGCGAACGACCTCGGATCCTGCGCGCCGCGGGCCGGCGCCGGCGATGACGGAAGATGACGCCGAGTCCGGAAAAGCCCACCGCCATCAGCGCCAGGCTGCCTGGCTCGGGAACCTGCATAGCCACGATCGACTCGACGCGGAAGGAATCGAACGGATCGAGGCTGAATCCCAGGCCAAGAGAGTCTCCGAAGGCGATCCGGGTCCCGACGAAGTTCATCGCGACCAGATCGAGAGAAATCTCGCACTCGGTTCCGCCGAGGCCGTCATCGACCCCGGCGCAGGTCGCCGTCGCGCTCGGAATTCCCAACGCTTGTTTGATATAGCCGGCCGCCTTCAGGACGCCGTCGATAATCAAGGCCGACTCGTCGTAGCGGCCCACCCTCTCGAAATCGATGCGCAGGATCTTGACCGGTCGCGACCAGGTGAGGATCAGCTGCTCGTTGTCGCCGAGTCCGTCGATGTTGGAGCTGTCGAAAAAATGATCCCGGACACCCAGGCCTTCCGCGTTCTGCGTCACCGAACACCCGTCATTGCCTTGCTCGGCGCAGGTCGCCGTGACCGAAAGGTCCCCGCGCGTCCAGGTCGCGCCCGCCTGGGTCTGCGGCGGCCCGCTGGAAGGAAAACCGGCGGGCAAGGGATTGTCGAACCTGAACTCCAACATCAGCGTCGCGCGCGCGGGATTCGCCAGCGCGAACAACGCCCCCGACAGGAGCGCCGCGCACGCGAATGCCGATCTCAATTTTCTTGTCATTCCTCACCGGCGGTTGAGGCGGCCCGAAATCGTCCGCGCGATTATTATGAATGATAAAGCATAATCGCGATAGCAACATGTTAGTGCCTCATATCCACTTGGTCAATGACAGAAAACTTAAGAAATATAATTCTCTTGTTAACCACGTTTGTTAACCAACCCGGTTGATTATTTCCACGAGTTCGCGGGAATATCGTCATAGTGCCCGGCTCGAAATGAAGCGCTATCGATCAATGGGTTGGCACAACCCGTTCTTCAATTTGTCATTGCCGGGCATGACCCGGCAATCCATCGAGGTCGCAGTCTCGCTGATGGATGGACCCTCGCGTCAAGCGCGAGGGTGACAACAGGGGAAAAAGACCTGATCGCGCATCCCCGAAACCTCCCCGAAGGTCGCTGCGGTTACGAGGCGCCCTTCCGGTACTTGTTCGCGTAATGCGTGCCGAGCAGCTTGCGGGTCTGCGCCGTGCGCCGCGCGTTGCGCATCGCCGCCCGAGGGTCCTTGGGCTTGCCGCCGGGTGCGGGTCCTTTCTTCGCGCGCTTTTTCATGGTCCGAGCTGGGTGAGACGCCGAGTCGGGCGGGAACGTGTCTCCAGCCCGGTAGATGGTATGGCGCATCGGGACGCGCAACGCGCGGCGGCGGCCATGCCCGGCAAGCTGCCGCGGCAGGGGCGGGGAGGGCGGACCCTCCCCGCCCGCCGGCCGGGCCGGCCGTCGCGTTACGGCTTGAGCAGCAGCTTGTCGGTGGTCGCCTGGCCGCGCGGCCAGAGGATCTGCGCGTTCTCCGGAAGCTGGTCGGGCCGGTCGTACTGGATCACGAAGATCGGCACGTCGGGCCACTGCTGGAAGGCCCAGGCGGGTTGCTTTTTCTGCGGGAAGTAGATCGTGCCGCGCGTGCCTTCCCACTTCAGCGCCCGCAGCGCCTCGGTGATCTTGCCGCGATCGGCGCTTCCGGCCGCCTTGATCGCCTCGGCGATCACCATGACGCCGTCGTAGCCCTCCATCGCGACCGAGTTGGCCGGCCGGCCGGTCGCCTTCTGGAACGCCTCGCTGAACTTGCGCGACAGCGGCGTGTCCGGCTTACCCGGAAGGCCCGCCGGATTGCCGATCACGTAGACGCCGTCCTTGCCCATGGTCTTCCAGAACTCGGGCTCGAGGACGTCGGCGCCGGCGGCGAACACCGCGGTCTCCTTGCTCGGCGCGAGGTCCAGGTCGTAGGACTGGCGCAGCATCTGCAGCAGGCCGGCGCCGGTGAATCCGGCGATCAGCAGGTCGGGCTTCGGGTCCGCCCGCTTGAGCTGAAGCAGTTGCGGGGTGAAGTCGGTGACCGTGCGCTCGGCGGTGAACGAGGTCACCTGCGCGCCCGTGCCCTCCAGGTTCTTCTTGAACACGTCGATGACGCCGAGGCCCCAGTCCGAGTTCTCGCCGATGATCGCGATGTGCTTGAAGCCGACGCTCTTCACCCAGTCGGCGGCGACCGAATAGACCAGCGAATTGGCCACGGTGATCCGGAACACCTCCGGGATCTGCGCCCCGGTCACGTTGTCGGACCAGCACTCCCCGGCGATGAAGGCGATGCCGTGCTTGTGCGCCACGGGCCCGACCGCGGCGCAGACCGCGCTGTGCGCGCTGCCGGTCACGGCCACCACGTTCTCCTTGCTCGCCAGGCGCTCGAAGGCGGCGACGCCCTTCTCGGGGACGCCGGAGGTGTCCTCGACGATCAGTTCCACGTTCTTGCCGAGCAGGCCGCCCGCGGCGTTGAGCTCCTCGACGGCCACCTTCATGCCGTCGCGCAGCGATTCGCCCGTCTGCACGCCGCCGGGCGGGGAGAGCGGGGCGATGCCGCCGATCTTGATTGTCTCTGCCGCGTGCGCCAGAGCCAGCGGCAGCACGAGCGCCATTGCGGCGGCCGGCAGCGACCACCTGTTGATGTGCCGGATCATGTTTTCTTCCTCCCTGTTCCATCGCCACCGCGCCAGGGACATGCCGCCCGGACCTCCGGTTCGGCGTCGCGGCATCCCGCGCCGGTCATGTCCGGCTCGCCTGCGTGGTGGACGCCGCAAATCCTAGGGCAGGGTCCCGGCGTTTGCAAGGCATCCCAGAGGTTTAGCGGGCCGGATTGAGAGCGCGCGCCGACATTTGGGGTTTTCACGGGCGCGCCGTGCGTGCACACTGGGGCGCCGCGCCGGCGGGCGGCCCGAACCCGGGGCGCGCGGCGCCATAATCCAACCTGATATCATGACCTTAGTGGACGATCTTCAACGGGGCCGTCAGGGGCCCGAGCAGCGCACGCCATGAGTTTCTTGGCGTTGAGCGAGCAGGTCATCAACGGCCTGATCATTGGCATCTTCTACGCGCTCACCGCGCTCGGCCTGTCGCTGATCTTCGGCGTGCTCAAGATCGTCAATTTCGCCCACGGCGAGCTCTACATGCTCGGCGGCTTCGTCTACTACGTCTTCGCGTCGTTGCTCGGCCTGCCGCCCGTGGCGGCGGTGCTGGTGGCCTGCGCGGCGCTCCTGGTCGTCGGCATGGCGGTCGAGCGGCTGCTCATCGACCCGATCCACGAGGGCAAGGTCGAGCGCGCCGACGAGTACGCCATCATGATCACCTTCGGCCTGGCCATCCTCCTGCAGAACCTCATGCTCGGCATCTTCGGCCCGTGGACCAAGCGCCCCGAGGCGATCCTGCGCGGGCGCATCGAGATCGGCGAGCTGATCGTCAGCGGCGACCGCCTGACCGCCGCCGCGGTCGGGATCGGGCTCATCGCGCTCGTCCTCTACGTGTTGCGATACACCTGGGCGGGCAAGGCGATCCGGGCGGTGGCGCAGGATCGCGAGACCGCCGCCGTGGTCGGCGTCGACGCCAAGCTGACGGGCATGTTCGCCTTCGGCCTGGGCGGCGCGTTGGCCGGCGCCGCGGGCGCGCTGATCGGGCCGGTGTTCCTGGTCTATCCGACCATGGGCGTCATTCCCGTGATCAAGGCATACGTGATCGTCGTGCTCGGCGGCCTGGGCTCGGTGCCGGGCGCGATCCTGGGCGCGCTCATCCTCGGCCAGGTCGAGAACCTGGCCACCGTGCTGATCCCGGACACGACCCGGGCGCTCGCCTACAAGGACGCCTACGGCCTGGTGCTGCTCGTGCTCGTGCTGGTCTTTCGTCCCCACGGGCTGTTCGGCGAGAAGTCGCGCCGGGCATGAGCGGCGCGGGCGGACCCCGGCGGCTGGTCCCGGGCGCGGCCGTGCTGGCGGCGTTTCTCGCCGTGCCCCTGCTCGGGTTCGACGACTACTGGATCTACATCCTGACCATCGGGTTCTACTACGCGATCCTGGCCTCGAGCTGGAGCCTGCTGGTCGGCTACGTGGGGCGGATCAGCTTCGCCCACGCCGCAATGAGCGGGCTGGGCGCCTACGCTTCGGTGCTGGCCAGCACGGGGATCGGCCTGCCGCTCGTCGTGGCCATCCCCTTCGCCGGGCTGGTCACCGGGTTGACCGGGTTGGCCATCGGCCGCCTGTGCCTGCGCCTGCACGGCGCGTACCTCGGCCTGACCACGATCGCCTTCTCCGAGATCGTGCGGATCACGATCACCGCCGAGCACGAGATCACGCGCGGCAGCCTCGGCCTGGCCGCGCCGGCCCTGTTCGAGACCACCGAAAGGGCGCCCTACTACTACGCCTTTTTCGCGCTCCTGCTCGTTTGTCTGATCGTCATGTGGCTGGTCCTGCGCTCGCGCATCGGGTTGTTCTTCGCCGCCATCCGGGAGGACGAGGACGCCGCCGCCAGCCTCGGCGTCAAGGTGGTGCGCTGGAAGATCTTCGCGTTCACCTTCAGCAGCGTGATCGCCGGGATCGCCGGCGGGTTCTACGCCCACTTCGTCCAGTTGGTCGCGCCCTCGATGATGTCGATCCAGGAGATGGGCTTCATCCTGTCGATGGCGGTGATCGGCGGCTTCCACAACATCTTCACGGCGGCGCTCGGCGGGATTTTCCTGGAGGTCCTGCTCGAGGCCCTGCGCGAGATCGGCGAGTGGCGCATGACGCTGTTCGGCGTCGTCGTGATCCTGGTCCTGCGCTTCGCGCCCAACGGCCTGTTCGGGGAGCTCGCCCGGCGCCTTTCCGCCGCGCGGGGGCGGCCGTGACGGCGCAGCTCGTCGCCGAGGGCCTGGTCAAGCGCTTCGGCGGCGTGACCGCGCTCGACCACGTCTCCCTCGAGCTCGAGGCGGGCGAGCTGGTCGGCCTGATCGGGCCGAACGGCTCGGGCAAGACCACTTTTCTCAATGTGCTGAGCGGCTTCTATGCGCCGGACGCGGGGACGGCCGCGTTCCAAGGCCGCCCCATCGACGGGCGCGAGCCGTCCGCCTTGGCCGCCGAGGGGATCGCCCGCACCTTTCAGGTCACCAAAATCTTCCGGCGCATCAGCGTCCTCGAGAACCTCCTGGTGCCGGGCCTGGTCGACTGGTCCGAGGGGCGCCGGACGGCCAGCGACAAGGCCCGGGGCATCCTCGACCGCCTGGAGCTTGACCATCTGGCCGAGCAGCGGGCGGGGAACCTGTCCGGCGGCCAGGCGAAACTGCTGGAATTCGGCCGGGTCATGATGCTGGACCCCAAGCTTATGCTGCTCGACGAGCCGTTCGGCGGCGTGCACCCAACGCTCAAGCGCCTCATGCACGACACGATCCGCGACTGGAACGCCCAGGGCACCAGCATCATCCTGATCAGCCACGACATGGGGTCGATCTTCGACCTGTGCGGCCGGATCGTCGCGCTGCAGAACGGCCGCGTCATCGGGGCCGGCCCGCCCGAGGCGATCCGTAACGACCCGGCGGTGCTGCGGGCCTATCTGGGGACCAAGACCTCGGAGGCGGCGTCGTGACGCTGCGGGCCGAAAACCTCTACGCCGGCTACGCCGCCGACATCGACATCCTGCGCGGGCTGACGGTCGAGGCGCGTCCGGGCCAGCTCACCACGGTGATCGGCGCCAACGGGGTGGGCAAGTCCACCCTGCTCAAGTGTATCGTCGGGCAGCTTCGCCCGCACCGCGGCGCGATCACCTACGAGGGACGGGACATCGCCGGCATCCGCAGCAACCAGCTCGTGCGCATGGGCATCGCCTACATCGCCCAGCGGCGCAACGTGTTTCCCCACCTGACGGTGCGCGAGAATCTGGAAATGGGCGCCTGGATCTTCCGCCGCGACCGCCGCCGCGTCGCCGCGGCGGTCGAGCGCGCCTTCGAGGCGGCGCCGATCCTGCACGAGTTCAGGAACCGGCGCGCCGGCGACCTGAGCGGCGGCCAGCAGCGCCTTCTCGAAGTCCAGCGGGCCCTGCTCACCGACCCCAGGCTGCTGCTGGTCGACGAGCCGACGGTCGGGCTCGACCCGAAGATGAGCGCGGTCATCTACGACCACCTGCGCCGCCTGTGCACCGACGATGGCCGGACCATCCTGATGGTCGATCAGAACGTCATCGCCGGGACGAGCGTGGCCGACTACATCTACGTGCTGGAGTTGGGCGGCAACAAGATCGAGGGCACCAAGGCCGCGTTCGAGGCCCGGTACCGCGATTCGATCGCCCAGTGGCTGTTTTGACCGCCCGTTGGCCGGCCGGGCCGGTCCGCGCGCCCGCCTCGAGGCACACGCCGCCGCGTATCGGGATTTCCGATGCGCTTTGAGCCGTCGCCTTACCTGCTGCTCGGGGTCGCTTGCCTATTTTGGGCCGGCAATTTCGTCATCGGCCGGGCCGTTTCCGACGACATCCCGCCGATCGCGCTCAACTTCTGGCGCTGGTGCATCGCGCTGGCCATCCTGTTTCCATTCACCGCCGCCGGCCTGTGGCAATACCGCGCGGCCATCGTGCAGAACTGGCGGATCCTCCTGCTGCTCGCGGTCACGGGCGTGGGCGCGTTCCACAGCTTCATCTACCTCGCGCTCGCCTCGACCACGGCAATCAACGCGGCCTTGTTCATGGCCGCGGTGCCGATGGTCATCCCCCCGATCGCGTTCGGCTTGGACCGGGAGGTCCTGAGGCGGCGACAGGTTCTCGGCATCGCGTTGTCGCTCCTTGGCGTCCTCACCATCATCACGCGGGCGGACCCCGGGGTGCTGGCGGGGCTGAGATTCAACGCGGGTGACCTTTGGATGCTCGGCGCGGTGCCGCTGTGGTCGCTTTACTCCGTCCTGCTGAAACGCCGGCCAACGGTCTTGCCGCCCGTGATCCTGCTTGTCTCCTTGATGTGCGTCGGCGTCGCCTTGCTGCTTCCCGTTTATCTCTGGGAATTCGCCGCCCTCGGGGGCTTCGCGGTCAACGCGGCGAGCCTGCTGAGCATCGGGTACCTGGCGCTCTTCGCATCGCTGATCGCCTATATCTTCTGGAACCGGGGCGTCGCACAGATAGGGGCGAGCAAGGCCGGACCGTTCATGCATCTGATCCCGGTCTTAGCCACCGCCATGGCGATCGGTTTTCTTGGCGAGGCATTCCGGCCGTACCACCTCATGGGTGTCGGGCTGATCGCCGCCGGGATCGTCCTGACGAACCGGGCGCCGCGCCCGGCGCGCGGGGCGGCGCGGGCGGACGGCCGCGGGCACGAGGTCAAGCCCGCGCCGCGGCAAGCGGCCGGGTCAGGGGCGGAGCGCCCCGCCAAAATTGGCGATTAGGCCGGCCTTTTGACCGGTCGCTCAGTGACGGATCACACCATGCCGCCAAAGGCCGGGCGCGTCACGACGCGCCGGCGGCCTTCTTCTCCGCTTCGGCGGTCTCGGTCTTGGGCGGCTTGAGCGAAGACACGCCGGCCGGCTCCGCCGTCTTCTTGGCCTCGAGGCGGCGGCAGTTGCCCTCCAGGTACGCGCCGGCCTCGACCGCCAGCGTCTGGTGCATGATGTCGCCGATCACCTTGCCGGACTTCGCCACCGTCACCGCCGGCGCCTCGATCTGGCCCCGGATGGTGCCGGAGATGTGCACCGTATCCGCGACGACGGAGCCCTGGACGTGTGCGCCTTCGCCGATCGACACGGACTGGCTCTTGATGTCGCCCTCCACGTTGCCGTTGACCTGCAGGTCGCCCGAGCAGTGCAGGTCGCCGACCACCCGCAGGTCGGCGCTGATGATCGAGGGCTCCCCGGTCGTCCGCCCGGGCGCGGGCGTAGGCGTGGGCGTGGGCGTGGGCGCGCCTTGCCTCGTTTGCGCGTGCGCCTGCGGGTCCGCTGACTTGGTGCTTTGTGAAAACATTAGGTCCTCCATTCGCGTGCAGTGTCGATCCTCAGGCGGAGTCCAGCTTGCGGTCGATGTGCGGCCGCCAAGGGCGGCGCCCGTCGAGGAACGCGCCCGGCTCGATCGTCAGCGTGTTGTGGAAGATGTTGCCGATGACCCGGGCATCCTTGCCGACCGTGACGTTGTTGGCGCGCACCGAGCCGATCACCGTGCCGCGTATTTCGGCGGAATCGGCGAGGATCGTGCCCTCGACCCAACCGCTCTCGCGCACGGCGACGGTACGGCTGTTGATCGTGCCTTCGATCCGTCCCCCCACCTCGACATGGCCGTCGGTCACCAGTTCGCCGGTGACCGCGAGATCGGCATGGATGATCGTGTGGCTGCCGCCGGACGGCTCCGGCCAAGCCCCAACATCGGCCCGCGCCCTGCGCTGGTCACGGGCCACGCCAATGTTCAAGAACATCCCTCAAGGCCTCGAATAAATCGCATCCCCCGCGCTGCGTCCTCGGCCTCACCCCCAACGATAGCAGAGCCAAGCCCGAGCGCTCTGTGACATTTCTGTGCCCGGCGGGCTAAGAAATGCACGCCTGCAGCCTACACCAGCCTCTCGGCCTCCGCTAGATCCGCGTTGTTGACGAGCGCCCGGCGCGGCGGACTGCCTTTTATTTGCCACAACTTGGATAAGGGAAATTTCAGCAGGATGGGCGCTAGCTGTAAGCAGGCCAACGCCGGCCAATATTCGCCGGCGACAAAAACAAGGGAATGTGCGATGGGCATCTTTGCCAACCGGGTGCGCAGGTGGCGCGCGGCTCGGGAGCGGGAACAGGTCGATTGGAACCGGCTCAAGGCCGGCGCGACCTTCGCGCGCATGAGCGCGCAGCACGTGGTCGAGACGGCCCGGATCCTGAGCATCGAGGACCACGAAAGCGGAATTCCCCATGTCCGCTACAACTGCCGGCTCCACCGGGCCAGCACGATCTTCGACGACGGCCCGCGGACGCTGGCGCTGCCCACGTTCCTCGAGCGGTTCGAATCGCGGGCCTGAGACCGGGCCGCAATTGATTCCCGATTGAGGCCCCGCCCTTCGACAGGCGCGGGGCCGGCCGCAATCTCCGCTTGCCGAAGCATGCAGGCGCCCACGCGCGCCAAGCCGGCGAGGTTCTCCGTCGCGACGAGCCTCGGGCCGCGAGCGGGATCGGTTTCTTGAAGGCGACTCGGCTCCGCGCCTAGCATGGCGGCCGGGGACTTGGGTCCCCTGGCTGCGTGAGCGATGCGGGGACGGGGCATGGGCTGTCTCGAGTGTGGGGCCGAGAATACGCGCGACCGACGTTTCTGCGCCGGTTGCGGCGCGCCGCTGGCCCTCGCCTGCCCCGACTGCGGGTTCCAGAATCAGCCCGACGCCAAGTTCTGCGGGGGCTGCGGCAAGCCGCTGGCCGCGCCCCCCGCCCAAGCGCCCGGACCGGCGCCACCCAAGGGGACGGATGCAGGGGCCCTTGGCGGCGAGCGCCGGCAGGTCGCCGTCCTTTTCGTCGATCTGGCCGGCTTCACAGAGCTTTCCGCCGCGCTCGACGCCGAGGACGTGCACGCGCTGGTCAGCCGGTTCTTCGAGGCCGCCGACGGGATCGTCGAGCACTATGGCGGCACGGTGGACAAACACATCGGCGACGCCGTGATGGCGCTGTTCGGCGCGCCGGTCGCGCATGGCGACGACGCGGTGCGGGCCGTCCGCGCGGCCTTCGACATTCACAAGGCAATGGCGGCGATAAGCGAGGAGGCGGGCCGGACGCTGCAGGTCCACGCGGGAATTGCGTCCGGCGAGGTCGTGGCCGGCGGCCTGGGACGGGAAAACCGGCAGGAGTACACCGTCCTCGGGGAATCGGTGAACCTCGCCTCCCGCCTGGACCAACTCGCCGGGCCCGGCGAGACATTGGTCGCGGATGCGGTCCATCGTGCGGTCGCCGGCGCCGTCGATTGCGAGTCCATAGGTCGGGTGCAGATCAAGGGCCTGGACAAGCCGGTGGGCGCGTGGCGCGCGCTCAGAATGCGCAGCCGCGCCGCGGAGGCCACGCGCGGCCCCTTCGTGGGCCGGCGCAGCGAGTTGCGCCAGTTCGCCGGCGTCCTGGACTCCTGCCGCGAGTCCGGCGCGGGCCAGGCGCTTCTGCTGCGCGGCGAGGCCGGCATCGGCAAGACCCGCCTGGTCGAGGAGTTCGCCGCGATGGCGGAGGGGCGGGGCTTCGCCGGTCACAAGGCCCTGGTCCTCGACTTCGGCGTCGGCAGGGGACAGGACGCGATCCGCGCCCTGGTCCGCAGCCTGCTCGGCACGTCGGCCGCCGACGATGCCGAGCGCGCGGCGGCCGTGCACAGGGCGCTGGACGCCGGCTGGCTGGAGCCGGACCAGCGGGTCTTCCTGAACGACCTGCTCGACCTGCCGCAAGCCACGGAGGAGCGCTCCATGTACGACGCCATGGACAACGCGACGCGCAATCGCGGCAAGCAGCAGGCCGTGGCCGAACTGATCAAGGCGGCGAGCGCCGATCGGCCCATGCTCTTGATCGTGGAGGACGTGCATTGGGCGGACTCGCTCACGCTCGGGCACCTTGCGGCCGTGACGGCCGCGGTCCGCGACTGCCCCACCGTGGTCGTCATGACCACGCGGGTCGAGGGCGACCCGCTGGACAGTGCCTGGCGCAGCACGACCCGAGGCAGTCCCCTCGTCACCATCGACCTCGGCCCGCTGCGCAAGGCCGAGGCGCTCGCGCTGGCCAGCCGTTTCATGGACGCGACCACCCGCGCCGCGCTGCGTTGCGTCGAGCGCGCGGAGGGCAACCCGCTGTTTCTCGAACAGCTGCTGCGCAACGCCGAGGAAAGCGAGGAGGCCGCCGTGCCGGCCTCCATCCAGAGCCTGGTTCTGGCCCGCATGGATCGCCTGCCGGCGGCCGACAAGCAGGCCCTACAGACGGCCTCGGTGATCGGCCAACGGTTCGACCTGAACACCCTGCGGCGCCTTATCGAGGATCCGGGCTATTCCTGCGGCGGCCTGATCGATCATTACCTCGTGCATCCCGAAGGCGAGGACTATCTCTTCGCCCACGCCCTCATCCGGGAGGGCGTGTACTCCTCCCTGCTCAAGAGTCGCAGGCGGGAACTGCACCGGCGCGCGGCGGACTGGTTCGGTGAGCGCGACCCGGTCCTCTATGCCGAACACCTGGACCGCGCCGACGACCCCGTCGCGCCGCGGGCCTATCTGGAAGCCGCGCGGGCACAGGCGGCGAGCCATCACTACGAGCGGGCGGTCCATCTCGTAGAGCGCGGGCTGGCGTTGGCGAGTTTACCGGCGGACAAGTTCGTCCTGACCTGCATGAAGGGGCATATGCTGCACGATCTGGGCTCGATACCAGAGAGCCTGCAGGCGTACAGGCAGGCGCTCGAACATGCCGGGAACGACGCCGAGCAATGCCAGGCCTTGATCGGCTTGGCCGCGGGGATGCGGATCACCGACGAGTTCGACAGCGCCTTCGATACTCTCGACGAGGCCGAGAGCCTGGCGCGGCGGGCGAGTCTTGAGCGGGAGCTGGCGCAGATTCATCACTTGCGCGGCAACCTCCATTTCCCCCTCGGCAGGATGGAGGCGTGCCTTGAGGCGCATGGCAAATCCCTGACCCATGCCCAACGCGCCGGCTCGCCCGAAGCCGAGGCGGAGGCCCTGGGCGGACTCGGCGATGCCGAGTATGCCATGGGGCGAATGGCGACGGCCCACGACAATTTCCGACGCTGTGTCGATCTCTGCCGGCACCACGGGTTTGGCCAGATCGAGGTCGCCAACCTGGCCATGCTCGGGCATACCGCCCTATATCTGGACGGCCCAATATCCGCCCTTGAGGTTAGCCGCGAGGCGGCGGCGGCGGCGGCCAAGGTCGGGCACCACCGCGCCGAGTTGAACGGGCGCTTGAGTGCGTTCTTCTCCCTTGCGGAACTGGACCACCGTGATGATGCCTCGCTCGAGATTGATCGCACGGAGGCCTTGATAGAACGCCTAGGGGCGCGCCGTTTCGAAGCCACAGTCCTTGGCTGGCGGGCGAGGATTACGTTGACTTGCGGACAAACCGCCGAGGCCGTCGCGCTGGCTCGCCGTGCCTTCGAGGTGAGCCGGGAGACGGGGGTCGGCTTCGAAGGACCCCGCATCCTGGGCACGCTCGCTCTTGCCAGCCCGGACGGGAGTGAACGCCGATGGGCACTGAGCGAAGCCGAATCCATCCTGAAGGCGGGGGCGGTCGGACACAATCACCTGTTCTTCTATCGTGACGCGATGGAAGCAACGCTGGCCGAAGGACACTGGGAAGCAACAGAGCGCTACGCCGCGGCGCTGGAGGAGTTCACCCGGCCCGAACCCTTGCCATGGAGCGAGTTCTTCATCGACCGCGGGCGGGCGCTCGCGGCGTGGGGGCGGGGCCGGCGCGACGCAGAGCTCCGGGAAGACTTGCGGCGCTTGCGCGACGATGGCGCGCGGGTCGGCATAAAGACCGCCTTGCCGACCCTGGAGGCGGCGCTGGCCAAGGAATAACGGGGAGTCGGATAAATCTTCCGTGAGTTGACAGTCCTTCCGCTGCGGGCCTAGGCTCCGCCTCGACGGCCGGGCCATGATCGCAAACGATGGGCAACCGGCCCAAAATTTATCCATTTCGATTTGCTAAGGGAGGACGCTCGTGAAACACCGATTGCTTGCGACCGCGCTGGGCCTGGCCGTGACGCTGGGCCTGGCGGCGGGCGCACACGCCAAGACCCTCGTGTACTGCTCGGAGGGCAGTCCCGAGGGCTTCAACCCCGCGCTGTACACGGCCGGGACCACCTTCGACGCTTCCTCGCGCCAGATATTCAACCGGCTGGTCGAGTTCGAGCGCGGCACGACCAAGATCGTCCCGGCGCTCGCCGAATCGTGGGAGGTCTCGTCCGACGGCCTGGAATACACGTTCCACCTGCGCAGGGGCGTGAAATTCCACACGACGAAGAATTTCAAGCCGACCCGCGACTTCAACGCCGACGACGTGGTCTTCAGCTTCGAGCGGCAGTTGAACCCGAACCACCCGTACCACAAGGTCTCTGGCGGCCAGTACGAGTACTTCGTCTCGATGGACATGCCGAACATCCTCAAGTCCATCAAGAAGGTCGACGATTACACCGTCAAGTTCGTGCTCAACAAGCCGGAGGCGCCGTTCATCGCCAACATGGGCATGGATTTCGCCTCGATCATGTCCGCCGAATACGCCGAGGCCATGGCCAAGGCGGGCACGCCCGAGAAGGTCGACCTGGAGCCGGTGGGCACCGGGCCGTTCCAGCTCGTGGCCTATCGCAAGGACGCGCAGATCCGCTACAAGGCGCACCCGGACTACTGGGCCGGCAAGGCGGCGATCGACAACCTGATCTTCGCGATCACGCCGGACAACTCGGTTCGCTACCAGAAGCTCAAGGCCGGCGAGTGCCACGTCATGCCCTATCCCAACCCGGCCGACCTCGACGCCATGAAGAAGGACCCGGACCTCAAGGTCCTGGAGCAGGAGGGTCTGAACGTCGGCTACCTCGCCTTCAACACGCAGAAGAAGCCGTTCGACGACAAGCGGGTCCGCCAGGCGCTCAACATGGCGATCAACAAGCAGGCGATCATCGACGT
>JBHHZJ010000053.1:0-24207 GCA_046758005.1 Kiloniellaceae bacterium
CGCCCATGCGGGCGCGCGCCAAGAGGGAGATGTCACGCCCATGTCGGACCTGCTGCAAAGGCTCCTGGCCGCGCGGCCGTGGCTGCTCGCCGACGGCGCGACCGGCACCAACTTCTTCGCCGCCGGGCTCCAGACCGGCGACGCGCCGGAGCTGTGGAACCTGGACCGCCCCGGGAAGGTGCTCGCCCAAATGCGCGCCTTCGTCGAGTCCGGCTCGGACATCATCCTGACCAACAGCTTCGGCGGCACGCGCAACCGCCTGAAGCTGCACAAGGCCGAGGACCGGGTCGGCAAGATCAACCGCACGGCCGCGCGCCTGGCGCGCGATGCCGCCGGCGCGGCCGGGCGCGAGGTCGTGGTCGCGGGCTCCATGGGCCCGACCGGCGAGCTGTTCATGCCGCTCGGGCCGCTGACAATGGCAGAGGCCACCGCCGCGTTCGCCGAGCAGGCCAAGGCGCTGGCCGAGGGCGGCGCCGACGTGCTGTGGATCGAGACCATCTCGTCTGTGGAGGAGCTGACCGCCGCCGTGACCGGCGCCCGGAGCACGGGCCTGCCGGTGGTCTGCACGCTCAGCTTCGACACCAACGGCCGCACCATGATGGGCGTCACGCCGGCCCAGGTGGCCGGGCTGGCCCGCGAGCTCAACCCGCGCCCCGTCGCCTACGGCGGCAACTGCGGCATCGGTCCGGCGGAGCTATTGGCCGCGCTGCTCGGCCTGCGCGAGGCGGCGGCGCCCGGCGACGTGCTGGTCGCCAAGAGCAACTGCGGCGTGCCGGAATACGTGGACGGGTCGATCCGATACCAGGGCACGCCCGAGCTCATGGCCGACTACGCCCGCCTGGCGCGCGACGCCGGCGCGCGCATCATCGGCGGCTGCTGCGGCACGACGCCGGACCACATCGCCGCCATGCGCCGGGCGTTGACGGGGCACGAGCCCGGCCCGCGGCCGAGCCTGGAGACGATCATCGCCCGCCTCGGCCAGGTCTCGAGCGGCGCCCGGCAACAGCAGAGCGGCGAGGGCCCGCTCACCGCGCGGCCCGAGCGGGACGCCGAGGGAATCCGTCGCCGGCGCGGTCGCGCGCGCGGTCGCGGCTCCACGACTCCACGTTTCTAAGGCGTCCGGCCCGGCTCAAGCCGACGGCGGGCCTCGCCGGGGCGCGCGGCGCCTGAGCACGAAGCGGTTGTAGAACCAGGCGATCAGGACTCCCGCGATCATGCCGTCCACGAAAGCCCAGACCGCGCCGGCGATGGTGCCGGCGACGGTCGGCGAGAAGCCGATGTAGAGCGATGCGAGCATCTGGGCAACCTCGACGCCCCAGCCGAACAGCGCGGCCATGACGCCGAGCAGGAAGACGAAGATGGCCCAGGTCACGCCGACGGCCAGCCCGAAGCTGACGACCCCGAGCGTCATGTGTCGTCCGTTCTCGGCCATCCGGCTCCTCCCGTCCGCGGACGCTCTGCGCAGCGTCCGCCGCCCCCGCGCGCGCCGATTCGACGGATATCCAGTGTAGAGTACAGCCGCGGCGCTCGCCACCAACATCACGTAAGCGGCGAGCCGTCCGCTGCGCGGGCCTATGGACGGTCCAGCAGCGCCTCCAGGCCGAGGATGCTGTCCAGGACGTGGTCGGCGTGCGCGGCCAGCTCGTCGCGCTCGCCGGTGCCGCTGAGGACGCCCACGATGAGGCCGGCGCCCGCGCGCCGGCCCATCTCCAAATCGTGCAGGTTGTCGCCGACCACCGCGACCTCTGCGGCCGCCAGCCCGGTGCTTTCGCAGAAGCCGTGCACCATGCCCGGGTGCGGCTTCATGCCGTGGCCGCTGTCGTAGCCGGCGACGTAATCGAGCAGGTCGAGCACGCCGAAGTCGCGCAGCGTCGCCCGCACGCCGCGCTCGCTGTCGCTGGTGGCCACGCCGAGCTTGAGGCCGCGCATTTTGAGCCGCGCGAACAGGGGCCCGAGCTCGGTCACCGGCACCGCGCATTCCGCCCCCTCCCGCTCGAAGATCCGGTCGAGCAGCTCGATCACTTGGGCGGCGTTCCAGCCGGGCAGATGCTCCAGCCAGGCCGCCGCGATCTCGGTGGAATTGCCGGCCGCGAGCACGGTGTTCGCCGCCACGCGGCCGCGCACCGGATCGTATCCGCCGGCCACCAGCAGGCGCTGGCTCAGTTCCGCGTCGCCGCCCGCCGCGGCCAGCGCGGCGGCCCGATTGACCGGCATCCAGGTGGCGGCGTAGTCGAGCAGCGTGCCGTCCTTGTCGAACAGGATGCCCTTGATCGCCATGATATGCCTGTCCGCCCGGCGGTTCCCCATCGGCCCTACCGGAACGGGGACAGATCGTCGGGTATGCCGTGCTTGGCGCGCAACGCGTCATAGGTCCCGTTGGCGAGCTTCGCGGCGAGGGCGTGCTCGACCGCGTCCCTGAGCTCGCGGTGGTCCGCGCGCACGCCGAACCCGACCTCGCGGCGCGGCCGGAACACGCCGGCGAAGACGCGCACCCGCGAGTCCGGATCGAGCGTCGGCACGAGCGCCGAGGCGGTGGCAACGAAATAGGCCGCGGCGTGGCCCATCGAAACCGGGACATGAGTGTCGCGCTGGTTGGGGAAGGAATGGATGTTCATCGCCGCGCGCCCGTCGGCGACGAGTTGCCGGTTGATCTCGTGCGCGAAGGCCTCGGCGGTTGTGCCGGCGGTGGCCGCCACCGTGTGTCCGGCCAGGTCCTCGACCCTGCGGATGCGGAAGGGATTGCCCTTGAGCACCATCATGTGGTCGCCGACGCGCAGGTACGGCACGGCGGCGACGCCCGCAGGCGCCTGACCGTCCAGGGCGAAGGTGTTGACCAGGTCGACCTCGCCGGCGGCCAAAGCCGCGGCCAGGCGCTTGCGCGGCAACTGGACGATCCTCAGATCGAGCCCCCGCGAATGCGCGACCGCCGCCGCCAGGTCGACCTCGAAGCCGCGCACCCGGCCGTCCTGGCGATACGCGAAGGGGCGCCCCGTGAGCGCCACGCCGACGGTGAGCACGCCCGGTTCGACGAGCGTGCCGCGCAGGTCGAGGTAGTGGCCGCGCGCCGGTCCGACGCCCAGGAGGAGCAGCAGCGCGAGCCACAGGCTGCGCCCAAGGGATCCCCGCGGCGCGCCCGGCCGCGTTCGGCTCGCGACGCTCATGGACTAGCGCCCGCTCCCGTTCGCCGCCGCCGAAAATCTCCGCGACGACGCCTCGTTCTCGCCCCCCGGGTCCGCCGCGCCGCGCGCCCCGGCGAGTCCGGTCTGGCGCAGGATGCCGCGGTAGATCTCCTCGTCGCCGCAAACGCCGACCAGCCTGCCGTCCTCCAGCAGAGCCACGGGATGGCCGCTCGAATGGCGCAACTGGATGGCGTCGTGCATGGACATGGAGGTCGGCGCCGCGATCAGGGCGACCGGGCCCGTCGCGAGCCGCTCGAGCGCCGGCGCGTCGGAGTCCGGGTCGATGTGCAGCAGCTCGACCGCCTTGCCGTCCACGGTCACCCCGCACGGCGCGCCGTCGCCGTCGAGCACGATCCGGAACCGCCCCTCCCGGTCGAGCAGGACCGCGTCGCCCTGGCGGCGCAAGCGCTCGACCGGCGTCATGAGCGAGCCGCCGCGCAGGACCTTCAGCGGATTCATGTGCGCTACGAACTCCGCAACGTAATCGTTTGCCGGATTTAGAACAATTTCCTCCGGCTCGCCATACTGCACGATGCGCCCACCGTCCATGATCGCGATATGCGTGCCGATCTTGAGCGCCTCGTCGAGGTCGTGGCTGACGAAGATGATGGTCTTGCGCAGGCGGCGCTGCAGCGCCAGCAACTCGTCCTGCAGGTGGTTGCGGATCAGCGGGTCGAGCGCCGAGAACGGCTCGTCCATGAGCAGGATGTCGGCATCGGTGGCGAAGGCGCGGGCCAGCCCCACGCGCTGCTGCATGCCGCCCGACAGCTCGTGCGCGTACTTGTCCTTCCATTGCTCGAGGCCGACCAGGCGCAGCTTCTCCTCGACGATCCGGTCGCGCTCCTCCTTGGCCATCCCGCGCAGCTCGAGCCCGAGGCCGACGTTCTCGTGGACGCTGCGCCAGGGCAGCAGGGCGAACTGCTGGAAGACCATGGCGATGCGGTTCATGCGCAGGCGGCGCAAGGTGGCGGGATCGCAGCGGACCACGTCGATCGCCACCTCGCCGTCGCGCACCAGCACCTGCCCGCGGGTTGCCTTGTTGAGCCCGTTGACGCAGCGCAGCAGCGTCGATTTGCCGGAGCCCGACAGACCCATCAGCACGCAGATCTCGCCTTCCTCTATGGCCAGCGTCGCGCCCGCCACGCCGAGCACGTTGCCGGTCAAGGCGAGGATCGACTCGCGGTCCTCGCCCCGGTCGAGCAGGGCGAGCGCGTCCTCCGGGGCCTTCCCGAAGATGACGTCGACGCCGCGGAACTCGACCACGGACATGGATCACGACCCGCCGGACTTCTTCCGGTCCGGCTGCTTGCAGATCCGGTCAAGCAGGATGGCCACGATGACGATGGCCAAGCCGGCCTCGATGCCCATTTCGATCCTCACCTGGCTCAACGCGCGCACGACCGGCTTGCCGAGCCCGTCGGCGCCGACCAGGGCCGCGATCACGACCATCGAGAGCGCGAGCATAATCGTCTGCGTCACACCGGCCATGATGGTCGGCATGGCATACGGCAGCTCGACCTTCCACAGAAGCTGGCGCCTGGTCGCGCCGAAGGACTCCCCGGCCTCGATCAACGGCTTGGGAACCGAGGAGATACCAAGATGGGTCAACCGGATCGGCGCGGGGATGGCGAAGATCACGGTCGAAATGAGACCCGGCACGACGCCGATGCTGAACAGGACCATGGTCGGAATCAGATATACGAACGGCGGCAGCGTCTGCATGAGGTCGAGCACGGGACGCAGGCCCGTGTAAAGCCACGGCCGGTGCGCGGCGGCGATCCCGATGGGCACGCCGGCGACCATACAGACCAGCGTGGCGAAGACGATCAGGGCCAAGGTCTCGATCGTCTCTTCCCAGAATCCGAGATTGATGATGAACAGCAACATCAGCGCGATCGCGGCCGCCAGCCGAGCGGAGCGATGCAACCAGTACGTCAGGGCGGCGATCAGGCCGATCAGGATCAACGGCGGGCAGAACAGAAGCAGCGCCGTCAGCCCTTCGATGGAATTCTCAAGAAAAGCCGCCAAGGCATCGAAGAACCATGCAAAATTGTCGGTCAGGAAATCGATGAAGCTCGCGCTCCAGGAACCGATCGGGATCTTGTGGGTCTCGATCTGTTGCGTCAGCCAGTCCATTACCCATTCCCCCGCCGGATCCGGAAACGAAAGAGCGGCCGGACCGCACCCCTGCCCGGCCGCCCCTCACGATGCCCCGAACGGCGGCCTTCTCACATCATGCCCAGATGGGCCTTGACGGCCGCGGCCCCGTCGCCGCCGTCCAGCGTGGTGACGCCGGAGAGCCAACGGTCGACCAGCTCGGGGTGAGCCTGGACCAGCTTGATCGCCGCGGCCTGCGGGTCCATGCCGTCGCCCAGCATGTAGCCCATGATCTCGTTTTCCATGTCGAGCGTGAATTTCAGGTTCTTCAGCAGACGTCCGACGTTGGCGCACTTGCCGGTGTAGCCGCTGGGCGCCAGGGTGTAGACCGCCGCGCCGCCGAAGTTCGGGCCGAAAAAGTCATCCCCGCCGCTGAGGTAGGCCATCTCGAAGCGGCGGTTCATCGGATGCGGCTCCCAGCCCAGGAACACGATCCACTGATCGCGCCTGGCCGCGCGCTGCACTTGCGTGAGCATGCCCTGCTCGCTCGACTCGACCAGCTCCCAGTCGCCGAGGCCGAAGGCGTCGTTGTCGATCATGTCCTGGATGATCTCGTTGCCGTCGTTGCCCGGCTCGATGCCGAAGATCTTGCCCTTGAACTTGTCCCGGAACCGGTCCAGGTCGGCGAAGCTCCTGACCCCGCCGTCGAAGGCCGCCTTATTGACCGCCAGGGTGTATTTCGCCCCTTCCAGGTTCCGGGTCACCTTCTCGATCTGGCCCTTCTCGAAGTAGGGTTCGATCATGCTTTGCTGGGTCGGCAGCCACAGGCCGAGGAAGGCGTCGATGTCCCCGGTCGAGAGGCTCTTGAAGGTCACCGGCACGGACAGTACGTCCACCTTCGCCGAATAGCCCAACCCCTCGAGGATCGCCGCGGCGATCGCCGTGGTCGCCGTGATGCAGCTCCACCCCACGTCGGAGAAATGCACCTGCCTGCACTCGCCCGGGTCCGCCGCCCGGGCCGAGCCGGCCGCCAGTGCGAGCGTAATGGTTCCCACTGTGAAGAATTGTCTCAACCGCATGTCGCTTTGGCCTCCTCCCGTCCCTGATCGGCCCGGTCGTGGTCGGGCCATGCTTGCCGTTTGTTTTCCTCGGCGGGCGCCGGTGGCAGGCCCGCTCCCGTCAATTCAACGGGCAACCGGGCTGCAGATCAACGAGAAAGCGCACGCGACCCTGCCGGCTGTCGGTCTCGCTGAATTGAACCGCCGGCGACAGACGGTCTATTCTCGAATTTGACATGGTAGCGGCTTCCGGGGAATGAACGCGATGCGCAACCTGCCCGAGCAGAGGCTCTACATCGGCGGCGGCCCTGTCGACGCGACCTCCGGGCGCACCTTCGAGACGATCAACCCGGCGACCGGCGAGGTGATCTGCGCCGTCCAGGTCGCGGGCGAGGCGGACGTGGAGCGCGCGGTCGAATCGGCGAAGGATGGATTCCGGGCCTGGTCGGCCATGACCGGCGCCGAGCGCGGGCGGGTCCTCAACAGGGCGGTGCGACTGTTGCGCGACCGCAACCGCGAGCTCGCCGAGCTCGAGGTCCTGGACACGGGCAAACCGATCCAGGAGGCCGAGACCGTGGACGTGCTCTCGGGCGCCGACTGCCTCGAGTTTTTCGCCGGCCTGGCCGCCTCGCTGCACGGCGAACACGTCGATCTGGGCAGCGCCTTCGCCTACACGCGGCGCGAGCCGCTCGGCGTGTGCGCCGGGATCGGCGCGTGGAACTACCCGATCCAGATCGCCTGCTGGAAGTCGGCGCCGGCGCTGGCCTGCGGCAACGCCATGATCTTCAAACCGGCCGAGCTGACGCCGCTGACGGCCGCCAGGCTGGCCGAGGTCTACACCGAGGCCGGGGTCCCCGACGGCGTGTTCAACGTGGTTCAGGGCGACGCCTCGACCGGCCGATTGCTGACCCGGCATCCGGGCATCGCAAAGGTCTCGCTGACCGGCGAGGCGGGCACGGGCAAGCGGGTCATGGCCGACGCCGCGGCCACGCTCAAGAAGGTGACCTTCGAGCTGGGCGGCAAGTCGCCGCTCATCGTGTTCGCCGACGCGGACCTCGACAACGCGGTCTCGGGCGCCCTGCTCGGCAATTTCTACACCCAGGGCGAGGTGTGCTCGAACGGCACGCGCGTTTACGTCGAGGCGGCGGTGCACGACGCCTTCATGGACAAGCTGATCGCGCGCACCGCGCGGATGAAGATCGGCGACCCGATGGACCCGGAGACGCACGTCGGCGCGCTCATCTCGAAGGACCACATGGAGAAGGTCCTGGGCTACATCGGGAAAGGCAAGGCGGAGGGCGCGCGCCTTGCGATCGGCGGCGGCCGGCCCGACGACCCCGCGCTTCAACGGGGCTACTTCGTCGAGCCGACCGTCTTCGACGGCTGCAGCGACGACATGACGATCGTGCGCGAGGAGATCTTCGGGCCCGTCATGTCGGTGCTGACGTTCGAGGACGAGGACGAGGTGGTGGCGCGCGCCAACGACACGGACTACGGCCTGTCCGCCGGCGTCTTCACCCGGGATCTCGCCCGCGCGCACCGCGTGATCGCGCGCATCGAGGCGGGCACCTGCTGGATCAACACCTACAACGTCACGCCCATCGAGATGCCCTTCGGCGGCTACAAGCACTCCGGCATCGGGCGCGAGAACGGCCTGGCCGCGATCGAGCACTACACCCAGGTCAAGAGCGTCTACGTCGAACTCGGCGACGTCGACGCGCCGTATTGAGGCGTGCCGGGCATCGACCGCGGCCGGACGAATCGGTAAGCGGCCACTCGCTTCTCTTGGTCGTCGCCGGGCTCGACCCGGCGATCCATGGCGCGGCGGCCATGCGGCGGCCGAATGGATTGCCGGATCACGTCCGGCAATGACATAAGAGGACAGGACACCCGGCCCCTCGATGGGCGGCGCACCCTTAGGGCTCAAGCGATGACCGAATCCGCGACCTTCGACTACGTCATCGTCGGCGCCGGGTCGGCCGGGTGCGTGCTGGCCAACCGCCTGAGCGAGGACGCGGGCGTCACCGTCCTCCTGCTCGAGGCCGGCGGCAGCGACCGCAGCATCTTCGTCCAGATGCCCACGGCGCTGTCCATCCCGATGAACATGCCGCGGTTCAACTGGTTCTTCGAGTCCGAGCCCGAGCCTTTCATGGACGGGCGCCGGCTGCACTGCCCGCAGGGCAAGGGTCTGGGCGGGTCCTCCTCGATCAACGGCATGGTCTACGTGCGCGGCCACGCTTGCGACTTCGACGAGTGGGAGGCGCACGGCGCGGCCGGTTGGGCCTACCGGCACTGCCTGCCCTATTTCCGCAAGGCCGAGACCTGGAAGGGCGGGGCCGACGAATACCGCGGCGCCGACGGGCCGCTGGCGACCTGCAACGGCAACGAGATGAAGAACCCGCTGTACAGGGCCTTCATCGAGGCCGGCAAGCAGGCGGGCTACCCCGAGACCGCCGACTACAACGGCTACCGGCAGGAAGGCTTCGGCCCGATGCACATGACCGTCAAGGACGGCGTGCGCGCCTCGACCGCCAACGCCTACCTCAAGCCGGCCATGGCGCGCCCGAACCTGACGGTCGTCACCCACGCGCTGACCAGGCGCATCGTCCTCGACGGCAGGACGGCCGTCGGCGTCGAATACCTGCGGGGCGGGCGCAGCGTCGTCGCGAAGGCGGCGCGCGAGGTGATCCTGTCCGCCGGATCGATCGGCTCGCCGATGATCCTACAGCTCTCCGGCATCGGCCCGGCCGCCGTCCTGAGGGACGCCGGCGTGGAGGCGGTGCACGACCTGCCCGGGGTCGGCGAGAACCTGCAGGACCACCTCGAGGTCTATGTCCAGTTCCGCTGCACGCAGCCGATCACGCTCAACGCCAAGCTCGGACCCCTTGCCAAGTTCCTCATCGGGGCGCGCTGGATCCTGTTCAGGACCGGGCTGGGCGCCACCAACCACTTCGAGTCCTGCGCCTTCATCCGTTCCAGGGCCGGGATCAAGTGGCCGGACATCCAGTACCACTTCCTGCCGGCCGCCATGCGCTACGACGGCAATGCCGCGTTCGACGGTCACGGCTTCCAGGTCCACGTCGGCCCGAACAAGCCGAAGAGCCGCGGCTCGGTCCGCATTGGCTCGGCCGACCCGCACGACAAACCGCGGGTGCTGTTCAATTACCTGGAACACGAGGACGACCGGGCGGGCTTCCGCGCGTGCATCCGGCTGACCCGCGAGATCATCGCCCAGCCGGCGATGGACCCGTACCGCGGACCCGAAATCCAGCCGGGCGAGGAGATCACCTCCGACGAGGCGATCGACGCCTGGATACGCGCCAACGCGGAGAGCGCCTATCACCCGTCGTGCACGTGCAGGATGGGCGCGGCCGACGATCCGATGGCGGTGCTCGACCCCGCGTGCCGGGTGCGCGGGATCGAGCGGCTGCGGGTCGTCGATTCCTCGGTTTTCCCGACGATCACGAACGGCAATCTGAACGCGCCCACGATCATGGTGGCCGAGAAGGCCGCCGACATGATTCGCGGCCGCCCCGCCCTGCCGCCGTCCAACGCGCCGGTCTGGATCGCCCCCAACTGGGAAACCGCGCAGCGCTAACCGGCCACGGACCTCAACGCCCCAGCAGGTGCCTGGCGAACCATTCGCAGGCCGCGCCGCTGGCCTGGTCGAACGCCTCCACGTAAGCCTCGAAGTGCCCGCCCGGAAGCAGCGCCAGCCTCTTCGGCTCCAGCGCCCGCTCGTAGGCGGCCAGCGCCTCGTCCGCCACCGTCAAATGGTCCTTGGCGGCCACCACCAACAGCAGCGGCGTGGGGCTGATGTGCTCGATGTAGGCGCCCGGCTCGTACTCGAGGAACATCTCGACCGAACGCAGGGTCACCTCGTTGCGCCACGACGGTGCGCGCGCCTTGTGGGTCTCCGTGAACCACTGGAAGCTGTCCGGGGTCGGCAGGGCGCAGGGCACGTTCGGATCGTCCGAGACGACCGCGATCATGCCCGGCGCCTCGCCCGCGTAGCGCTTCTCCCGGTCGGCCTGGAACATGGCCTGCACCGGCGCAATCACGTCGGCACGGATCAGGCGCCGGGCATTGCGGTGGCCGCTGATCAAGGGAACCTGGGAGACGACGCACTTCACCCGGCGGTCGATCGCGCCGATCACCAGGACATGCGCGCCGCTGTAGCTCGAACCCCAGATTCCGATACGCTCCTTGTCCACCGAGGGCAACGTACCTGCGGCGGTGATCGCGTCGCGATAGTCCCGAATCTGCTGCCAGGGGTCGATCTCCAGCCTGGGCTCACCGTCGCTTGCACCGAAGTTCCGATTATCGAAAACGACGGCCCCCAGCCCGGCCGCGGCAAAGACCTCGCCGAACCTGTCCAGGTACATCTCCTTCACGGCGGAATAGCCGTGCGCCATGACGATCGTGGGCACCGGGCCGCTTGCCCCGTCCGGCGTGTAGTGCCAGCCGCGCAGCGTGACTCCGTCGTCCGTCTTGAATTCGATATCCGCCCGCATTGGCTTGTCCCTCCCTCTCGTCGTCGAAAGACTGCATCATGATCATGTACACGAACGAGTATAGCCGAGTTTTGCAACGGCGAAGTCCGCCGGCGGTTCAATTTCCGCGTTAGACGCCCAGGGGCCTCCCGGCTCGCCGATGCCGACGCCTTGCTCCGGCATCTTTGGCCCTAGCGTGCGATCTCTTCCGCCGGCCCGGCAGGTTCGACCTCGGCTGGCTCGCCGGTCTCGACCTCCGCTGGCTCCGCGGCCCTCGGGTCGAGCTCGCACACGACCGGGGACATGCGCGGCATGGCGACGAAGCTCTCCTGCTGCTCGGCCGGCAGCGGCGCGCGCACGCGCATGCGGTAGAGGACAAAGCCGGCGAAGACCACGGCGACCAAGCCGATGAACCCGAAGAAGGCGGGCGGCCCGAGCGCCCCCATGGCCAGGGCCGAGAGCGCCGGTCCGGCCGTGGCGCCAATCCCGTAGGCGAGCACGAGTCCGCTGGCGGCCGCCACATAGCGATCCCGGGGAAGGTAGTCGTAGGCCTGGCCGAGGGAGAGCGGATAGAGGCTGGTCATCGCGCCGCCGAGCAGCGGCGCGAGCACGAGCAGGACCGGCAACGGGTCGCCGATACCGGTGGCGGCGATGGCCGCCAGGCACGCGAGCACCGCCAAGACCAGCATCCAAAGCAGCACCGTGCGCCGGTCGAAGCGGTCCGACAGCCGCCCGATCGGCCACTGAAGCAGGAAGGCGCCGAGGATGACCGCGCCCATGAACAGCGATACGTCGAACAGCCCCAGCCCGATGTTCCGCGCGAAGAGCGGGCCGACGCCGTAATAGGAGCCCATCATGAGTCCGGCGGCCGAACAGCCGACCACGGCGAGCGGCGAGGCCCTGTAGAGATCCCGGAACCGTAACGCCTTCAGGTCGCTCAGGTCGGGCGCCTCGACCCGGGTCAACACCACCGGCACAAGGGACAGGCAGATCAGGAGGGCCGCCACCATGAAGCCTTCCACCCGCTCCAGGTCCCAGAGGTTGACCATGAGCTGGCCCGACATGATGGCGCTGTAATAGACCATCATGTAGACGCTGAGCACCTGGCCGCGGGTCGCGTTGTCGCTGCGCTCGTTGAGCCAGCTTTCCAGGATGGCGAAGAGCCCGGCGATGCAGAATCCGGAGAGGAAGCGCAGCAGCCCCCAGGAGAGCGCATTGACCAGCATGGGGTGGGCCAGGACCACCGCCGCCATGATCGCCGCGAACCCGGCGAAGGCGCGGATGTGCCCGACCTCCGTGATCAGCCGCTTGCCGTAGACGCTGCCGACCAGGAGGCCGCCGAAATAGGCCGCCATGACGAGCCCCGTCATCTCGGTCGAGAAGCCGGCCGCGTCCATCTTGAGGGGCAGGGTGATGCCGAGCAGGCTGTTGCCGAGCATCATGATGCCGGCGCCGAGCAACAGCGAGACGATGGACCCGAGGGTCTGGAGCACAGGCGCGACCCCTGCCCTTATGGATCGGGCGTCAATGCACCCTTTCACGGCGGCGCGCAAGCATCCGCACGCCGGAAACCGAACGGGATGCGACGGCAGACCCGCGTCCCTTGCCCGGCGCTGTCCGCAGCGGCGCCAGGGGCTATAGTCGGCCGTGGTGAGCGACTACCTGGACATACGGCCGCAGGTCGCGGCGGCGCTGGCGGCGGGGCGGTCCGTGGTCGCGCTGGAGACGACGTTGCTCGCCCACGGCCTGCCGCCGCCGCACAACCTGGAGGCGGTCCGGCGCATGGACGCGGCCGTGCGGGCGGCGGGCGCGGTGCCGGCGACGATCGGCGTGCTCGACGGCAAGGTCCGGGTCGGGCTCGATGCCGGGGAGATCGCGCGCTTCGCCACGGCCAAGGACGTCGCGAAGGTCAGCCGGCGCGATCTGGCCGCCGTGCTGGCCGGCAAGGCGTGCGGCGCCACTACGGTGGCGGCGAGCGTGGCCTGCGCCGCGCTGGCCGGTATCCGGGTGTTCGCCACCGGCGGCATCGGCGGGGTGCACCGCGGCGGCGAACGCAGCCTCGACGTCTCCGCCGACCTGAGCGAACTCGCGCGCAGCCCCGTCGCGGTGGTCTGCGCCGGGGCCAAGGCGATCCTCGACCTGCCGCGCACCCTGGAGGTGTTGGAGACCGCCGGGGTGCCCGTGATCGGCTATGGCACCGACGAGTTCCCCGCCTTCTTCACGCGGCGCTCCGGCCTCGCCCTCGACGCGCGCGTCGATACGCCCGAAGAGGCGGCGAACCTGTTGAGGGCTCACTGGGGCCTGGGCCCGGGCGGCGGCGTGGTCATCGCCAACCCGCCGCCCGCCGAGGCGGCGCCGGATTCGGATTCGCTGGAGCGCTGGATCGAGCAGGCGCTCGCCACGGCGCAGGCCCAAGGCGTGCGCGGCAAGGCGGTGACGCCGTTCGTGCTCGCCCGCCTCGCGGAGCTCAGCGGCGGGCGCACCGTGGCCGCGAACCTCGCCCTGCTCGAGGCCAACGCCCGCCTCGCCGGCCAAATCGCCGCCGCCTGCGCGGCGCCGACCCCAGGTTAGCCCGGCCGCAGGCACGCCACCAGGTTGTCCGCCAGGGCTTCCATGAGCCGGAAGTACGCCTCCGGCCCGGGGGCGAGCGCCGCGCCCAGCGGGTCGAGCGCGGCGATCCGCACCGGTGCGCCCGCGCTCACCGCCCGGACCAGGGCGGGCTCGAACTGCGGCTCGGCGAAGACGCAGGCGACGCCGAGATCGAGAATGCGCGCGCGGATCCGCGCGAGGCGCCGCACGCCGGGCGGCCGCTCCGGGCTGAGGGCGAAGGCGCCGACGGCGTTCAGAGCGAAGCGTCTCTCGAAATACTGGTAGGCGTCGTGAAAGACGACGAAGGGCGCGTCCTTGACCGGCGCCAGGCGGGCGCGCAGCGCGGCGTCGAGCGCGTCCAGCCGCGCCCCCAGGCGCGCGGCGTTGGCGCGGTAGGCCGCGCCGTTGCCGGGGTCGAGCTCGGCCAGCGCCGCCGCCGAAGCCTCGACGATCCGCCGCGCGTTCGCCGGGTCGAGCCAGACGTGCGGATCGACGGCCCCGCGCGCGCGCGCGCCAGCGTCGCCCTCGCCCTCGGCGGCGGCATGGGCCTCGTGTTCCCAAAGGCCGCTCAAGCGGATCGCGCGCAGGGTCATGCCCGGCTCGCGGATCAAGGTGAGGATGCGCGCGCGCCCGGCCAGCGCGTCGAGCGGCTTGACCAGGAAGCCTTCCAGGGCAGGCCCGACCCAGACGACCAGGTCGGCCGCGCTCAGCGCCCGGGCGGCGGAGGGCCGGAGGCTGTAGGCGTGCGGCGTGGCGCCGCCCTGGACGAGCAGATACGGCTCCCCCACGCCGGCCATGACGCCGGCGACCAGGCTGTGCACCGGCTTGAGGCTCGCCACCACCTTCGGCGCCGCCGCGCCCGGCCGGCCCGCGGCCGCGAGGACGAGCAGAAGGCCCGTCGCGGCTAAGCTCGACCGCCGCACCCGCCGCGCGGCCCTTGTTCGCCAGACCATCGTCTCGGTCACGGCCAATGCCCGTTTGCAAGTTGGAATGTTATAATATATCATAATTTTTCGGGACGCGGTCCAGAAAAACTTCGGGCAAGGGACATGGGTGCGCGCGACCCCAGCGCGGCGGTTTCGTTCTCGGCGGGCAAGCACGACCACCGCGCGTGCGTGGCGCGGGCCCTGCGCGGCGCGGAGCGGGTCTGCGCCCGGCGCGGCGCGCGGCTGACCAAGCTGCGCCGGCGCGTCCTCGAGCTGGTGTGGTCGCGCCACGCCCCGGTCGGCGCCTACGACTTGCTGCGCCGCCTCGGCCGGGAGCGCGAGGGCGCGGCGCCGCCGACGGTGTACCGGGCGCTCGATTTCCTGCTCGCGCACGGCTTGATCCACCGCATCGAGAGCCTCAGCGCCTTCGTCGGCTGCGCCAATCCCGACGAGCCGCACGCCGGACAATTCCTGATCTGCGCCGGGTGCGGCACGGCCGCCGAGTTCCACGACCCGCGCCTCGACGCCGCCATCGCCCGGCGCGCGGACGCGCTGGGTTTCGCGGTGCGGCGCAAGACCATCGAGGTGGAAGGCCTTTGCCCGCCGTGCCAGCGCCGCCGGGAGGTCCCCGCGGATGGCAAGTGATCCGGCGCCGGGCGCGAGCAACGACCTCCTCGTCGAGGTCTCCGGCCTGGAGGTGCGCTTCGGCCGCACCTTGGTCCTGGAGCACGTCGACCTGACGGTGCGCGGCGGCGAGATCGTCAGCCTGATCGGGCCGAACGGCGCCGGCAAGTCGACCTTGGTGCGCGCGCTCGTCGGCCTGCTCACGCCGACCCGGGGCCGGGTGTGGAAGCGCCCCGGGCTGCGCCTCGGCTACGTGCCGCAGAGGTTGGCGGTCGACCGCGTGCTGCCCCTGACCGTGCGCCGCTTCCTGGCGCTCTCCGGCCAAGGGGCGGGCGCGGCCATCCGCGCGGTCCTGAAAGAGGTCGCGGCCGCCGACCTCGCGGAGGCGGCGGTCCACGATCTGTCGGGCGGCGAATTCCAGCGCGTCCTGCTCGCCCGCGCCCTGCTGCGCGAACCGCAGCTGCTGGTGCTCGACGAGCCGCTGCAAGGCGTCGATTTCGGCGGCCAGCTCGCGCTCTACGACCTGATCGCCAAGCTGCACACGCGGCGCGGGATGGGCGTGCTGATGGTCTCGCATGACCTGCATATCGTCATGGGGGCGACCGACCGCGTGGTCTGCCTCAACCACCACGTTTGCTGCTCGGGCGCGCCCGAGGCGGTGAGCCGGCATCCGGAATACGTCGCCATGTTCGGGCCGGAGGCGGCCCGGCGGGTGGCGGTCTACATGCACGAGCACGACCACGAGCACGACCTGGCGGGCCACGTGGTGCCGGCGGCCGGGGGCCGGGGCGATGATGGATGACTTCTTTATCCGCGCGCTCATCGCCGGCCTGGGCGTCGCCGCCGTGACCGCGCCGCTCGGCTGCTTCGTGGTCTGGCGGCGCATGGCCTACTTCGGCGCCACGCTCGCGCACGGGGCCCTGCTGGGCGTGGCGCTCGGCCTCCTGCTCGGCGTCGACGTGACGCTCGGCATCGCCGCCTCCTCGGTCGCCATCGCCCTGATGGTCGTGCTGCTCCAGCGCCAGCGGCTGATCGGCAGCGACACCCTGCTCGGCATCCTGGCCCATTCCGGCCTGGCCATCGGGCTCGTCGCGCTCGGCCTGCTGGCCGGCCTGCGCGTCGACCTCATGGCCTACCTGTTCGGCGACGTGCTCGCCGTGACGCGCGCCGACATCGCCTGGATCTACGGCGGCGGCCTGCTCGTGCTCGGGGTCCTGGCGCTGATCTGGCGCCCGCTCCTGATCATCACCCTCGACGAGGAGCTGGCGCGCGCCGAGGGGGTGCGCGTCGTCCCGGTGCAGTTCGCCTTCATGCTCACGCTCGCGGTCGTGATCGCGATCGCCATGAAGGTCGTGGGCATCCTGCTTATCGTCTCGCTGCTCATCATTCCGGCGGCGACCGCGCGGCCCTTCGCCCGGACCCCGGAGCGCATGGCGCTGCTCGCCGCCGCGCTCGGCGGCCTGTCGGTGATCGGCGGCCTGTTCGCCTCCTCGCAGTGGGACACGCCGTCGGGGCCGTCCATCGTCGTGGCCGCGACGGTCCTGTTCGCCCTCGGCCTCGCGCTCGGCACCGGGCTCGGCCGGCGCACGGCGTGAACGGCGCGGGGGTCGGGGCGTGTCCTCACAAACGGGATTGTGTTCGAGATTGGGGCGGCGTCCCCGACCCTGTCCAACGGATGAGGAGTAGCTCAGGGTGTCGGCAAATGCGTAGGACCCCGGTCATCAAATTCCGGTCTGATGAACAGCTGCAAAAACCTTCGGAAAGTTGCTGTCCCGCCGATGTTGTGCCGGCGCGCGCGGTCGTGAAAGAGGGTTGCCAAAAAAAAGCAGTGGCGACGCCCTTTCATTCCGCTTGCAGCGCGCGGGCCTCGGAGAACGAGACCAGCTTCCGCTGGCCTTCGTCCCAAAGTCGAAGCCTCACGCACACGAAGCTCTGCATAAGTGTCAGGCGCCCGATCTTGGCCAGCTCGGGGAAGTCGCGCAAGACCTGCGGCAGGCGATAGTACGGAATGCGGCTGCTGAGGTGATGCACATGATGCACACCGATGTTGGCGGTGATCCAGCTCAGAACGCCGGGCAAATCGTAATGCGAGCTGCCATAGAGCGCAGCGTCGTGCGATTTCCATGCATGATTCTCGGCCCAGTAGGTATCTTCGAATTGATGCTGGACGTAGAACAGCCAAACGCCGATCGACGAGGCAAGAAGGGTGATCGGAAGTTGCACGAGCAGGAAGGGACCCGCACCAAGCAAATAGATCATGATGCCGGCCACGAGAGCTATCGCCGCATTTGTTCCCATGGCGCTGATCCAAAACCGCGAACCGGCGCGGCCAACCCCGAGCGGTAAGCGGTTCTGGAGCAAGAAGTGGTAGGCCGGCCCGACCCCGAACATGACGAGGGGGTGGCGATAAAGACCATAAGCAATGCGACGAAAGCGCGGCAACGCCCGATACTCTCTAACAGTCAAGACGTCGATGTCGCCGATCCCGCGCTTATCGAGGTTGCCCGATGTCGCGTGGTGGATCGCATGGCTGTGCCGCCAGACATCGTACGGCGTCAGCGTCAACACCCCGAGAACACGCCCGACCCAATCATTGAAGACCCTCCGGCGGAAAAAAGCCCCGTGCCCGCAGTCGTGCTTGATCAAGAAAAGACGCACGAGGAACGCGGCCGCCGGCACGCTGATGGCAAGGGTCAGCCAGTAGCCGATCGAAAGCGCCCACCAGGCGGCCACCCAAAGCACGACAAAAGATACGTCGGTTACGATCAGCTCGAGCACGCTGCGCATGTGATCGGGCTCGCGGTATCGAGCCAGTGCCTTCAGCCAGTCACGGGCCGGCGTTAAGTTTCTCTCGGACTGTGCCTCTTGGTGCATGTAATCCATTCGATTGGAGCCTCATCCCATTGTGAACATCGAATAATCGAGAAAATTCAATAAGTCAGTAGGCAAACCCGATCAATCGATATGTCCGTTATTGTTAATATGGCGATCGGCGGTCCTCCGGACCGTGACGGTCTCACGTCTGCGGGACCCTCGAAAGCGGCCCCGTCACGGGGACAAGAAAGGGGAGCCCAAAACCGGCATTTGGCTTCGAGCCCCGATGTTCCTCTACGATGCTTCTCGGAACTTCGGGCCTTCGTGCCTTCGTGGTGAAAAAACCCGGCAGGCCCCTCACCCCGCCTTCGGCAACGTGGTCTCGACCAGCTTGGCCCAGTAGCTGGCGCCGATGAGCGCGATCTCGTCGTTGAAGTCGTAGCGCGGGTTGTGCACGGCGCAGCCCCCCGGCCCGCCTTCCGTCCCGTTGCCCAGCCAGATGTAGCACCCGGGCCTGGTCTCCAGCATGTAGGCGAAGTCCTCCGAGCCCATGAGCGGCGGGGCGCCGAGCTTGACGTTCGGCTCGCCCACCACCTGGGCCGCGACCTCGGCCGCGATCCCGGTCTCGCGCTCGGTGTTGACGAGGGTCGGGTAGCGCCGCTCGTAGCGGAACGTCATGGTCGCGCCGTACGCCGCGCAGACGCCTTCGGCGATGCGCCGGATCTCGGTCTCGATCAGGTCGCGCACCTCGGGCTTGAAGCATCGCGCCGTGCCGCGGAGGGCGACCTGCTCCGGGATCACGTTCCAGGTGTCGCCGGCGTGGATCTGGGTGACGCTGACGACCACGGAGTCCAGCGGGTCGGCCCGCCGGCTGGCGATGGTCTGCAGGCCGGTGACGATCTGGGCGGCGATCACGATGGGATCGTTGCCCAGGTGCGGCATGGCGCCGTGCGTGCCGCTTCCGGTCACCGTGATCTCGAAGATGTCGAAGGCCGCCATCGCCGGCCCGGCGCGCAGGCCGATCTGGCCGACCGGCGTGCCCGGCATGTTGTGCAGGCCGTAGACCGCCTCGACGGGAAAGCGGTCGAACAGGCCCTCCTCGACCATGACCCGGCCGCCGCCCTCGTTCTCCTCGGCCGGCTGAAAGATGAAGCACACGGTGCCGTCGAAGTTGCGCGTCTCCGCCAGGTACTTGGCCGCGCCCAGCAGCATGGCCGTGTGCCCGTCGTGGCCGCAGGCGTGCATCTTGCCGTCGTGCCGGGAGCGGTGCGCGAAGTCGTTCAGCTCGTGGATGTGCAGGGCGTCCATGTCGGCGCGCAGGCCGATGGCGCGGCCGGGGTTGCCTTTGGCCTCGCCGCCGGCGCCGTGCAGCACCCCAACCACGCCGGTGGTGGCCAGGCCGCGGTGCACCTCGATGCCCCATTCGGCCAGTTTGGCGGCGACGAAATCGGACGTGCGGCGCTCCTCGAAGGCGGTCTCGGGATGCGCGTGGACGTCCCGGCGCCAGGCCGTCATTTCGTCGTGGAACTGGGCGATCCGGTTGATGATGGGCATCGGCGGCGCTCCTGGCGCGGTCTCGCGGCAAACCGCGGAGGAGCCTAACCGCGCCCCGGCGCCCGATCAATGGGACATGAGAACCGGCACCGTCATCTGCTCGAAGATCTGCCGGGTCGTGCCGCCCAGCACCCACTCGCGCAGGCGCGAATGCCCGTAGGCGCCCATGACCAGCAGGTCGATCGCCTCGTCGGCCAGGCGCGACAGCAGGGCGTCGGCGACGGTCAGCTCCTTGGCGTCGATTTGCTGCGCCTCCACCTTGATGCCGTGGCGCGCCAGGTGCAGCGAGATGTCGGCGCCGGGCTCCTGGCCGTGGTCGCCCTTGCGCGGATTGATCACGAGCACGACGACGGACCCGGCCCGCTCCAGCATGGGCATGGCGTCGCCCACGGCGCGCGCCGCCTCGCGCCCGGCGTCCCAGGCGACCATGACCCGTTCGCCGAGGGTCTTGCCGGCTCCGATGTACGGGATCACCAGCGCCGGCCGGCCGCTCGACAGGACGACGTCCTCGGCGACGTCGCCTTCGACATCGCCGCGCTCGTCGGGTTCGCGCTGCCCCAGGATGACGAGGTCCGCGTAGCGGGCGTGCCGCGCGATGACCTCGGGGACGCTCGTGGCCGGACACCGCGCGGTGCGGCAGTCGGCGCTCAGGCCGGCCCGCTCGACGGCCGCGGTGAAGCGGGCCTCGGCGGACGCGATGCGCTCGTCGAGCTGGTCCCGCAGGGTGGCCAGGAAATGCGGCGGGACCTCGGCGCGCAGGTTGGCCGGCAGGACCGGGTCGACGCCGACGTAGAGGCCGGTCAGGTGCGCCCCGTGCGCCCGGGCGAGCGCGATGGCCGCCGCGAGACGGCCCTCCGCGGCCTTGCCGTCGTCGATGTGGACGAGAAGGTTCCTGTAGGTCATGTCGCGGCGTCTCCTCGCAAGCCGGCGGCCGCCCCTTCGCTCCGCCGGCGCTCCTCGGCCACGACACATGCCACGAGCCGCCGCCCGAGACAATGACCTGGGTCAAGTCGCCGAAGGCGGCCAGCACCGCCCGCGCGCCGTCTCAGCGCAGCTTCGGATTGAGCGCGTCGCGCAGCCAGTCGCCGAGCAGGTTGACCGCGAGCACCAGGATCGCGAGCGCGGCCCCGGGAAACGCCGTGATCCACCATTCGCCGGAGAACAGGAAATCGTTGCCGACCCGGATCAGCGTGCCGAGCGAGGGTTCGGTGGGCGGTATGCCGACCCCGAGAAAGGACAGGGTCGCCTCCAGGATGACCGCGATCGCCAGGTGGATGGTGGCGATCACCAGGACCGGGCCCATCACGTTGGGCAGCACATGGCGCAGCATGATGAGCGCGGGGGAGATGCCGATCACGCGGGCGGCCTGCACGTACTCCTTCGATTTCTCGACCATCGTCGAGGCACGCACGGTGCGCGCGTACTGGGGCCAGCCGGAGACGCCGATCGACAGGATGACGACGTAGACGGCGAGCTGATCGAGCATGTAGACGGGAAGGACGCCGCGCAGGACCCCGTCGATCAAGAGGGCGATGAGGATGGCCGGAAAGCTGAGCTGGATCTCGGCCGCGCGCATGAGGACGCCGTCCAGGAAACCGCCGAGGTAGCCGCTGAGCAGGCCCAGGATCACGCCCAGCGTGCCGGCGAAGAGCACCGAAGCGAAACCCACGCCCAACGACAGTCGGGAGCCGTAGATGATGGTCGAGAAAATGTCGCGTCCCTGGTCGTCGGTGCCCAGCAGGTAGCTCGCCGATCCGTCCTCGTACCAAACCGGCGGCGTGAAGGCGTCCAGCAGCGACAGACTCGCCAGGTCGTAGGGGTTGTGCGGGGCGATGAGCGGGGCGAAGAGCGCGGCGGCGGTGAACAGCGCGGTGACGACGGCCGCGCCCATGGTCACCGGCGAGCGCCGGAAACTGTACAGCAGGTCGCTCCCGCGGAACCGGCCCCAGCTTTCGGCGATGTAGGTCACGGGCGCCTGCCCCCTCAACCCGGATGCCCGCCGGCCACCGGACGGTCGATGCGCAGGCGCGGGTCGATCGCGTAATACAGAAGATCGACGATGAGGTTGATGAGCACGAACATGAACGCGACCAGGAGCAGGTAGGCGGCCATCACCGGGATGTCGACGCTGACCACGGCCTGCAGGAACTGGTAGCCCATGCCGGGCCACTGGAACACCGTTTCGGTGATGATGGCGAACGCGATGATCGAGCCGAGTTGCAGCCCCGTGACCGTGACCACGGGCACCAGCGTGTTCTTCAACGCGTGGCCGAAGTTGATCGCCCGGTTGCTCAGGCCCCGGGCGCGCGCGAACCTGATGTAGTCGGTGCGCAGGACCTCGAGCATCTCCGAGCGCACAAGGCGCATGATGAGCGTCATCTGGAACAGCCCGAGGGTGATCGACGGCAGGATCAGGGCCTTCAGGCCGCTCGCGGATAACAGTCCGGTCGACCACCAACCGATCCGGACCACCTCGCCCCTGCCGGATGAGGGCAACCAGCCGAGGATTACGGCGAAACCGTAGATCAGCAGGATGCCGACCAGGAACGGCGGCAGCGAGATCCCGACCAGGGAAATCGTCTGGAACACCCGGCTCAGCCAGTCGTCCCGATGAAGCCCGCTGTAGACGCCCATGGGGATGCCGACCGCGAGGGCGAAGATCGCCGAGATGAAGCTGAGCTCGAGGGTCGCGGGCAGGCGCTCGCTGAACAGCTCCATCACCGGCCGGCGCTGCCGATAGGACACGCCGAACTCGCCGAAGGCGGCGTTGCGGACGAACCGCGCGAACTGCACGACCATCGGGTCGTTGAGGCCCAGCCGTTCGCGCAATTCCTCCCGTTCATCCACCGTGGTGTCCTGGCCGACCATGGCGAGGATGGGGTCGCCGACGTACCGGAACAGCGAAAACGCGATCAGGGCGACCGTCAACATGACGACGACCGACTGCAGCAACCGGCGGACGATATACGCGATCACCGGCCAAACCCTCGGATGAAACGGCCCGGGCGCGAGGCCCGGGCCATCCGGTCACGCCACCGGCGTCAGTTGATCCTGACCCATCGCAGGCTGAAGGTGTTATCGGCGGACTGGTGGAGCTCGACGCTCTCCTTGACGCCCCAGCTGAGCGGCTGCTGATGGAGCGGGATGTGTCCGACTTCGTCCTTGTGGATCTTCATCGCCTGCTTGATGAGATCCTGGCGCCGGTTGGGGTCGATTTCCGAGGCGACCTGGTCGATCAGCGCGTCGACCTTAGGGTTCGAATATCCGCCGCAGTTCCACTGGCCCTGACCCGGCTGCGGCTCCTTGCCTTCAAGCTTGTCGTAGCGGGTCATGACGTTGTTGTAGAACACGTTGTGAAAGTCGAACGTCGCCGGCGTCCACCCGAGCAGGAAGAAGCTGGTGTCCAGCGCCTGGATCTTGGCAAAATGTTTGGCCTTCGTCTGGGCGTTCAGCTTGACCTTGACGTTCACCCTGGCCAGCATCGCCGCCACCGCCTGGCAAATCGACTCGTCGTTCACGTAGCGGTCGTTGGGACAATCCAGGACGATCTCGAAGCCGTCGGGGTAGCCCGCTTCGCTCAGCAGACTCTTGGCCGTCGCCGGGTCGTACGGGAAGCGCTGGTTGAGTTCCTCGTCGAAGCCGTTGATCACGCGACCGATCATCAGTCCGGTCGGCCACGAGGCGCCGCGCATGACCTTCTTCTTGATCGCTTCGATGTCGATCGCCTGATAGAACGCCTTGCGCACGCGCACGTCCTTGAGCGGGTTCTTGCCCTTGACGCTCGAGTAGAGCAGCTCGTCGCGCCACACGTCGAGCCCGAGGAAGATGGTGCGCGCCTCGGGGCCCTGCAGTGTGCGCAGGCCCGCCGCCCGCTTGACCCGGTCGATGTCCTGAATGGGCACGGGATACATCATCTCCAGCTCGCCCGACAGGAACGAGGCGACGCGCGTGGCGGCCGACTTGATCGGGGTGAAGACGGCCTCGGTCACGTTGTCCGTGCGCTCGTCCCACCAGTTCGGATTCGGCACGAGCACGGTCTTCACGTCCGGCTCCCGGCTCTTCAGGATGAACGGACCGGTCCCGTTGGCATGCCGGGTCGCGTAGCCCTCCTGCTCGGTTTTCATGCTGGCCGGCGTGGTCGTGCCGTGCTTCTCGGACCACGATTTCGACATGATGTACCAGAGCGAGATCTCGCTGGTCAGGATCGGGCGCGGGCCCTTGGTGACGACATCGATGGTCAGGTCGTCGATCTTCTTGATCTCCTTGATCCCGGCGACGAAGGCCTTGACGTCCGAGTCCTCGTGGCGGGCGCGCTGCCACGAGAAGATGACGTCGTCCGCCGTAAACGGCGTGCCGTCATGGAACTTCACCCCCGCGCGCAGCTTGAAACGCCACACGTCGGGCGCCGGAGTCGACCATTCGGTCGCCAGCCCCGGCTGGATCTCGAGCTCCTTGCCCCGGCGCACCAATCCCTCGTAGATATTGCCGAGGAACCCGAGGGTCAGCGTCTCGTTGATGGTGTAGGGATCCATGCTGACCGGGTCGCCCTGAAACGCCCAGCGGAAGGTCTTGGCCTGCGCGGGCAGCGCGAACCCGACGAGCAGGGCCGCGGCGACCAGGGATGCGAAGATTCGGATACGCTTTGCTTGTCGTGCTTCGTGCGGCTGCATGACGATGCCTCCTCTGCCGTTCTTGGACCGCGGGTCGGGCGAATCTTGCCCGTCCCGCCGGCCGGTCGGGAAAAATCCCGTTCCCGGATGATAGCGAAAATGTCCTACTCATCAAAATCCTGGAAATACCGATCGGACAGGTCACACTCTAGCGCGCCGGAGAGGAGCGAACCAGGAACAAGAGGACCAGGATGACCGACGTG
>JBHHZJ010000054.1:0-24067 GCA_046758005.1 Kiloniellaceae bacterium
CGGCTCCAGTACCATGGACATTGAGACTGCAGGGCGATTCACACGCCGCGGCTTAATCTCCAATCGTTGACGCCGCCGTCCCGCAACTCCGCTGAGCGCTTCGGATCACGCAGCCGGACAACCGGCCGGCGGTTGCCGCGCAGCGACCCGCGAGAGAGCTTGGACGCGGGGGATACAATCTCCGGTGGAGGTTAACTTTCCTCTAATTCTACGTGTATTGCGGTCGGTCTTACCCGTCATTGTTGCGTGGAGCCGAACGCAGAGGCGCGTCCCGGCCAAGCGCGAACGAGGCGCGCGACAAGGATGCGCCGGAAAAAAAACGCGCCCGCCGCAGACGACATCGCAACCGACCCGAGTAACCGCCGGGAGGTTGCGATTGGCGGGTAAGTCGCGGCGACCGGAGTTCCCCCGGCCGGTTCAGACTTTGTCGCCCTCTTCGGCGGGTTTTCCACCCCCGCGGCGTGCGATTGTTCCGATGAGCAGGAAACGACCGGCGGCGCCGATCGTTTATGAAAATTTCATTTCGCGAATTCGCGAGTATATAATCGCTTATATTATCGCCTGGTCGAAATTTTACTGAAATGTTTTCATTAAATTAGTTTTAACTCTTCTCCCACTACCTTTGCCTTGATGGCGGAAGACTGTGCATCGGGTCCGTGCGGCCGTCGGGCTCGCGCGGACGCCGCCACCCGGCAAGGATCCCGTTGCCGGGCGGCGACGGATCGCACGGCGGCGCCCCGGGTGTGCGATGTGCGCGAGGGATCGGGAGCCCGAAGGCAATGCGCGTGATGGCGTTTGCTTCGCAAAAGGGTGGGTCGGGCAAGACCACCCTGGCCGGCCACGTCGCCGTCCAGGCCGAACGCGTCGGCGCCGGTCCCGTCGCCATCATCGATACCGATCCGCAGGGCAGCCTGTCCGACTGGTGGAACTCGCGCCAAGCCGATACCCCGGTCTTCGCGCAGACCTTCATTTCGCGCCTGGGCGACGATCTGGAAAGGATGCGCGACCTCGGCATCGAGCTGCTGATCTTCGACACGCCCCCGGCGATCACCGCGACCATCGACCAGGTCATTCGGCTGTGCGACCTCGTGGTCATCCCGACCCGGCCGAGCCCGCACGACCTAAGGGCCGTGGGCGCCACGGTGGACCTTTGCGAGAAGCTGCGCAAGCCGCTTGCCTTCGTCCTCAACGGCGCGACCCCGCGCGCGCGCATCGCCGCGGAGGCCGCGATCGCCCTGTCCCAGCACGGCACCGTGGCGCCGGTGACGATCCACCATCGCACCGAGTTCGCGGCCAGCATGATCGACGGCCGGACGGTGATGGAGACCGCCTGCAACCCGCGCTCGGCGCAGGAGATCGAGGAACTTTGGGACTACCTTGCGGACCGGCTGGACCGGTGCACGCGGCCGGTCGAGGAGGACCTGGGCGCCGGCTTGGGCGCCGGAAACAGGGCGTTCGACTCCCTTCGCCGGGCAACCGACGAGACCGCGCGACGATGACGAAACTGGCGTCTCTGACCCGCTCTCTGCTGACCCGCAAGGGATTGGCCCGGCCAATGCTCGCCCCGGGCCCCAGCGTGCGGGCGGTTCCGCCGAGCGACGCCCAGGCAAAGCTGGCGACCCGGAATTGGGCGCCGGCGGCGGCTGGCGCGGCCGCTTGGGCGCGCCGCGTCGGCGCACCGGGTTCCACACCGAAGCGCGGCATCGCGCCGGCGCGCGCGAGACCGGGCAAACGAATCCGGGTCTCGCTGCGCCTCGACCGCGACCGGCACGAGGCGCTGGGACGCCTGTGCGCGTTCAGGGGATGCACGCGGCAGGCCCTCCTCGTCAAGGCCCTGGACGAGTTCCTGATCCGCCACGCAATCGAGGAACCGGAGGGCGACCGGCGCAGGCCAAGGCCGGAGTAGCGGCGCGCACGCGCCCGGCGGGAGCACGAGGTCATCGCATCAGGCATGGAGATCGCCGTTGGATCGTCAAGATCCCCTTGAAACCCCGGGCGACGGGCACACGGAAGGGGGCGCGGCAGTGAAGAAATCCACACCGCCGGGCTCTCTCATGTCCGTGAAAATCCGCCGGCGCGCGCCGGGAACCCAGACCCGGGCCGCGCCGGAGCCGGCGGCCGACGCACCGGCCCCGCCGGCCGGCGAAGCGCCGACGCGCCCGGCCGCAGCGCCGAAACGGGCGGCGACGGAGGAGCCGGCGATGGTCGCGGCGGTCACCGCGCGCGCCCGGGCCTCGGCCGGTCAGGCCGCACCCGCGCCGCCCCGGAACCGCGCGCCCGAGCCCCCGCCGCCGCAACCGCGCGCCGAGCCGGCATCGCGACAGGGCCTGCGACCGGCGGAAACCCGCCGGCCGGAAGACATCGTGACCTACTGGTCGCGCCTGCGCGACAACCGCCGCTTTCCCTCCACGGCCGACCTCGACAGCGACCGGATCTCGTCGGATTGGCCGAACAGCATCCTGATCCGCTGCCGCCCGGGAAGCCGCGTGCTCGAGGCCCAGAGGGTGTTTTCGGTTCCGGACGGCCTCGGGTCGAGCCTGAGCGGCCTGCGCGGAAGCGCCAGGGTCAGCCTCTCCCCAATGATGCTGCAATGGCTGCTCGGCCTGGCGGGCGAGGTGGTGCGCGAGGGCCGGCCCATGACCGACGACGAGACGTTTCCCACGCTGAACAGAATGATCCGCTACCACGCGGTCGCCCTGCCGTTCAGCGAGGACCAGCGTTCCGTCGACCACATCCTGTGCCACGTCACCACGGCATCGTGAGAGGCGGCGGCATGAAACGACACCTCGAAAGGATCCGGCGCCACCGTGCCGCGCAGTCGCCGAGCCGGCGCGACGGCACGGCCCCGGACAATGTGAACGCAAAAGGGCAGAAAGCTATGAAACCGACGCATTTCGGGAAACGGCCGATCCAGATCGCCGCGGCCTTGGGCGTGCTGCTCGTGGCCGCGAGCTGTACCAACATGGCCGTTGAGAACGCCAGGAGCGCGGGCCCCCTCCCGAGCCGCCTGGACGGCGGCGTCGGACAGCTCGTGCGCTACTGCGAGAAACTGCGCGACGCCGGAAGCCTCGCCACCGCGGCGGCCATGTGCGAGCGCGCACACAGGCTCGACCCGACCGATCCCGCGCCCCTGATGGGCCTGGCCGGGATCTTCCTCCAGACGGGCGAATTGAACCAGGCGGTCCAAGCCTACCGGACCATCCTCGCGATCTCGCCGGACCACGTCGAGGCCCGTTACGAACTGGGAAAGACCTACATCGCTCTGAAGCAGTACGAGTCCGCTTTGACCGAATTCCAGACCGCGCTTCGCTACAAGGCCGATGACCCGCGCCTGTACAACGCGCTCGGCGTGTCGAACGGGCTGCTCGGCGCGCATACGTCCGCCCTGGCGGATTTTCAGGCGGGCCTCAAGGTCGCGCCCGGCCACGTGCCGCTGCGCAACAACCTCGGCCTGTCCCTGGTCATGAACGGGCGCTACGACGAGGGCCTCAAGCTTCTCGAAGCGGTCGTGGCCGACCCGAAGGCCAACGATGCCAGCCGTGAAAACCTGCAGCTCGCCCAGGGGCTGGCGAGCACGGCCAGGGCGGAAGCGATGCTGGCCGCCGCCGAGTTCGATGCGGAGAGCCTGGAGGACGACGGTGGCGCCGAGTCCGGGTTGCCCGCCGCCGACGAGACCGAGGAGGCGGACATGGGCGCGGACGTGATTCCGGACGTGGTTCCGGACGTGGTTCCGGACGTGGATGTGGACGAGGATGAGGTCGCGGATGCCGAAACGCCCGCCGATGGCGGCTGGATGGAGCAGGTCGCCCAGGCCGAGGTCGATCGGTCCGGCCCGTCCGGCCCCGCCGGGCCGACTTTGCTGACCGGCGCGTTCGTGCCGCCGGAGCCGATCGGTCAGGAGGCGGACAGGACCATCCCTGACGAGATTGCCTCGCCGTCCGGGCCGTTCGCCGACCACAAGGCGCCGGTCCGACCGGCGCCGCCGGTCGACCCGATCGTCGAAGCCGAGCCGGACTCGCCGACGCCCATCTTTCAGACGGCGCGGGCCAGCGTGCCCGACATCTCGGACGTCGAGATGCCCAGCGCGAGCTTCCCTGAGTCGCTCACGGCGGACGCCGACGTGGAGTCCCTCGCCCTGGACCCGACCCTACCGGCCGAGGAAGGCTCGGCGCATGACGGCGGCGGTGAATTCGCAATCCAATTCGCCTCTTACAGCAGCGAGGAGCGCGCCCGGCGCGGCTGGGACACGCTGAAGGCCGATGCGAACGACCTGCTGGGCGATATCGAACCGGTCATCCACCGGGCCGACCTCGGCCCCGGGCAGGGCGTCTTCTACCGCCTGCGCACGCCGCCGCGCACCCAGGCCAAGGCCGACGGGTTGTGCCGCGCACTCGAAGAGCGCGGGATGGATTGCCTTGTCGTCCGGTTGGCGCCGAAGGTGGCCGAGGAGGGCGCGGAGGACCGCGCCGCGCCTTTATGACCGAGCGATCCGGCCGCCACGCCTGCGGGCGGCCGGGCGCGAACGCGAAGCCGTCACCTGCCGCAGCACAGCCGGCACGGATCGTGTAGACAATCGATGACCGACCATTGGTACAACGCCTTCAGCACCGCGAGGGCCGAAGGGAGACGGCCCGAGGCGCCGGCGACTTTGACCTCCGACGAGGCCCCGTCCCGCGTCCAGGTCTGTCCGCAGGCGCCCGGTGCCGCCGGAGGCGTCACACCGGCACCCGAGCAGCCCGAGGCCGACACTCCTGCGGCGGCTCTCATCAAGCTACAGTCGCTTGAGCTTCAGCGGCTCGCCCGTGAGAACGAGCGGCTGATGGACCGGATCGACACCCTGCTGCAGCTCCAGGAACGGGAACAGGTGCTGCGCCAGCAACTACAGACGCGCATAGACCGCCTGAGCGAGCCCGTCGGCAAGATCGATTCGGCGACAGAGCGGGAAACGTTATGCCGCGAGATCCGCGAAGGCTTGGCCGAAGAGATCAAGCCGATCTTCCTTGCTATCGTGGAGCTGCTGGAACTTGCCGTGAGCCAGCCGGAAACCGGCGCCCAGCCGACCGACTCCGCGGCGCGCGAACCGCTGCCCGGCGAGGAGTTCCAGGCGCTGCCCGAGATCCTGACGCGCCCGCTGGAGGAACTGACCGCTCCGGGCCCGGACCATGACGGGAACGGCGCGAAATCGGTCGGCAACGGGGAACCGGCGCGAGGGCTCTTCAAGCGGGGCCGTTCAGACGCGGCCGAACGGGCCGGGTCAGCCGGCCCCGGCACGTTCCCCTGGACGACGGTGTTTTCCTAATTTCACGCGGCCCTAGGGCATTGCCGAGCGAAACGAAGTTCGTGGCACACCGATGCATGCTTTGATCATCGAAGACGACCCGTCGGTCAGCCGAAGCATCGAGCTGATCCTGAAGTCTCAGGGTCATGTCTGCGACATCGCGGAGTCCGGCAGCGCCGGCCTCGAATGCGCCCGCGACAAGAAGCACGACATCATCATTCTCGATCTGACGCTACCCGACATGGACGGGCACAAGGTCCTGAACGGGCTGCGCGCGGCCCGGGTGCACACGCCGGTGCTGATCCTCTCGGGCCGCGACGACCGGGACAGCAAGGTCAAGGGCTTGGGCATCGGCGCCGACGACTACGTGACAAAGCCCTTCGACAAGGACGAGCTCATCGCCCGCATCCAGGCCATCGTCCGTCGCGCCAAGGGAAAGACACCCCTGCTCAAGGCCGCCGCCCTGAACAGCATGTTGCTCGCCCGCTCCGGCCATGCCTCGCCGTGGGGCTTCAGCGAGGCCTACGCACCGCCGCAGTCCAGCGACATTCGCGTGCCGCCCGAAGCGCCGGCCGGCGGGCACGTCGACGGACCGGCCGAGCGGATCGCACCCCGACCCGAGGACGGCGCCCCGCGCCCGAGCGGCCCGTCGCCCCGCCTGCGGCCGGCAAAGCCGCGGCCGGGACATGCCGGCCGGGTGATCGTCCTCGGCGCCGCAAAGGGCGGCACCGGCAAGTCCACAACGGCCATGCACCTGATCGTGGCCCTGCTCAAGGAAGCCAACAGGGTCGGCAGCCTCGATCTGGACTGCCCGCAGGGCACCTTGACCCGCTATATCGAAAACCGGCGCGGCTTCGCGGCCAAGACAGGCGCCGCCTTGCCGATGCCCGAACACCACGTCCTGGCCGCCGGCCCAGGCGACTCCGGGCGTTTCGAAGAGATCTTCGAGCGCCTCGTCGCCACCTGCGACCACGTGGTCATCGACACCCCCGGGCACGACACCCCCCTCTCCCGCCAAGCCCACGCCCGCGCGGACGTCCTGGTCACCCCGATCAACGACAGCTTTCTCGACCTGGACGTCTTGGCGCTCGTGGAGGGGGAGCCCCCGCGCATCGCGCAGCTGAGTCATTACAGCGCCATGGTCCTCGAGGCGCGGAAACGGGACGGCGATGCCGAGGACGGATCGATCGATTGGATCGTCCTGCGCAACCGCCTGTCCAACCTGGACGCCCGGAACAAGCGTCATATGGCGGACGTTCTCGGGCAAATGTCGCAGCAGATCGGCTTCCGCGTCGGGCCGGGGTTGAGCGAGCGCGTGATCTACCGGGAGCTGTTCCTGTCGGGCCTGACGCTCCTGGACCTGCCGGACGCCGCGACCGGGACTCCACTCACCCTGAGTCACGTCGCCGCCCGCCAAGAGCTGCGCACGCTGCTCGACGTCGTCCGGCCCGAACCGCGCCGCCCGGCGCGGCCGGGGGACGAGGCCGGGCAACCGCGCGGCGCCGGTGGTCCGGGCGAAATTCGGGCCCGCGCGCCCAACGGCGCCACAACGAAGGCGGCGGCGGGCGGCCGCGCATAGTACCCACACGGAACCCGGAGCGTCGCGCCCGCTCCCGTCCGGCGGCGAAAACCATCTCCGGTGAGCCGGGTCAATATCAGCGGCGGGTTGGGATCACGCCCCGGCCGGCTTGCTGGTGATATGACGAATCAGGTCGTCATCGTCGAAGGCGACCAGCGTAATCAAGGGAAAATCGAGCTGCGCGCGACCGTTGTCGAAGGCCAACTCGACCAGACAGGCGCCGGCCACGATCCGGGCGCCGCATTGGCGGAGAACTTCGACCGCCACCTTCATCGTTCGTCCGGTCGCAAGCACATCGTCGAGCACGACGATTCTTTGCCCCGGCCGGACAGCGTCAGCCTCGACCTCGAAGGTGCTCACGGCTTTCGCCTTCCGATCGCCACGCGCCGCCGGGCGCCTGAGCAGGCTTCCCGCCCTGCGCACCGTGATCAATCCCAGGCCGAGCTTGAACGCCAGCGGCGCTGCCAACAAGAATCCCCGCGACTCGATCCCGGCCAACATATCCGGCTTGCAGTCGGCGACCGCGCCGGCGAGACGGTCTATCGCGTACCTCCAAGCCAACGGTTCGAGCAGCAAGGTCGAGGTGTCGTAGAAGACGAACCCCTCCTGCGGAAAGTCCGGGATGGCCCGGATATGGTCCTTGAGGTTCATGGCCATGGCCGATGTCGAAATCCGTAACGCGGCAGGCTCCGGCCCGGCGAGAAGCCCCCTGCGCGACCGGCGGTCATGCGGGAGACAGACTTTGCACCGGGATGTAATATCCACAGTCCCCCCTCCGCGACGACGTTGGCAAGTCAATCGGTGGAGAGCGCATATCGACGAGCCAGCGATAACCTGGACGAACAAGTTGAGAACACCAGTGCGACGCCGCGCGGTCGAGCGACATGACCGCACAGACGGTCATCCGCAGTCCAATAACGCCGAGCCGTTCAACGTTTTGCGGGTTGGAGTCTGACCGAGTTTGAGGGTTGGCGAAATGTTGCGTATTTCACGGCTTACGCCTTTGGCGCTGACGGCGGCGTGCGGCCTCTGGCTCGCGTCCGCGGCGGCGCTCGGCCCGGCGGTCGCGCTCGAACCGCCCCGGCCCGAGGAGGTGCTCCTGGAACACAGCGAGGTCGTGGTCGAGGGGCGGGTTCTGGGCGTCACGCTCGAGGAGGTCGAAAGTCGCGAGTCCGCCGAGTTTCGCGTCTTTCGTGCGTGGCTGGCGGTCGAAAGCGTCCTCAAGGGCGATTTTCCGGCCGGCGAGACCCTGGAAGTGATCTTCCGCATGCGCCAGGGAGCGCCGACAGTCGGCGGGTTCGCCGATGCCGGCTACCTGCCCGGCGAGCGCGTGCGCGCCTACCTGACATGGGGGTTCGAAGGCGGCGAGGGCTGGGCCACGGTCCACTGGAGCGGAAAGCGCACCCTGGAGCCAAGCCAAATGAAGCTCCCCGGGGCCGTCGGACAATCGGTCATGCTGGATAACTCCACCGCCCATCGGCCCGGGTGCGAGGCAAAGGGCGGGCGCTGGCTGCCGCTGTACAAGGTGCATCGATTTCGCGTATGCGTCCTGCCAACCCAGGACGCGGGCCGGTCGTGCACGGACTCGCGGCAGTGCGAGGGCTACTGCCTCGCCGAGCGCGAGCTTGCCCCTGGGGGCCAGGCGGCGCCTGGCCGATGCAGCAACCGTGCGCCCCTGGGTGGCGGCTGCTGGAACATGGTCGCCGAGGGCCTGGCGACCGGCATGGTCTGCTCCGACTGAGCGGGCAAGCGGGATTACGCGTGCGGGCGTTGCGCGAGAACACGACCCGAGGTTCGAAGCCGCACGGCACCGCATTCCGGTCCGGCTCAGGGCCGGCGCGACTGAAGTGACACTCCGATCAACCGATAATCTTCGCGTTGTCGGCGAGGACATCCTCGGGTGAGCAGATATGGACGACGAGCGGCGCGAGGGCATCGAGCGCGAGTTGCGCTCCGCGCTGCAGGCGCTGGCGGCGGCCGCCGTGACACGGCTCCCGGTGGCCTGCGCCGGAAACCGACCCGGGGCACCGGGCGGCGCTCAACCGGGGCCGTGGAACCCGATAATCCGGCCGGTAGACCCCTCGCTGAACCTCTTCATCTCAACCAAAGCCTTTCGGAAATCCTCGTTACACAGGTCCACCGGCGTGGCCTCATCGTCCAGGCGCTCGCAGGCAATCTGAACGGAACGGTGAACCCACTCCTTCAGAAAGGCCTGCGTCGCACCATCCGAATCGGCGACAAGCCGGTCAAGGTCCAGATTCGACGCATCGTATGAACGAAGATGGTGGGCGAGATACTTCTTTCGGAGATTCGGGTTCGGCGGTCCGAAAAAGATGCATTGGCTTACCCTGCCCGGACGGTCCTTGATGGCGGCTTCCATTCGCTCGATCGAATTCGTCGTGAGAACAATCCCGATGTCCTCGTAGGGCCGCAGGCCATCCATTTGGTCCAAGAGGTCGCCAAGCACGGAACTGTAGAGATTGATATCACGGGACGCGAACACGAGGTCCACGTCTTCCAAGATCACAAGCGATGGTTGCAGCATCCGCGCAAGGCTGAAGATCGCGCTTACCTTAAGCAGCGCCGTGCCTGCGACGATGATTCTCGTCGTTTCGGTCAGCTTGCTGCAAAGATAGCGGCACGCGAAGGTCTTGCCGGTCCCGGGCGGGCCATAAAGCAGCACGCCTCGCCGGACGGGGACCCGGTTCGCCTTTAGAATTCCGCGCCGCAGGTGCAGATCAGCCACGTTGCGCCAGAGAATTCGCCGCACCTCTTCGTCGATCACGACGTCGCTGTCGTCGACAGGTTCGTACGCCTTGAACAGGATCCGCAAACGTTCCGCTTTCTCGACATCGCCGTACTCGTCCTTCGTACCAGCCTCGAACGCGAGTTCCAGAACCCGATTTCGATAGATGGATCGCTCCACGCTGCGGTCCAAAATGGTGTTCAGGCATTCTTCGCCGAGCGACGCGTCGTCGGACGCGACCTCCAGGATCGCGGTTTCCGCGAATCGGTTGTAACGGAGACGGACTATCAGGCCGCCCGTTGCGCCTTGCCTGGGCGGCGTGCAGACCCAGAAGCGATCAACCGGCAGATAGACTTCCTCCTCTCGGCCCACGGGCCACGCCGTGGTATTGGATCGCTGGATCTGACGCGAGCTCCACTGCGGACGCTTGGCATGCAGAATGCCGTTTAAATCCTCGGCGTGCTCCGAGTCGATCGAACGCACTGAGAACTCGTTCTTGCAGTAATCTTCGGTGGCGCGGTAGAGATCGACGAAACGGAAGGAGGGAAGTTCCTTGTTACGGACGCGGAAGCGCGCCATCGACGTGCGACCCATCTCTAACGAGATTCGGTGGTCGATTTGGAGGGGCGGCCGCGGAGTGCGCCTTGGGAAGAAAGACTTCATCGCGGGTCACGGTTCGCGCGCATCTGTGCCGCCGAGGCCAATCGTCCCTTCGAGGCCGCCGCGGAGCATCGCGCGCCGGACCACGCGGACGAGCACACCGTCCCGGCAACGGAACGGCCCGATGGCGGCGAGACACGGAGCAACGAATGGAGACAACGGGAGATCCCTCGCACCTTGTATTCGCCGTGGGCCCTGACGCGGGTCGGGTTGCGCGACGGATTGTATCGCGGTCGGCGGCGGAAATCAGCCCGGCGACTCCATGGCTGTCGCGGGTTCCTTCAACGGCCGTCAAGCCCTGCGATCCACCCGGTCCCGGATGTCGACCTCGCGCGCTCCGAGCGCGGCGTCCTGACGCGACCGCCGTGACGGCGCCATCGGCGATGCCGCCCGCCGATTCCGCCGCGGCTCCCGGTTGGCAAAGCTGAAGGCATGGTTTCCCTGATTTTCGGCATCGCGTTCGTAGCGGCGTCGCTGTTCTATTTCGCCCTCAAGCTGCATGTCGCTTACGGTGTGGGATTCAGTCCGGAATCGGCCGGCGGCGTCCCCACGCTCGATGGCGTGTTGTTTCCGCCCGCGTTCTGCGCCTGGGGCATATGCTTTGGCGCGGGCGCGACGGAGGCGACGCGCCTGTCGATCTGGGTCTGTGGCGCGATTTGGCTTTTCCTGACATTGGCAGCCGCCGTGGCGATGAGCGCGGCCGCGGCGGCGGGACGCCGCCGGCGCGAAAAGGGCCGATGAGAACGCGCGAGTTGGCACCGATTCCGACGGTGATTCATACCGATGAGCGCAGGAGGTGACTCGGGCGCTCACCTGTATCGGTCGTCGGTTTCGTCGCGACCGGTGATGCAGAAGAAAAGCTGCGCACCGGGCGGGTCGTCAGGTTGGCTCATACCAAGGCTCGACGACGACGGTGAACTTGATCTGCACCTCGTCCTCGTCGGGATCGTCGGACGAAATGAAGACATACCGCTCGATCGGGCCGAGGTCCTGCTCGTGGGCGGCGGAGTCGTACTGGACATGCAGGCGGGCCTCACCGCCCGGCGGTATGGTCATCGGCGCCAATGTCGCCTTCGTGCATCCGCAGGACGTGCTGACCGCCTCCACGGTAAGCGGGCCGTCGCCGAGGTTTCGGACCGGGAGCTCGGCGACGGCCAGTTCACCCTTGACCACGGTGCCCATGTCGACGGCGGCGGCCACGTCGATGTCGGGCGCGTTCGGCGCGCACGCCGCCAGCAACGCGCCGGTTAGGATCAGCAGCGCTTTCCGCATGAACGCCTCGCCTAATTCCAGGCGACGGACGCCCGGACCCAGATCGCGGCCTTGGGACTGGCGCGGTCATTGTTTTCGATGATGATTCCCCGCTTCACCGTCTGCCCGCGAACATCGTGAAATCCGGCATCGAGGATGAGTGTGACCAGGGCCGCCTTGCCCGGCGGGATGACCCGGGCCGTGAACTCGGCGGTGGTGCAGCCGCATGTCGTGTAGGCCCGGCTGATCGTCAGCGGAGCGTCACCCTCGTTGCGGACCAGAAACTTGTGCCTGACGACCTCTTTCGCCCCGATCTTGCCGAAATCGTAATAGGCGTCCGGCAGCGCGATTTTCGGTTGCGGCCGGTCGGCCGGCAGGAACGGGATCGGCGGTCCGGCCCGCATCTCGTGGATCGCGCGGAACGCCCCGTCATAGACCACGTCCTCGCCCGCATAGTCCGGCGCGGCCGGGGCGGCCGGTTCCGCAACGGTCAGAAAATAGTAGCCGCCGCCGGCCACCACCAGCACCGCGGCCACGATCCAAGGGAACGGAACGAATTTTTTCTTACGTGTCCTGGTGGGAGCCGACCTTCGATGCGCCACGCGAGCCATGATCTTTCTCCTGTCCAATTTCACACCGCTCCGCGGATTGAACGCCTGACGACCTCAACCGATCACCCAGAGCAGCATGACGGCGCCGAGCGTCACCATCGCCACGCCGTACCACAACCTGATGTCGAGTGCGTGTTGCCGCTCCCAGCCGGCCCAGGCTTTCGCCGTAACCCGGTTTCCGGTCGCCAGGAGAATGGCGATCAGGGGCAGCACGAACATGACGTTGTACAGGGCCAGGTAGCTGACACCCCAGGCCATCGTCGTCTTGGCGTTCAACAGGGTGATGACGGAGACGTAGATGCCGCCCGAGCAGGGAAACGTGCACAGCCCGACCAGGACGCCGGCCCCGATCGTTGCCGGCAGGGTCGCCTTCCCGATCAACTCGCGGGCGCGCGCACCGGCGAAGGCCGGCATGTGCAGCTTGATCGGGGACTGGGGGAAGGCGTACTCGATCAGGTTTATCCCTCCCAGCGCGATCAAGAGCCATGACCCCAGGCGGGCAACGAAATGGGGATCGTCCGAAAGTCTGACCGTGCCCAACAGGCCCAGTCCGATGGCGAGATAGACCAGAAAGATCATCCCGATATAGACGAACCCCAGTCTCAGAATGCGGCTTCGCGCCTTGCGCAGGGTGAACAGGAACGCCAGCAGCAGAAGAATGACCGCGAAGGCGCAGGGGTTCACGGAGTCCAGCAGCCCGGCGACGACGACCGCCGGCAGAAGCTGGGCCAGGTTCGCCTGGCCGACCGGCAAAGGTCCCGCCGAGACGATCGCCTGGGCCAAGGCGTCCCGGAACGGGGTATCTATCGGGAACGTCTTGACTTGGCCCCTCCACGCCCACAGTCGGTACTCGGTCGGCGTGCCATGCATCTCCGGTTGCCAGAGGACGAGGCGCGGCGGAAGGTCCGGCGAGCTCATCGCGCCGTCGATCAGTTCCGGCGGAACATGGCCGAGGATGACCAGCATCCCTTTGTCCGTGGGGACGAAGGCATAGAGCGAATCCGCGATCGACCGCGGCAGGCCCACGGTGTCCGCAATTTCCAACAACAGTCTTCGTTCTCCGGGTGCCGTGTAGTCGTGGATCCGCGGATCGAGATCGGTGCGGCGCGCGCGCAGGGCCGGAACGAGCACGTTCTCGGTGTACGGCCAGCAATCGGCGCAGCCGGCGCTGAAAAAGATATGCGTGGTCTCTGCCGCCTTGTCCCCCTGGGCTGCGGTCGGGAAAGCGAGCCACAGGAGAAGTGGCAGTGCGGAGAGGAGAACCCCAAGCCGCCATTGAGGGAAAAGCCGGCTCATGACTGCCGCCACCGTCAAATCTGGATCTCCTGAAAGAACGGGAAGGTCTTCAGCATCCACGTGCCGAAGGAAAACAGATAGCCGGTCACCATCAAGGTCCCGACCAGGACCAGAATACCGCCGGCGGCCAACTGAAGCGGCCGCCCGATCCGCCGAATGCGTCCGGCCATTGCCATGAACCGGCCGGTGAACGCGGCGACCAGCAGGAACGGCACGGCGAGGCCCATGGAGTAGATGGACAGCAGGATGGCGCCGTCGGAAACACCCATGGTTGTCGCGCTGATGGTCAGGATGGCGCCCAGGATCGGACCGATGCAGGGCGTCCAGCCGAACGCGAACGCGGTTCCCAGCAGGAAAGCCCCGAACGGACGTCCCCCGGGAATCCTCGGCGCAAATCGCAGGTCACGGTTCATCCAGTCGAAGCGCAATATCCCCATCATGTGGAGACCGAAAACGATGATGACGGCGCCGGCGACGTAACCGCCCTCGTACCGGTAGGACATGAAGAGCCTGCCGACGGCCGAGGCACTGGCGCCCAGGGCTACGAACACGCTGGAAAATCCGAGCACGAAGGCGGAGCTGAGACCAAGCACGGCGAGGCGATGACGCATCGCCTGCTCCTGCCGCAGTTGTTCGAGGGAGCGGCCCGCCACGTAGGACACGTAGCCCGGCACCAGCGGGAGGACGCAGGGCGACAGGAACGACACGAGACCGGCGAGAAACGCCGATGCGACTCCAATTCCGGCAATTTCAGGCATTGGGGTCCCCGGGTCGGCGTTTTCGCATCGGGCTGGCGTTCGCGCTCTTCACGGTGAGCTTTGACGCAATTCCTCGATGAGCGGAAGGATCGTCTCCTCGAGCACACGCTTGTCCATGGCGCCGATGTGCTTGTGTGCGATTCTCCCGGTCCTATCGATGACGAAGGTCTCCGGGACCCCGTAGACGCCGAACTCGATGGCTACCCGGCCGTCGAGGTCGGCTCCGGTCCGGGTGTAGGGATCACCGAGACCATCCAGCCAGGCCCGGGCGTCGTCCGGCCGATCCTTGTAGTTCAGGCCATGCACCGGCACGACGTTGCGCTCGCGCAGATCCATCAATACGGGATGTTCGCGGCGGCATTCCACGCACCAGGAGGCGAAGACGTTGATCAGGGAAACCTCGCCCCGCAAATCATCGGTGGACAGGCCCAGCGTGCGCCCCTTCACGGGCGGCAGGTCGAATTCGGGGACCGGCTTGCCGATCAGGACCGAGGGTATCTCGCGCGGGTCCCTGGTCAGACCGTAGGCGAACGCCACCGCGAGACCCACGAAAACGGCCGCAGGCAGGAGGAACGTCAGCCGAACCCCCCTGCCCCGTTTCGAGGCCGTTCCAGCAACGGGCGGCGCCGCTGCGCTGGTCTCGGTCATCGTCGTGCCCTTCGACGGACCATCCGGCCCGATCTTCGGCGCGGTGTGCTCAAACACCGGATCGCCGCTCCGATGTTCAGAGTGGGGCTGCCGCGCCACATCGTCCGATGCGAGCGCCTGCTTTCGCGTCTCGATCATCTCGGTCATCGCCCGATCCGCACCATGGTCTCGTCGAGGAATTCGTCCGGGGGCCGGGTCAGGCGGATCGGCCGCATCGTCCGCCTTGGCCCGCGCGATCTCCTCGGCCGTGCGGCGGCCGGGAAAATGGCTCGTGGCTTCATGGTCCCGCTCCTCTGCTGTCGTTCTCGCAAAAGGGAAGCTAGACATCTGTTGTTCCGCACGGCGCGGCTTTCGCCGTTCCGGCTGCCGAGCGGACGGCACGGCGGAAGGTCGCGAGCCAGATGGTCGCGGACGCGGCGGCGAGCAGAAAGGGAATGGCGAAGTAGTTGACGGCCTGCCAATCGAAGAAATCGAGGAGCACGCCCGACAACAACGAGGCCGTCGCCACCGCGCCGAACACCAGGAAGTCGTTGGCGGCCTGGACCTTCGCCCGCTCCGCCGGCAGGTAGGTCTCGGTCAGAAGGGTCGAGGCGCCGATGAAGGTGAAGTTCCAGCCCAGGCCGAGGGCCGTCAAACCCAGCCAGAACCGAGCAAGGTCGACCCCCGCAAGCGCCGCCACGACACACCCCACCAGCAACGCGACGCCGAAGAGCATTACATTGTGGACGCCGAACCTGTGGATCAGGCCGCCGGTGAAAAAGGCGGGCGCAAACATGGCCAGCGTGTGCCACTGAATGACGAACGCGGTGTGGTCCAGCCCGTGGCTGTAGGCGGCCATCGCCAGCGGTGTCGCCGTCATCATCAGGATCGTCACCCCGTAACCCATCATTCCGACGAACGCGGCCACCATGAATACCGGCTGGCGCATGATTCGCAGCAATGGCCGGCCGGGCTCGCGACTTTCTTCCTCCCGCAGCCGGGGAATATCGAGAAGCCCAAGCAGGACCGCCGCCGCCAGCGCCAACCCCGCGACCACCAGGTAGGAGCCGAGAAAGCGCTCCGGGGCGAGCAGCCCGCTCGACCATTTCGCCAGCTCGGGCCCGACCAACGCGGCGACGACTCCCCCCGCCACCACCAGCGAGATCGCCTTGCTCTTGAAGTTGGCGCTCGCCGCATCGGCGGCGGCGAAGCGGTAGTATTGGGCAAAACCAGCGTAGACCCCGACGATGAAGGCGCCGAGGACGAACAGAGGGAAGTCGCGCCCAAAAACGCCGGCGGCCGCGACTACGCCGCCGGCGGCGCCGATGAGAGCGCCGAGAATGAAGCCGCGCCGACGGCCGATCCTTGCCATCAACAGCGAGGCGGGAACCATCGTCACCGCGTTGCCGATCATCGTCGCGGAGACGGGCAGGGTCGCGAGCGCCTTGTCCTCCGCAAGGGCTAGACCGACCAACCCGCTGAGAATGACCAGCATGGTCGCGCCCGTCATGAACAGCGCCTGACTGGCCGCGAGTACGGCCACGTTCCTTTTCTCTCGGGCAACTCCCATGATCAAAAGAGATCTCGGGAAATAGGGAGGTTGCGCACGCGGGTTGGCCGCATCGTCTGGCCCCAAGGCCCAACCTCGGCGATCACGGTGTGCGCGATTCGGTGGTTGTTCGTCGCGATGTAGCCACGCGCCGCGGTGTTGACCACGCCGGACGTCGCCTTCTCGAGTATCGGCGCAAGGCTCTGCACCTGCCCGCAGATCTTGATGCTCGATCGCGTGATCATCTTGGTTTCTCCCTGGTCTCTCCCGGTCGCCATCCCGAAGGACTTCCGGCTTAAGCGAATCTTTCTCCTCTTCCGCGCAACCTTGGGATGAAGCCGGGAACGCTTTGCGCATAGCGCCGATAGGCTTCGCCGAACTCCGCGATGGCCTCCCACTCCTCCCTGCGCGCAAGGCGCACGTACATCGCCACCAGAAACGGAAACATCAGCACGGTGAGCAGGGTCGGCCACTGCAGGAGGAAGCCCAGCATGATCAGGACGAAGCCGACATACTGCGGGTGGCGGATCACGGCATACGGCCCCGCCGTGGCCAGAGCACGCCGGCGCTGGGTCTCGTGGAGCACGCGCCAGGCTGCCGAGACGAGGACGAAGCCACCACCTATGAACACAGCGCTAAGGATGTGAAACGGGCCGAAATGGGGATTGGCCCGCCAGCCGAACAGCATCTCCGGAAGGTGCCCGGCATCGTGGGAAAACCAGTCCACGCCCGGATACCGGCTCTGCAACCAGCCGGAGAGAAAATAGATCGTCAGCGGAAAACCGTACATCTCCGTAAACAGGGCGACGAGGAAGGCGCTGAAGGCGCCGAACGATCGCCAATCGCGCCCTGTCTGCGGCTTGAAGAAACTGAACGCGAAAATGATGAACACGGCCGAGTTGATCACAACCAGTGTCCACAGCCCGTATGACGGCGCTTGCCCGCTCACGAATCCCCCCTTTCACCCGGTGGATCGCGATGACCCGAATCATGGTCGTCCCCATGGCCGCCGTGACCGTGGTGCATGAAGAGGTGCATCAGCAGGCAGCCGCCGATCAGGAGCCACGGCAGCGCGGCGATGGCGTGCGCTCGGTGCTCGGTCCAGAGGAAGTAACCCGCGACGGCCAGGAACCCGATCAGCACGAGGCCGCTTCGCGACAGCAGGAAATTGCGGACGTTCAGACCCTCGGGTGCGCTCATGAGCGTGCCCCAACCGAATGACGGGCAGGGATGGTCGAGGCCGGATCCTTGCCTCGGTTCATCGCTGCACCACGACCATCTGATGGCCTTGGCCTCGAATCGGGATCTCTTTCACGACCTGGAGGCTTTCTTGATCGACGACCCAGATCTTCGACTCCTCCGCGCTCGAGACGTAGAGCTTCCCGGCCCCACGCACCGTTGTGAGGTGATAGGGGGATGGCGCCAGGGACGCCTCGCGCATCTCGCCGGTGTGCAGGCCGATCGCGACCAGCTTGTTCCGTTCGCGGGCGCTGACGAAGAGCGTCCGTCCATTGCTCGAAAGGTCGAGTCCGTGGAGAATTCCGCCGATCTCGAAGGTTCGCGTTATCGCGCCGCTTTCCGTCGCGATCTCCGAGACCGTGCCGTCGACCACGTTGGCGACGTAGAGGCGGCGGCCGTCGTGCGAGAGGGCCATGTGCTCGGGGCTCGCGCCTGCGAGGAAGTTCCGACGCACGATCCACAGGTCCGTATCGACCTCGCTGATCGTGTTGTTCCCGGCGTTGCTGACGTAGACGCGCTTGCCATCCGGACTGACGACCGCATAGTTCGGCTGCGGTCCTGTTTGCAGGGTGGCCGTCAGCTCGAAGGTGCCGAGATCGATGACGCTGATCCCTCCACCGTTGGGATGGGTCGCCACGGCGTAGCGGCCGTCCGGAGTGACTGCGGTGTGGTGGACCGCGCCCGGCACCTCGACCCGGCGAACGATCGATCCGTCCGCCGCGCGAACAATCGAAACGAAGCTGACGCTCCCGCTTGGCTGGGCGGCCTTCGAGGCCGGCTTCGCATGGTGCGCCTGGTGATCGCTCCGGGACATTCCTGCCGGCTTTTCCGGGAGCCTTCGCTCCTCAGGCGTTGTCGCCGCGAGGCTGCCGGCGATCAGGAGTTTTCCGTCCGGCGTGGCGGCCAGACCATGCACGTTCGGTAGGTCGGCGAACCGGTCGAGGACCGTGTCGCTTTCCCCGTTGATGGCCAACAGCTCGCCGGCGCTGCCAAGCGGCACATAGACAACCTCACCTGCCATTGCCGCAGAGGCCAGGCCAACGAGCAGGGTCGCAAGCGGTGCACCCGTGAGGATGCGCTTAGGCGCTTGTTTCACTTTCGTCTTCCTTTTCATTCAGTTGAATTGCCTTCCGTCGGCAACCTTCATCGCCTTGCAACCGGGATCGCTGGCCGGGGTTCTTTCCCCACCTCTCGCGCAGGAGCGGTGTCATCTGGTACGGCGAGTCCGGCCGCCGCCGTTGTGAGCGGAGCCGACGGCGGCCGGGCCGGCTTGTCTGCCGCATACCGGATCCCGCGTCCGCGGATCGCCCGGAGCCGCTGGTTCACCCGCGTCGCGCCGTTCGATCCCGAACGCGATCACATGACCGCCTTGCCGCCGTATGCGCGGCCGAAGAAATCGGCACGGTGTCGGTCGATGGACTGCCGTTCCGCCGCAATTGCCTCCGCGCTCCTTGGCACTGGCTTGCCGGCCGATGTCGATGATTGCCCGGCCTCGACGGCCATGCGCCGAAGGGCCTGAACGGTCTCGCGATCCACGGGCCGCGCGGCCTCAATCCGGGTCGGCAATGGCAGCGACGCGCCGGGGCTTGGCGCAGCCCCTTGCCCGGATACCGAGAACGGCCTCGGCGAATATGCTCGGGCAAAGAACTCCGCGCGATGTCGGTCGATGGACTGCCGTTCGGCCTCGATAGCCTCCCGGGACTTTGCCGCTGGTTTGATGGCCGAGCTCGACGTTTGCCCGGCCTCGATGGCCATCTGGCGAAGGGCCTGGACGGTTCCCGGGTCGACGGGTTGGACGGCGAGCCCCGGACTCGTCAGAGTCGCGATCGCCACACCGACCAAAAACGATGGCATACGCATTGGTGCAGCTCCTCTGCTTGGGTTGATATCTGAAATTCCTCATGACGCAGTTCTGTTTCCGGACGTTCTCGAATCACCCGCCATTCCGTGACGCACCGTGACGCCGGGTCAATCTGTCACGGTCCATTACGAATTTTCTTGCGCGCTCGAAGATGCGCTGCGCCACAGCGGATGGAGGACGTCCGCCACGCCTCGCGGGCCGGCGACGGCGTCGATCTGGTCGAGGTTGTCGAGGCCGGAGGAGAAGATCTCGGCGACGGTGGTGCCGTGCAGGCTGCGGATCTCGGTCATGGCAAGATGCTCCTAGGTGAACTTTGCGGCGAAGATGTTGTACAGCGGCGCGAACACGAGGGCGACGTACCAGCCGTAGGCGAAGGCCTCGACGAGGCCGAGGAAGAACGACGGCCAGGTCAGCCAGGTGAACCCCGGCAGCAGCGGCGCCCAGAGCGGGTTCATCGCCTGGCTCGGGAACCAGAGGTCGAACAGGACGCAGAGCACGTAGGTGACGACCAGGAAGGTCCCGAGGCTCAATCCCAGCGCCACGACCGGGATCCGGGGCACGCTTCGCGCGGGCAGCGGCGTGCCCGGGCGGGCGCGGAATTCATGCGCGGATGCGGTTGTGGGCATGGGGTCGCTCCGATCGCCGCGCCCCGGCGCCGGGCTCGCCGGCGTAGAGGTCGGGCGCGGCTTCGAAGGCCTCGCGGCACTCGCGCGAGCAGAAGTAGTAGACGTTTCCCTCGTAGACGCTGGGCCTGGCCGTCTCGGTGGCGAGCGTCCTGCCGCAGACCGGGTCGATGTCCTTCTCCGGGGGCACCCAGCGCACCTCGGGGGCGGCGTCCCGGCCGCCGTTGCGCCCGCCGGGTTGGCGGCGCTGTCCGCGCCCCATGACGTGGGCGCCGCAGCCCAGGCGCATCATCAGGCAAAGAGCGGCGGCCCAGAGGGCGAAGTAGAGGAGCGCGTCCATCAGTCGCGCCCCGGCGCCGGCGGCGGGATTACCGGCGCCTCCGTCCCACTGGCCGCCGCCCTCCCCGGACCGACCGCCGCCATGGCGCTCGTCCCGCCACCGCGGGCTCGGAGCGAGCGGTCACGGCGCAGCCGCCCGATCAGGCGGTCGAGGTCGCCGCGCGTCACGCCGTCGCGCGCCATGAGAACGCGGACCACGGGCTCGTCCAGCAGTTCCTCGAGCCTCGGCTCGGGGCCCGAAAGCGCGGGGCCGTTGCCCGTGTCGTCAAGCGCGCGAACCTCCGGGAGGCTGCTCATGCCCGCCGTTCCCTCCCGGGCTGCGCGGCGCCGTCCATACCGCAACCGGTTCCCATGTCAGCTCCGCAACCCGGCCCGCCCGCCCGGACCGGGGCCTCGCCGGCGCCTGCGGCGCCGATGCGGAGCTTCGACAGCGCGGTCTCGAGTATCTCCTCCACGACGCCCGCGTGGCGGCGCGCCAGGCCTTGGGGATCGCAGCCGAACGAACGATCCGGCCTCGCGCCCGGCGCCCCTTCGGCAACGGAGTCGGATGGGCCGTCCCCGACGCCGCTCGGCGCGTCGAGGTCGTCGAGGACCGCGCGCAGGGTCGCGACCAGCGACTCGACCTTGACCATTCGCGCCGCCATGACGGCCTCGTTGTCCAACCCGCGGTACCGGAGCACGCCCGGCAGCCTCGCATGGTTGTGGTCGACGGCCGGCGTGCTCGCCGCGGCCTTGATCTCGGCCGCGGCGGCGCATGTGCATGCCTCGCACCGACAGGCGCTTGCGTTCATGGCCAATCCCTCCGGCTCCAAGGTCAGCGCCCCGGGACCGCGCGGTCGCGTCCTCGCCGATGGACCTGCTTGGCGGCGGCCGCGAGGGCCTTGCGCAACGGCATCGTGACGGTCTCTCCTTACCTCGTGGCGTCGCGGGATAGATAGGCGGGCCAGGTAACGGGTTGATGTCGCCCACCGGGCCTTTGCGTAACGGGGCGTAACGGCCGGGCCCGTTGTTACGTTCGGTTACAATTTTTCCGCGGCCGGGCGCGCACGCGGAGGTAATCTCGGCACATGAACGCCAACCCAACCGAAGGCTCGCCGCACCTGCTGATCGTCGACGACGACCGGGAGATCCGGGACCTGCTGTCGCGGTTCCTGACCCGGCACGGCTATCGCGTGACCACCGCGCAGGACGGCCGGGAGATGAAGAAGGCGCTGGCGGACTGGAGCATCGACCTGGTCGTGCTCGACCTCATGCTGCCGGGCACCGACGGGCTGACGCTGTGCCGGGACCTGAGATCCCGGTCCGAAATCCCGGTCATCATGCTGACCGCCATGGGCGAGGAGACCGACCGCATCGTGGGTCTGGAGATGGGCGCCGACGACTACCTCCCGAAACCGTTCAATCCGCGCGAGCTGCTGGCCCGGGTGAAGGCGGTGCTGCGCCGCAGCGACCAGCCGCGCCGTCCATCGCGCGAGGGGCAGGGCGAGCTGGCCCGCTTCGCCGGGTGGGAACTGGATATGGCGACCCGCGTGTTGAGAAGCCCGGACGGCGTGATCGTGGACCTCACCGCCGGGGAGTTCGAGCTGCTGCGCGTCTTCGCCCTGCATCCCCGGCGAGTCCTCAGCCGCGATCAGATCCTGGACATGACGCGCGGCCGCGCGGCCGCGCCGTTCGACCGCAGCGGGGACGGTCAGGTCGGCCCCCAGCGGCGCCAGCTCGAAGCCGACCCGGGCAATCCCGTGCTGATCAGAACCGTGCGCGGCGGCGGCTATGTCTTCACCCCGGCCGTGGAGCACACGTGAGACGGTTCCTTCCGGCCAGCATCGTCGGCAGGATGATCCTCGTCCTCCTGCTCGTCCTGACCGTCTCCCAGGTCGTCAGCACCGCCATCCATTACACCGACCGCGCTGACGCCCTCACCATCCTCGGCGGCGGCCAGGTCGCCGAACGAATCGCAACGATCGCCAGACTGGTCGACGAGACGCCCCCGGCCGAGCGCCCACGCATACTCGACGCCGTGGACGGTCCGACCCTCAAGGTGAGCTTGAGCCCCGAAAGCCTCGCGCGTGACGGCGGGCGGAACGACTGGCACACGCAGATCCTGGAAGAGAGCCTGAAGCTGCACCTGTCCGACTTCAACCCGGCTCGAATCCGGGTGCAGTTTCTGGAGGCGGACGAGGGGCACTGGTCCTTCGCCGCCGACGCGCGCGTCGGTTTCGCGGGCAACCCGGCCGAGATCATGCACCTCCACATGCGGCACATGATGGGGGAGCTTGCACTCGGCAGGCGGGTGCGGGTGTCCGTACGGCTGAGCGACGCCAGCTGGCTCAACTTCGCCACGCCCGTCGCCGAGCCGACCGTGTTCTGGTCGCCGCGGTTCCTCATCTCGATGGCGGTGATGGTGATAACCGTCGTCGTCGCGTCGATCTGGGCGGTGCGCCGCTCGACGGCCCCGCTGCGGACTTTCGCCCGCGCCGCCGATCGTCTCGGACGCGACGTCCATGCCCCGCCCTTGCCGGAGCGCGGGCCGAGCGAGGTCCGTCACGCCATCGGCGCGTTCAACCGCATGCAGGAGCGCATCCGCCGCTTCGTCGACGACCGCGTCCGAATGGTTGCCGCGATTTCCCATGACCTGCGGACTCCCATCACGCGATTGCGGCTGCGCGCGGAGTTCGTGGACGACGAGGAACAGCGCCGAAAGATGCTGGCCGACCTGGAGGAAATGGAGAACATGATCGCGACCACGCTGGCCTACGCGCGCGAGGACGCCGGCAACGAGCCAATGGAGACCGTCGATCTCGCGGCGCTCCTGCAAAGCGTGTGCGACGCCATGGCGGACACGGGGTCGCGCGTTTCGTTCGAAAGCGAAGGCCGGGTTCCGTGCCGCGGACGGCCCGTGGCCCTGCGGCGCGCGTTCAGCAACCTGATCGACAACGCGGTCAAGTACGGAGGCTCCGCCGATGTGGGCGTCGAGACCCGAGAGGAAAGCGTGGTCGTCCGAATCGACGACAAGGGCCCCGGAATCGCCGTGGACGAGCAGGACAAGGTCTTCGAGCCCTTCTACCGGGTGGAGGGCTCCCGGTCCCGAGAGACCGGCGGGGCCGGGCTTGGTCTGACGGTGGCGCGCAACATCATCCGCGCCCACGGCGGCGACATTGCGCTGCGCGACCGGTCCCATGGCGGGCTGCGCGTCGAGGTCGTCCTGCCGAGGTAGTCGTGGAGATTGTGGGTTCGGTTGCGGAAGGGCCGCGCGCTTCCCGTCGAGGGCGAAGGCGTCGTGCTTGGCGGCCCGACCGCCGACAATCTCCGTCGTTTCGAGGCATAGGGTAATGAAAACTTCTCGAACAATAGATTCGCCGAATGACTGGAAATGTAACGGAACGTTACAAAACGGCCGTCTGTTACACCGAGTTACCAAAATTTCTTGGACCGCGGTCAAGCCCGCCATGCATCATGCGCCGGGCCGTATCCGTGCTCGGCTGGACCCTGGTCTTAGCGGTTGGCGTTACGGGTCCGGAGCACGGCCCGAGCAGCATGTCCGTCGCGATTCGAGCGCCTTTGATCCGTAATCGATGGCAATGATCCTCGCCTGACGATGGCGTCCGCCGCCGAGCAACTTGCCGCCAGCATAAACTTCGGGGCGCTGTCGA
>JBHHZJ010000055.1:0-23898 GCA_046758005.1 Kiloniellaceae bacterium
GTATGCCCGGTGGTGTGGGAGGAGGGGCGCCGCGAGGACCCCTCCTACCCGATTTCGCCGCCGCGGCCGAGCGGCTGCGAAGCGCGAATCGCCGGCCCGCCGGTCGCGAAAATTCACACACCGATCACGAAAACACACGAAAACGCACGAATCTGTGATGGCCGTCACTTTCCGGGCCGACGCGCCGTGCTAGATGGCAAGGTGGAGACCCGCTCACACGCTCACACGAAGGAAGCCCGACGATGTTCTGGCGCAAGAGCGCGATCGTCACCATCGACTGCCTGGCCTGTCTGGTCGGGTTGCTGATGGCCGCCCCCTTCGTCCTGATCCTGCTCGCGCCGTTTTTCGGGGACTGGTGAAAAAGCGCCTCGACGGGGCCGGCGCAGCGTCCTAAGTCTTGGGCGCCATGTCCGAACGACCGTTGCCCAGCCTGTTCGTCTCGCACGGGCCGCCGACCATGGTGCTGGACGACATCCCGGTCCGGGGTTTCCTCGCCCGCCTGGGGCGCGAGCTTCCGCGGCCGCGCGCCGTGCTGTGCGCCTCGGCCCACTGGTTCGCCGAGCGGCCGACGGTCAGCCTGGCCGAGCGGCCCGAGACGATCCACGACTTCTACGGCTTCGACCGGGCGCTTTACGAGATTCGCTACCCGGCCCCCGGCGAGCCCGACCTGGCCCGGCGCGCCGCGGCGCTGCTCGAGGCGGCGGGGATCGACTGCGCGCTCGATCCCGCGCGCGGCCTCGATCACGGCGCCTGGGAGCCCTTGATGCTGATGTACCCGCAAGCGGACGTGCCGGTCGTGCAGCTTTCGTTGCAGCGCGGCGCGGACGTGGCCGCGCACCTGCGCATCGGCCGGGCGCTGGCGCCGCTGCGCCGCGAGGACGTGCTGGTCCTGGCCAGCGGCACCGCCGTGCACAACCTGGCCCAGTGGCGCGCGGATTCGCTGACCACGCCGGCCTGGGCCATCGCCTTCGAGGACTGGCTGGTCGACGCGGTGACCGCCGGCGACGACGAGGCCGTCGCGAACTACCAGCGACGCGCGCCGGACGCGGCGCTTGCGCATCCCACCGAGGACCACTTCCTGCCCCTGCCCGTGGCCATGGGCGCGGGCGGCCCGGACGGGTCGGCCAGGGTTTTGCACCGCGGCTTCTCCTATGGCAGCCTGTCGATGGCGGCCTTCGCCTTCGGCGGCGAGGCCCGAGGCGGCCGGTGACAAGCGAGCGAGCGCCGTGGCGGATGGGATGAAACCGGGCGAGAGCGACGTGTTGCTCGTCGTCGACGTGCAGAACGACTTCTGCCCCGGCGGCGCGCTCGCCGTGCCCGACGGGGACGCCGTGGTGCCCGCGATCAACCGCCTGGCGGCGAAGTTCCCGCACGTCCTGCTGACCCAGGATTGGCATCCGCCCGGCCACGAGTCGTTCGCCTCGTCCCACCCCGGCCGGCGAGCCTTCGAGACGATCGAGGTGGCCTACGGGCCGCAGACCTTGTGGCCGGACCATTGCGTACAGGGAACATCGGGCGCGGCCTTCCACGACGACCTCGACACGACGCGCGCTGAGCTCATCGTGCGCAAGGGCTTCCGGCGCGAGATCGACTCCTACTCGGCCTTCTACGAGAACGACCGGACGACCCCGACCGGATTGACCGGATACCTGCGAAGCCGGGGATTCTCCCGGGTTTTCCTGACCGGCCTGGCGACCGATTATTGCGTCCGCTTCTCCGCGGTGGACGCCGCCAAGGAGGGCTTCGAGGCGGTGGTGATCGAGGACGCCTGCCGGGCCATCGACCTGGAGGGATCGCTCGCCGCGGCCAAGGCGTCCCTGGCGGAGGCGGGCGTGGTCCTCGTCACCTCCGAGGCGCTGACCCCCTGAGCGGTTCCGATGCCACCGCGGACTCGGCGCTGGCGGACGTGCTCCGCGCCGTGCTCGTGCGTCTGGCGTGCGAGCGGCGCACCGTCACCTATCGCGATCTCGCCTCCCTCGTCCCGGTGCCCCGGCCGCACGCCATCGCCAGACTTACCCTGGCGCTGGAACACCTGGTGCGCGAGGACCACGCGGCCGGCCGGCCGCTGCTTGCCGCGTTGGCGGTCGGCCGGGCCTCGGGCGGCATCCCGGGTCGGGGGTTCTTTCACCTGTTGGTCGAGCTGGGCTGCTACGCCGGGCCGCACCGGGGGCCCGAGGCCGAGACCGTCCACGCCGCGGAGCTGGCGCGCGCCTTCGCCTACTGGGGCACCGAACCGGGCGACGGGCCATAGCACGAGGTCTACCGCACCCCGCGAGCAATCCTGTATGTTTGGCGCCCAACAGGGGGTGATTTGAGGGGGCAAGCGTGAGCGCGCTTGAAAAGGACGCGCCCGAGGGGAATGTCGACCCGGACCCCGAGTTCGTGCTCGAGGCCGTCGATGTGCGCAAGGCCTTCGGCGGCGTCCGCGCGCTCGCCGGCATGTCGCTCGCGGTGCGGCGCGGCTCGATCACCGGCTTGATCGGCCCCAACGGCGCCGGCAAGTCCACGCTGTTCGACGTGATCACCGGCGTGCTGCCCGCCGACGGCGGCCGCGTGCTGCTGTTCGGCGAGGAGGCGACCGGCAGCAAGCCGCACGCCCTGGCGCGCAAGGGGCTGGTGCGCACCTTCCAGCTCGCGCGCGAGCTGGGCCGTTTGACGGTGCTGGAAAACCTCATGCTGGCACCGCTGGGCCAGACCGGCGAGCGCCTGCTGTCCGTCTTCGCCGCGCCGGGCCGGGTGCGCCGCCAGGAGCGCGAGATCTACGCGCGCGCGTTGGATGTCATGGCGTACGCCAAACTGTCCCCTGTGCGCGACGAGTACGCCCAGGACCTTTCCGGCGGCCAGAAGAAGCTGCTGGAGCTGGCCCGCGCCCTGATGATCGACAGCGCGGTGATCCTGCTCGACGAGCCCGGGGCCGGGGTCAATCCGGCGCTCATGAACACGCTGGTCGAGATGATCGGCCGCCTCAACGCCGAGCGCGGCAAGACCTTCCTGATCATCGAGCACGACATGGACCTGGTGGCGCGCCTGTGCGACCCGGTGGTCGTCATGACCGAAGGTCGGCAACTGGTCGAGGGCCCGTTCGACGAGGTCCGGCGCGACCCGCGCGTGATCGAGGCCTACCTGGGCGGCGCGGCATGAGCGAGGCCGTGCTCACCGTCGAGAACGTGTCCTCGGGTTACGGCAAGGGCGACATCGTTCGCGGCGTCAGCCTGACCGTCGGCCCGGGCGAGATCGTGACCGTGATCGGGCCCAACGGCGCGGGCAAGTCGACCCTGATCAAGACCATCGCGGGCGTGGTCCGCCGGCGCGCCGGCTCCATCGCCGTCGGCGGCGCGCAGATCGGCGGTCTTTCCGCGAGCGAGGTGGCGCGCCGCGGGGTCGCCTACGTGCCCCAGGAAGCCAACGTCTTCCGCTCGCTCACGGTTCTCGAGAACCTGGAGATGGGGGCCTGGATCCTGCCCGCACGGCAGGCCGAGCGACGCAACCTCGTGTTCGAGCTGTTCCCCGCGCTGACCGAGCGGCGCAACGTGCGCGCCGGCAGCCTGTCCGGCGGTCAGCGTCAGATGGTCGCCTTCGGCATGCCGATGATGGTCGAACCGCGCCTGCTGTTGCTCGACGAGCCCTCGGCGGGCCTGTCCCCGAAGATGGTGGAGGAGATGTTCGCCATCGTGCAGCGGGTCAACAAGGCGGGCATCGCCGTCCTGATGGTCGAGCAGAACGCCATGCGGGCCCTTCGGATCTCGACCCACGGAATCGTGATGACCGGCGGTCAGGTCCTGCTCGCCGACAGCGCGCCGGCCCTGCTCGAAAACCGGCAGGTCGGCGAGCTTTATCTCGGGGCGGTGGACTGATGGGCCAGATGGTCTTCAACGGGCTGGTCAACGCCGCGCTGATCGCCCCGCCCGCGGTCGCCTTCACCATGATGTTCGCGATCCTGCGCTTCCCCAACTTCGCGATCGGCGGATACATCACCGTGGGCGCCTTCGCGGCCTACACGTTCAACGCGGTCCTGCAGTGGCCGCTGGCGCTGGCCGCCGCGGGCGGCATGGCGGTGGCCGCGCTGGTGACCTGGCTGTCCGACCTCATCGTGTTCCGGCCGATGCGCGGGCATTCGGCGATCACGCTGCTCGTGGTCTCGATCGCGCTCACGCTCATCCTCGAGAACCTTGTGCGCCTCGGCTACGGCAGCGACGTGCGCGGCTTCGATCTGCCGCTGACCCGGCCGCTCAAGTGGGCCGGCCTGCACATGACCATCGAGCAGATCTACATCCTGGGCGTGACGGTCGTCCTGGCGGCCACGACCCACGGCCTGCTCCGCTACACGCGCATGGGCAAGGCGATGCGGGCCACCGCCGACAACTTCTCGCTGGCCGAGGTGCGCGGGATCAACACCGGCCGGGTGATCGCGGCCACCTGGCTGTACTGCGGCGCCCTGCTCGGCCTGACCGGTACGCTGGCCGGCCTCGATCTCGTCATCGAGCCGCTGGTCGGCTGGAACCTGACGATTCCGATCTTTGCGGCGGCCATCCTCGGCGGCATCGGTTCGCCCTACGGCGCCCTGGTCGGCGCGGTGCTGGTCGGCCTGGCCGAGGAGCTCACCGTGCTGGTCCTGCCCAGCACCTACAAGGTCGGGGTGGGCTTCATCATCATCGCGATCCTTCTGCTGTTCCGACCGCACGGGCTGTTCGGCGTGGCGCAGGTCAAGAAATAGCCGCCGATGACCGCGTACCTGATCTCGATCGGCACCTTCGTCGGCCTGTTCATGATCCTGGCGCTGGCGCTCAACCTGCAGTGGGGCATGACCGGCATGGTGAACTTCGGGATCGCCGGCTTCTACGGCCTGGGCGCGTATGCGAGCGGGCTGCTCACGGTCAAGGCCGGCTGGCCGGTCGGCGCGGGCATCGCCGCGGCGGCCGCCCTCGGCCTGGCCTTCGGGGCGGCGGTGTCGTTCCTCTCGGTGCGCCTGCGCGAGGACTTCCTGGCGATCGTGACGCTCGGCTTCGGGGAAATCGTGCGCCTGGTCCTGCTCAACGAGGACTGGCTGACCAACGGTCCGCGCGGCCTGCCGATTCCGGTGCGGCCCCTGGCCGATCAATTCGACCGCGAGGGTTACGCGCTGTTCTACTTCCTGCTGGTGGCCGCCGTGGTGGCGCTCACGTTCATCGTGGTCGAGCGCATCCGCCGCTCGCCCTACGGCCGCGCGCTCAAGGCGATCCGCGAGGACGACGTGGTCGCCGCGGTCCTCGGCAAGAACGTGCTCGCCTTCCGGGTGCAGGTCTTCGCGCTGGGCGCCGCCTTCATGGCCGTGGCCGGCGCGCTGCTCGCCCACTACATCCAGAACATCAGCCCCGACATCTTCACGCCGATGGTGGCGATCTTCATCTGGATGTCCGTCATCGTGGGCGGGGCGGGCAACAACAAGGGGCTCCTGATCGGCGCCGGCCTCGTCATGCTGGTGCTGGAGGGCACCCGCTTCATGGGCGACTTCGTGGCCTTCCTCGATGCCGAGAAGCTGTCCGCCATCCGGATCATCCTGATCGGGGCGACCCTGATCCTGGTGCTCCGCTTCCGCCCGCGCGGCATCATGCCGGAGCAGAAGTTCCGCGTGGCGGAGACGCGCGGTGAATCCGGAAGCTTTTGAATTACCGTCCGAATCCGTTAGACTTGCGAAAAATTCGAACAAGGAGAGCGTGATATGACCAAAGTCAGGATAAACCGCCGCCGTTTCGTCCAGGGCAGCGCCGCGGCCGCGGCCGCCGCGGTCTTCGCCCCGCGCCTGAGCCTCGGCGCCGAGCCGATCAACGTCGGCTCGCTCACGCCCAACACCGGCGGCGGCGGCCCGTTCGGGCCGAAGATCACGGCGGCGCACAAGCTGGTCGTGGACATGGTCAACGATGCCGGCGGCGTCCTCGGCCGGCCCGTGCGCCTCACCCAGGAGAACAGCGAGACCAACCCGGAGACCGCGATCCGCGCCGCGCGCAAGCTGGTCGACGTGAACAAGGTGATCGGCATCCTGGGCACCTGGTCGTCCTCGGTCACGCTCGGCATCATGCCGCTGTGCCAGGAGGCGGGCGTCATCCAGATGTGCACGTCCTCCTCGGCGGACATTCCGATCCAGGACAAGAAGGGCCTGGTGTTCGACTTCCAGGCGCTGTCGCCCGTGTGGGGGGCGGCGATCGCCGACCTGGCGCTCAGGCGCGGCTTCAAGACCTACTCGGTCATGGCGCTCAACAACGACTTCACCAAGTCGATGGTCGACACCTTCGTCGACAAGGTCACGGCCAGGGGCGCCAAGGTGCTGACCACGCCGTTCTATTACAACGGCGGCCAGGCCTCGTACCGCTCCGAGGTCGCGCAGCTCACCGCCGGCGACCCCGAGGCCGTGTTCATCCCGAGCTACGTCACCGACTTCACGGCGGTCTACAAGGAGATCTTCCGCTCCGGCTACGAGGGGCAGGTGATCACCGTGTCGATCTCGACCGGATCCAAGTTCAAGAAGGCGGTCGGCGAGGCGGCCAACGGCATCCTCCACGGCCTGCCGGTGCCGCCGCTCGGCACCCCCGGGTTCAAGCATTACCTCGACCTCGTCGGCCTCGAGGACACCGGCGGCGTGCAGCACCCGTTCGGCACCGCCGGCTACGACCAGATGAGCGTCCTGCTGCTCGCCGTGGAAAGCGCCGGCACGACCGACGTGAACGCGCTGCGCGAGCATATCTTCAAGGTCGCCAACCCGCCGGGCGAGGCCGTCATCGACCCGGTGGAGGGCTTGAAGGCCCTGCGCGCGGGCAAGGAGATCAACTACTCCGGCGCAAGCTCGTCGGTCGATTTCGACGAGGAAGGCATGATCAAATCACGCGACTTCATGCTCTGGGAGATCAAGGGCGGCAGGGACGTCGTCATCGAGCGGATCGCGACCTAGAGAGGATCGTGATTGACTGGAACCACTTCGCGGCTCCAATCAATCACGCGAATCCGCTCTAGACGACAGAGCGCCCCGATCCGGGTATGCTCATGGCCTCGGGGCCCCGCTTTCCCGGGATCGGCCGAGAGGAGGAACTGACGTATGGCACGCGTGCGCGACGTGGAGATTCACGAGGTCCCGGAGGACGTGCGGCCCATCTACCGGCGCTTCGCCCAGGACTACGGACCCTTCCTCAACCAGGTCAAGGTGTTCGCCCACCGCCCGCCGGCGGTGAAGCACGTCATGGGGCTCCTGCTCGACCTCGCCGACGAGGCGGTCCTGCCCAAGCGCCCCCTGGAGATCGCGCTGGTCGTGGTGTCGAAGCTCAACGAGTGCGCCTACTGCGTGGCGCACCACACGCCGCGCCTGGTCGAGCAGGGCCTCCCGCCCGAGACGGTGGCCAACATCCTGGAGCCCGACTGCCCGGGCCTCGACGAGGTCGACCGGCTGGTGCGCGACTACGCCGTGCAGGTCACGACCAAGCCGCAGTACATGCGCGACCGGGTCTTCGATGAGCTGAAAAAGCATTTCACCGAGGAGCAGATCGTCGAGCTGACCCTGCGCACCGCGCTGTGCGGCTTCTTCAACCGCTTCAACGACGCGCTCCAGATCGACATCGAGGACGGCGCGATCGAGGACATGCTGGCCAAGGGCGCCGGCGAAGACGACCTGCCGGCGCACGAGGCGGCGCCGGCCGCGGAGTAGGGCCATGTACGGCTGGCGCGGGCGCATCGGCCTGATGGTGCCGACCGGCAACTCGGTCATGGAGCCGGAATTCAACCGCATGGCCCCGGACGGCGTTTCGGTGCACGCCAACCGGGTCTACCTCAAGGACGTGACGCCGCAGAGCCTGGCCGGCATGGAGGCGCACGCGGCCGAGAGCGCCCGCGGCCTGGCCTCGATCCGCATCGGCGTGCTCGCCTTCGGCTGCACCTCGGGCAGCTTCGTCGGCGGCAAGGGCTACGACGAGAAGCTGATCCGCCTCATGGAGGACGCGACCGGGATCCCCGCAACCACGACGACGACCGCGGTCGTGCGCGCGTTGCGCCTCATCGGCGTCCGGCGGATCGCGCTGGCCACGCCCTACAGCGACGAGGTCACCGCGTTGGAGGCGCGCTTCCTCGAGGACCACGGCTTCGAGGTCACGCGCCGGGCCGCCGGCGGCATCGTCGAGGTCGCCGACATCCAGGAGTGCGAACCGCACGCCGCCTACGACAGCGCGCGCGCGGTCGATAACGACCGGGCCGAGGCGGTGTTCATCTCGTGCACCGGCCTGCGCACCCTCGAGATCATCGAGAGGCTGGAGGCCGACCTCGGCAAGCCGGTCGTCACCTCGAACCAGGCGACCTTCGCCGAATCCCTGCGCATCCTGGGCGTGCGCGAGGTGCGGCCCGGCTTCGGCTCGCTCTTCGCGCGCACCTTCGCCGCGATGGAGGAGCAAACGGCGAGCGCCGGGAAAGTCGCCCCGCTGCGCGCACGGGCGCAATGACCCGCAGGGTCCGCATCACCGCCGGGAGCGTGAGCCTGGAGGCCGAGCTGCTGGACACGCCGACCGCGGAGGCGGTCTACGCGGCGCTGCCCTTCACTTCGCGGGCCAACACCTGGGGCGAGGAAGTGTACTTCTCGACCCCGGTCTCGGTGGAGCGCGAGGCCGACGCGCGCGCCGTGGTCGAGGCGGGGGAGCTCGCCTTCTGGGTCGAAGGGGCCTCGATCGCCATCGGCTTCGGCCGCACGCCCATTTCGCGCGGCGACGAGATCCGCCTGGCCGCCCCGACCAACATCTGGGCCCACGCGCTGGGTGACGTGCGCAAGCTAAAGGCCGTGCGCGACGGCGATCCGGTGCGCGTCGAGGCCGTCGCAGAAGGCGCGCCATGAGCGAGTACGTCACCCCGGGCAAGTTCGCGGCCCCGCCCGACAAGGCGGCGGTCGCGGCCGACTGGCGGTCGCGCGGCTACTCGTGCGGCACCTTCGTCGACCCGCCGGGGCGCCGCTGGGAGGACTTCGTGCACGACCGCAACGAGCTGGTCACCGTCGTGGAAGGACGGCTGGAGATGGAGGTCGCGGGCCGGACCGTGACGGTGGGGCCCGGCGACGAGGTCTTCATCCCCAGGGGCGCGCGCCACTCGGTGCGCAACGTCCACGACGATACCTCGGTGTGGCTCTACGGCTACGACTGAGGACGGAATGGCGAAGGAACACGGCTACGAGGTCAAACTGACCTGGACCGGGGCGGCGCAGGGGCCGGTCGCGGATTACGCGGGCTATTCGCGCGAGTACCGCATCGAGGTGGCGGGCAAGCCGCCGCTCGCGGGCTCGGCGGACCCCATGTTCAAGGGCGACGCGGCGCTCCACAACCCGGAAGACCTGCTGGTCGCGGCGCTGTCGGGCTGCCACATGCTGACCTACCTGGCGCTGTGCGCCCGCGCCGGGATCGAGGTCGTGTCCTACGAGGACACGGCCGGCGGCACCATGGTCCTGGAGGGCGGCGGCGGCCATTTCACCGAGGCGACCCTGCGCCCGCGCGTCGTCGTGGCCGCCGGAAGCGACGTGGACAAGGCGCGCGCGCTGCACGCCAACGCGCACGCGGACTGCTTCATCGCCAACTCGGTCAACTTCCCGGTGCGCAACGAGCCGGAGGTGATAGCGGCCGCGGCGGCACCGGCGCCGGCCTGACCGCGGAGGCGCTTCCTAAGAGTCCGGCCCAAAAAGAATGGAACAGTTTCAATGGGTTGCGGATGCAGTTCTTCCCCTTGTTGTCACCCTCCCGCTTGACGCGAGGGTCCATCCATCAGCCGGACTGCGACTTCGATGGATTGCCGGGTCGTGCCCGGCAATGATGCCTGGAGAAGTCGATCATACCGAGCCATTGACGGATGACATTTCATTTTGGGCCAGACACTAAATGCAAGCGGTCGTTTTTGATGACCGCGTGTATAACAGGCCGGCGTGGCGGCCCGATCCTTCCTTAACCTACGCAAGGCCAGCGCCGTCGCGGTAGTCTGGGCGCCACCGATGGCCGACTTCACGGTTCGGAGCGGATCTTGACAGCGAATCCTTGCGCTATCTCGACCCAGGCGGACGGGTCCGGACCATGACGGCGGCGGAATCCCGGGACGACGCGGGCGCGCCGTGGGTCACGGCCGGGCGCGAGGACGACGCGCTCGTCCTCACGCTGGGCGGGCCGTGGACCACGCAGCGGCTGGGCACGCGCGAGGCCGCGATCGAGCACGCCGCGGCCGACGGCGCGCGCCGGGTGCGCATCGACATCGCCGCAGTCGAGGCGATGGACACGGCCGGGGCGTGGCTCGTCTATCGAACGGTCAAGCACTTCCGGACCCAGGGCCTGGCGGTGGAGCTGCTCGGATCGGGCGCGGCGACGGCCAGCCTGATCGAGACCGTGGCCAAGAACGACGTGCCGTGCCCGCCGCCGCCGCCGTCCGAGAACCCCTTGGTGGCCGTCGTCCTGCGCGTGGGAGAGGCAAGCCTCTTCGTCTGCCGCGAGGCGCGCGACCTGGTCAGCTTTCTCGGCCTGACCGTGATCGCGCTGGTCCGGCTCCTGCTCAGGCCGTGGCGGATCCGCGGCGTCGCGCTCGCCAGCCAAATGGAGCAATCCGGGCTCAACGCGCTGCCCATCGTCGGCCTCATCTCGTTCCTGATCGGCGTCGTTCTGGCCTACCAGGGCGCCGACCAGCTGGCCCGCTTCGGGGCGCAGATCTTCACCGTCAACCTGGTCGGCATCGGCGTCCTGCGCGAGATGGGCATCATGCTCACCGCGATCATGGTGGCGGGGCGTTCGGGCTCGGCCTTCACCGCCCAGATCGGGACCATGATGGTCAACGAGGAGGTCGACGCCATGCGCACGATCGGGCTCGACCCCATGGAGATCCTGGTCCTGCCGCGCATCCTGGCGCTGGTAATCGTCCTTCCGCTCCTTACCTTCTACGCCGACATGCTGGGCCTGCTGGGCGGGGCGGTCATGGTGACCGCCGTGCTCGACATCTCCTTCGTCCGCTTCGCCCGCCAGATCAGCGAGACGGTCACGATGTGGTCCTTCTGGGTCGGCATCATCAAGGCGCCGCTGTTCGGCTTCATCATCGGGATGGTCGGCTGCTACGAGGGGCTCAAGGTCTCGCGCAGCGCCGAGTCGGTCGGCCGCCAGACCACGCGGGCGGTGGTCGAGTCGGTGTTCCTGGTCATCGTGCTCGACGCGGTGTTCTCGATCCTGTTCTCGGTCCTGGGGATCTGAGGCGGCGATGGCGGCGCAGGCAGCCGGCGGCGAGCCGATCATCCGCATCACCGGGCTGTGCACCCGCTTCGGGCCGCAGGCGGTCCACGAGAACCTCGAGCTTAGCGTCACTCCGCGCGAGGTGTTGGGCGTCGTCGGCGGCTCGGGCAGCGGCAAGTCGGTGCTGCTGCGCGCCATCGTCGGCCTGCACCGGCCCGCCGCCGGGCGCATCGAGGTGCTCGGCCGCGACGTGGCCGCGCTCGGCGAGGACGAGCGTCACGCCATGCAGCGGCGCTGGGGCCTCTTGTTTCAGGACGGGGCGCTGTTCAGCTCGCTCACGGTGGCCCAAAACGTGGATGTCCCGCTCAAGGAACACACCGCGCTGCCCAAGGCGCTGCGCCGCGATCTCATCGACCTCAAGATCGCCCTGGTGGGCCTGCCGCCCGAGGCGGCGAACAAGTACCCCTCGGAGCTGTCCGGCGGCATGCGCAAGCGCGCCGGGCTGGCGCGCGCGCTGGCGCTGGACCCGGAGATCCTGTTCCTGGACGAGCCGACGGCCGGACTCGACCCGATCGGCGCCGCCCGGTTCGACGAGCTGATCGGCAAGCTCAAGCGCGCGCTCGGCCTCACCGTGGTCATGGTCACCCACGACCTGGACAGCCTGTACGCGATCTGCGATCGGATTGCGGTGCTGATCGACAAACGTGTTAAGGTCGGCACCATCGAATCCCTGGTGCGCGAGCCCGATCCCTGGATCCAGGATTACTTCCGCGGGCCACGCGGGCGCGCGGCCGAGCGGACCGGCGCGCCCCAACGCCGGGACGGGAGGAGGGACGGCTGAGCCCATGGAGACCCGCGCCAATTACCTTATGGTCGGCGCGTTCGTGCTCGCCCTCGCCGCGGGGCTCGTGGTCTTTGTCCTGTGGCTGGCCAAGTTCCAGTTCGACGTCCAGTTCACCCGTTACGACATTCATTTCGGAGGGTCCGTCACCGGCCTGAAGGTCGGCTCGCCCGTGCGCTACCGCGGCGTGCGCGTGGGCGAGGTCATCGACGTGAGCCTCGACCCGGAACTCCCCGAACAGGTGCAGGTGACGATCGAGATCGACGCCAAGACGCCGGTGCGCAGCGACACGATCGCCACGCTGGAGATCGAGGGGCTGACCGGCGGCCTGTACGTGCTGCTCAGCGGCACCACGACCGAGGCGCCGCCGCTTGCGATCCAACCGGGCGAGCGGAGGGCGGTGATCGCCTCGCGGCGGTCCTCGCTGCAGCAGGTTCTGGCAGGGGCGCCCGAGCTGATTCAGAAGGTCGATCTGCTGCTCGTGCGCGCGAACGATCTTCTGAACGCCGAGAACCGCGCCGCGTTCGGCGACATCCTCGGCAACGTGCGCGGCTTCACCGGCGCGCTGGCCGGTCAACGCAAGGAGGTCGGCACGCTGATCCACGACGCCAGCGCCGCCATGGCCAACCTGCGCGGCGCGACCGCCGCGCTCGAGGAGATGGCGGTCACGCTCAAGGCGGACGGGGCCCGGCTGGCCGACCGGGTCGACGCCACGCTCAGCGCGATGAACGTGATGGCGACCGGCATCGACCGCTCGGTCGGGGACACCGCGGCCGACGTCCGGTCGCTGATCGCCGACCTGCGCGACACGGCCAAGAATTTCAGCGCCATGAGCCGGGAATTGGAGGAGATGATCGCAGAGAACCGGGAGCCGGTCCGGGACTTCACCTCGACCGCGCTGTCCGAACTCACCGTCCTGCTGATCGAGATGCAGGACCTCGTCGTCGCGCTCAACCGGGTGACGACCGAGATCGAGCGCGACCCCGCGCGCTTCTTCTTCGGCAACCGCCAACAGGGCTATGAGGCGAGATAATCCGCCGAACCCCGGCGTGGCCTCGACCGGGCGGCGCCGGGCGCTCAAGGCCGCGCTCGCCGTGCCGGTGGCCGCCCTGGCCGCGGCCTGCCAAGTGCGCGTGCCGGGTCAGGGGCCGCCGCCCGACCTTTACCGCCTGACACCGAAGAGCACCTACCGTGAGGACCTGCCCACGGTGTCCTGGCAGCTCGTGCTCGAGAAACCGCTGGCCAACGCGGGGATCGACACCACGCGCATCGCCCTGCAGCGCACCCCCATGCAGATCGAGTACTACGCCAAATCCGGTTGGTCGGACCGCGCGCCCCTCATGATCCAGACGCTGATGATCGAGTCGTTCGAGAACTCGGGACGCATCGTCGCGGTCGGTCGCGACGTGGTCGGCCTGCGCGCCGACTTCGTGCTGAAGAGCGAGCTGCGCGAGTTTCAGGCCGAGTACTTCGGCGGCAAGCTGCCGCGCGTGCGCGTCGGGATCTCGGTGCGCCTGGTGCAGATGCCGCGGCGCGCGATCATCGGCTCCAAAAGCTTCGAGCACGTCGTGACGGCCGAGGCCGATACCATCGACGCGATCATCGCGGCCTTCGACGAGTCGCTCGGCAAGGTGCTGCGCCGGCTGGTCGAGTGGACCGTGCTCACCGGCGAGGCGGCGCGGCGAACGTCCTGACGCACGAGTATCGGTCGCGCCTCAGTCCGCGGCCGCCCTCAGCATCCGGTCGAGGCGGATGGCGTCGCGCACCGCATGGTCGGCCTCGTCGGTGTTGTCGAAGTAGACGTAGACGTCGCGCCCGGCCGCCATCTGCTCGGCGAGCCAGCCGGCCCACTCCGCGAGCGCGGCCTCGTCGTAGGCGCCGCGATAGCGCGCCTTGCGGCCGTGCAGGCGGACGTAGACGAAATCCGCCGTGGCCACGCGCGGCGCGCTCAGGCCCGCCAGCTCGAAGGGGCAGAAGGCGGCGTTGCGGCGCGCGAGCAGGGCATAGACCTCCTCGTCGTGCCAGCTCGGGTCGCGGAACTCGAAGGCGAAACGGCGGTCCTCGGGCAGCAGCGCCAGGAACGCCGCGAGGCGCGCGGCATCGCGCGCGAAGCGCGGCGGAAGCTGCACCAGAATCGGCCCGCACTTGGGCCGCAGCGGCCAGATCCGCCCCAGGAAGATCTTGAGCGCCTCCTCGCAGTCGCCCAGCCGCTTGTAATGGCTGATCGCGCGCCAAGCCTTGACCGCGAACAGGAAGTCCGCGGGCGTGCGCTCGGCCCAGCCGCTCAGCATTTTCTCCTGCGGCAGGCGGTAGAAGGTCGCGTTGACCTCGACGCTGCGCAAGTGCGCCGCATAGTGGCCGATCCACTCGCGCTGCTTCAGGCCGGGCGGATAGAAGAGGCCGCGCCAGTTGGCGTAGCTCCAGCCCGAGGTGCCGACCCAATGCCGCGCCACCGCCGCCGTCACGACCGCGGCTTGACGACCACGGTGCCCATCATGCCGAAGCCCTCGTGTGGCAGGCAGACGTAGCGGTAGGTCCCCGGGGTCGCGAACGTGTGCCGGAACACCGCTCCGGCGGCCACCGGGCCGGAGTGGAACGTCGCCGCCCCCTGCGGCAGGGCCACGTGGGCCGGATCGGCGGCCAGCTCGGGATCCGCGGTTACCGTATGGGTGAAGATCGACTTGTTGCGCCACTCCACCGTCGCGCCCGCCTGTACCGTGATCTCGGCCGGGTCGAACGCGAGACCCGGGGTCATCTCCACCGTTGCGGCCACGCCCGCGGCCGGCGGCCCGTAGGCGGGCCCGCCGGCCCCGCAGGCGCCCAGGAACAACAGCAGGGCCAGCGACATCACGCCCGCCGCGGGCGCGCGCCCGCCTCGTGTCGATATCAGGATCCGCTTCATCGCGCCACCTCCCGAATGACAATTATCATGATGAGACCGAAGCGCGGCGCGGGTCACGCGCCCGTTCCGGCCATGCGCCAGTCGACCTCGTCGGCTAGCGCAACGCAGCCTTTCCCGATGCGCCGGGCCCGGCCGCGCGCGCGAGCAGGTCGATCACCTCGTCGTCGCCGACCTGATGGAAGTCGGCGTAGAACACGCTGATGGCGCCGAAGACTCCGGGCGTGCTCAGGCATTCGATCTCGTCGGCCTCCGCGCGCAAGGCCCTTATCGTATCGGGCGGCGCCACGGGTACGGCGAGCACCAGGCGCTCCGGCGCGGCGCGGCGCGTGGCCTTGAGCGCGGCGCGAATGGTGGCTCCGGTGGCGATGCCGTCGTCGACGATGATGGCGGTGCGGCCCTTGACGTCGGCGCGCGCACGCCCGCCCAGGTAGAGCCGCCGGCGGCGCTCGATCTCGGCGAGCTGGTGCCGGCTTTGCTCTTCGATGTACGCCTCGCTCAGGCCGAGGGTGCGCATGACGTCCTCGTTGACGACGGTCTGCGGCTCCGGCCCGCCCACGACCGCCGCGACCGCGAGCTCCGGCTGCGAGGGCGCGCCGATCTTGCGCACGAGCACGAGGTCGAGCGGCGCCTCCAGCGCGCTGGCGATTTCGAAGCCGACCGGCACCCCGCCGCGCGGAAGGGCAAGCACGACCGGCCGGCGCCCCTTGAAACGGAACAGCCGTCCGGCGAGCCGGCGGCCGGCCTCGCTGCGGTCCTGGAACATTTCGGCCTCACGCCGGCCGCGCGGCCTCCCCCGGCCCGGCCGGCACGACACCGACGGTCTCCATGCCAGCCCGCGCCAAGTCTTCAGTCGCGCTCCTCACCGAACTCCTCCTCCGCGGTCAGGATGTCGTAGACCGCGCTCACGACCGCCGAACCGCGTAGCCGCGACCGTGCCATCACGTCGCTTTCGCCCGCGGCCCAGGCGAGCGCCTCCTCGAGGTCCTCGACGGTGGCCCCCGTGGCGATGATCGCCACCGCCTTGACGTCGTCGATGTCGCCGACGATCTCGGCGATCTCTTCGCGCGTCACCCGGCGCGGTTCGGCGCCGCGGTCGCGAGGCGATGTCCGGCCATGCATCGGTCCACCCCTTCGCATCCTCGGGCGGGTGCCCTCGCGTTCCCAATTCGGGCGCAGATACGCGCGCGGAGGAGCGCCCGGTGCTGGATGATTTTTTATAAGCTTACATTTCGCGCGGTCATTGATGCAGGTCAAGGCCGAAGCGCAGTGCGATGCTCCAGCCTGTTGCGGAATTCGCCCTGCACCTTGGGAAGGGCGGAGGTCCCCTTGCCACCGCGCCGCACGCCCGGCCCTGGAAAGACCCGCCGGCTCGCCGCCGTGGCGATCGCGGCCAAGGTCGCCTTCCTGAAACGGCCCGGTAGCTATCCCGACGCGCCGAGGCGGGTCGAGGTCGCGGAGACCCACATGTCCTGGGTCTTCCTGACCGCGCGCCACGCCTACAAGCTGAAGAAGCCCGTGCGCTACGACTTCTTCGACTTCCGCACCATCGCGGCGCGCCGGCGCAACTGCGAGGAGGAGGTGCGCCTGAACCGCCGCCTGGCGCCCGACGTCTACCTCGGGACCGTGCCGCTCACGATCGACCCGAAGGGCGGGCTGCACCTGGGCGGGTTCGGCGAGGCCGTCGATTGGCTGGTCAAGATGCACCGCCTGCCGGCCGACCGTGCGCTCGGGCGGGCGATCGAGACGGGCACGCTCCACGCCGCGCAGGTTCGCACCTTCGCCCTCGAGCTCGCCCGCTTCTACAAGGCCTCGGCGCCCGTTCCGATGAGCCCGTCCGAATACCTGGCGCGCTTCGCGGTGGACATCGAGGACAACCGGCGCGCGTTGAACGACCCCCGGTACGGCTTGCACGCCGGTCTGGTAAAGACGGTGTCCGAGGCGCAGCGGGCGTTCCTGCGCGCCCGGCCCGAACTGTTCGAGAAACGGGTCCGGGACGGCCGCGTCGTCGAGGCGCACGGCGACCTCAGGCCCGAGCACATCTTCCTCGGGCCCAAGCCGCAGATCATCGACTGTCTGGAGTTCCGGCGTGCGTTCCGCCTGCTCGACCCGGCGGACGAGCTGTCCTTCCTCGCCCTCGAATGCGAGCGCCTGGGAGGGCCCGCCGTCGGGGACTTGGTGTTCGACGTGTACCGCCAGGTGACGAGCGATGCGCCCCCCGAAAAGCTGATCTCCTTCTACAAGGCCTACCGGGCCTGCATTCGGGCCAAGCTCGCGGTCTGGCACCTGCGCGACGCCGACGCGCGCGAGCCGGAGAAATGGCCGGCGCTCGCGCGCGCCTATCTGGCGCTCGCACAGGGTTATGCCAGCCACCGCTGATATTGCCCCGTTTCGTCGGCTACCCTTCCAGCAGCTCCACGATGGAGCCGCCGCGGTGCATGCGCTCGATCGCCTCGGCGAACAGAGCGGCGGCGTCGAGCACGATCACCTTCTCGCGCACCACTTCGGGATCGAGCCGGAACGGCGGGATGGTGTCGGTGACGACGACCTGCTCGAGCGCCGGGTCCGAAAGCACCTTGCCCGCCTCGCCGACGAACAGGCCGTGCGCCGCCGCGGCGAAAACGGCCGTCGCGCCGCGTTCGCGGCACGCCCTGGCCGCGCGCGCCACGGTGGTCCCGGTGCTGATCAGGTCGTCGATGATGACCGCCGCCCGGGCTTCGACCTCGCCCACCACCGTGCCGCCGGAGACCACGCCGGAGCTGCGGTATTTCTCCAGGAAGGCCGTGGGGATGTCCTTGTGCAGCGTGCGGGCGAGCGCGTCGCGGAAGCGCTCGGCGCGCTTGACCCCGCCGGCGTCCGGCGAGACGACCACGATCTCGGACCCGGCGAGCACCGAGGCGAAGTAGTCCGCGAACAGCCTGGCCGCGTCCAGGTGCTCGGTGCGGCAGCGGAAAGCGTTCTGGAAGGCGGCGAGGTTGTGAACCTCCAGCGTCACCACCCGGTCGGTCCCGACGGCCTCGAACAGGGCGGCGACATAGCGGGTCGTCACCGGGTCGCGCGGCTTCGTCTTGCGGTCCTTGCGCGCGTAGCCGAGATAGGGGACGACCGCGGTGACGCGCGCGGCCGAGGCGTCCTTGAGCGCGCCGATGAAGAACAGCAGGCGGCACAGCTTGTCGTTGACCGTCTCGCGCTCCTCGCCGTGCAGCGAGTGGACGACGAAGGCGTCCGCGCCGCGCACGTTGACGAGCGCTCGCGCCTTGTGCTCGCCGTCCTCGAAGTCGCGCTCCTCGTGCGCGCTGAGCGGCACGCCGAGCTTGGCGGCGACCTTCCGGCCGAAGGCGCGGCTGGAGTCGAGGGCGAAGAGGCGCAGGTCCGACGGGGCCACGGGATCACGCTCCTGGGTGCATCGGCTCGCCGGGCCTCGGGACGCCGGCCGGCAGGATCTCAGCTTATCCTTCTAGCACTGCGGGCGACCCGATGCCTTGACCTGCATCAACGGCCGCTCCCGCGCGGTGCCGGAGACGCGACTTCGGAACGCTCCGGTCGCGGCGCGGCGGCATCCCGAACCGGCGCATCATGGGGATGACCGGCCCTCGGGCCTGCCCGCGCCCGGGGCCGCGCCGGCCGCCCGGGTCATGCCCTTGAGCAGGTCCCATTCGGCCCCGATCAGGCGCCGGGCCGCGCGCCACAAGTTGTAGGCCTCTTGTCGCGCGACGAAGCTCTGCCGGCGCAGGCGTTCGTACACGGCGAGCGCCTTGTCGGCCGAGCGCTCAAGGGAGAACGCCTCGGCCGTCGTTCGCGCGCCCCGCTCGAGCCGGGCGCGCCGCGGCTTGGGCAGCGTGGCGATCCACCGCAGGGCGGCGACGAAGTCCGCGACCGACTCGATCCGCAGCAGGCGGCCGTTGCGGCCGTCGCCCACGACCTCGCGCGCGCCGGGCGCGTCGAGCGCGACGACCGGCACGCCCGCGGCCATCGCCTCGGTCAGCACCATGCCCTGCGTCTCGGTCTTCGAGGCGAAGGCGAAGACGTCCATGGCGCAGTACGCGCTGATCAGCAGGATCTGATCCAGGACCCCCATGAGGTGCAGGCGCCCGTCCACGCCGTGCCGGGCGAAGGTTTCGCGGATCGCCCCGTGCGAGGGCCCGCCCCCGACCACGAGGAAATGGGCCCGCGGCTCTGCCGCGGCGAACGCGGCCACGGCCTCGGCGAGAAAGCCCAGGTTCTTCTCCGGGGCAAGGCGGCCGACGTGGCCGACGACGAAGGCGTCCGGCGGGATCTGCGCGGCGGCGCGGAAGCCGGCCCCGCTGCCGCCCGTGAAGCGCGCGAGCCGGACCCCGGTCGGGACGACCTCGATCGGCGCCTCGACACCGCGCTCGCGCAGGATCGCGGCGACGCTCTCGCTCGGCGCGAAGACGCAGTCGCACAGGTTGGCGTAGCTGGTCGAGAGGTTGACGACGAAGCGCTTGAGCGCCTTGGAATCGCCCGGAACGTAGTGCGTGTACTGCTCGTACATGGTGTGGTGCGTGAACACGAACGGGCGCTGATACACGTGCGCCAGGCGCAACGCCGTGCCGCCCACGAGGAACGGATGGTGCGAGTGGACGATGTCCGGTCGGAAACGCTCGATCGCCGACCTCAGGAATCCGGGCACCGGAAGGACGACGGAGAAATCGCTGCCGTTGAAGCGCTGGATCGCCGGGATGCGGATCACGTCCACCGCGTCCTGCGGCATGTTCTCGAACTCGGGCGCCACGACCAGGACCCGGTGGCCGCGCCGGCGGAATTCGGCCGTGAAGGCCTCGACCGAGCGCGCCACGCCGCCGACATGCGGCGTGAAGGTGTTGGTCATCATGAGGATGTTCACGACGGCACCTCCACGCGGGCAAGCGCGACGCGCGTCTGTTTCGGCTCGGCGCGCAGAGGCGCGCGGCCGGGCAGGCGCACCTCGGTCGGCGGCGCGGCCCGGTGCCAGTCCGCATGCCAGGAGACGACGACCTCGTCGCGCCCGGGCTCGACCTCGACCGTGACGGCGCCGAAGGTCGTGGGCGCCGGGCCGAAGCGCATCGGCGCGCCCGCCCGCAGCCAGTGTTCCGGAAGGCCGGCGCACAGGATCAGCCGCTCGCCCTCCTCGCGCACGAAACCGTTGCGCATCATCAGCACCCATTCGGCCGCCGCCCAGGCGTGCTGACCGTCGCCCATGCAGCCACCGCCCGTGCGCGGATGGACCGCCTCCGGCCACTGTCCGGTCGGCGAGGCCAGATCGGCGACCGCCTTGGTCACCCGGAGGTGGCGCGGGTCGCCGGCGCGCAGCAGAACCTGGGCGACGTGCAGGCTCAGATAGGCGTTGAGGCCGGAGTGGATCACGTCCTGGAAGAACGCCCCCTCGACGAAGCAGTTCTCCAGCAGGAAACGCACCGTGTCGCGAAGCCGCGGGTCCTCGGCCTCGAAGATCTGCAGCGGATAGCCCGCGGCGAGGGAGCCGATCGCCCCGGCGTCGAGGCGCCGGTAGGGCGAGGCCGGCATGGCCGGCCGTCCCAGGCGCCCGGCAACGCGCTCCAGGCTGCGCACGACGGCGGTCAGGAACGCCTCGGCGGCGCGCTCGAACTCCGCGCCCGCCGCCTCCTCGCCGAACGCGCGGGCGAGCGCGGCGGCCGCGCGCAGGCCGGCGACGCCCCAGAAGTCGTCCCAGTAGTAGTAGTCGTTGGGCCCCAGGTGCTCGGCGCTGAAGCCCGCAGGCAGCAGGCCGGCGTGCGGCGCCTCGCCCTGGTCCGGCAGGCGCTTCTTGCGGATCCAACGCGCCCCGCGCAGGACCGCCCCGCGCCACGCGGGTTTGGGCGGCCGGCCGGTCAGTTCGCAGAAGCGGCGCATGATCCACAGCGCCGCGCCGTTTGAGTCCCACTCGCCGGCTTGGGAATGGAAGTGCCCCAGGGCGTTCTGTCGGGCCGGGAAGTGGTCGAGCGCCCGCTCGGCGCGCGCGCTCAGGCCGGCGCACAGGAGCGCGTGGATGATGAAGCTGGCGTCCCGGAACCAGAACCGCCTGTAGGTGTAGGGGCCGGCGTAAACGTCCTCGGGCGCGTGCAGGACGAGCGTGCGCAGGGCCGCCTCGTAGAGGAACCGGAAACGCGGGTCGGGCACGTCCAGCGCGCAGCACCCGCGCAGGCTGTCCCGCCAGCCCGCGCCGGGCGCACGCCGGGCGGCGCGCTGGCCCTCGAGCGGAACGCGCACGCAAAGCCGGCGCGCCACGCCGGGCTCGAGGCGGAACAGCGCGGCGGCGGTGGCCATGCCGACCTCGCAGCGGCCGCTCAGTTTGTCGTCCCGCTCGCCCAGGTGGATGAAGACGTCGCCGGCGCGGTAGTGCGAGACGTGGTGGCGCTCGGCCGGTGCGTCGAACGCGACCCGCCGGCGCCCGTCGATGGTCCAGGAGGTGCGCGCGCCGGACAGGACCACGTCGTGGACGAAGCTGATCCCCTCGGGGTTGTAGGGCCGCAGCGACAGCACGGCCCAGCCGCCGGCCTCGGCGCGCGCCTCCAGGTCCAGGCGGCACACCGGCGCGCCGCGCTCCCGCTCCACCGCGGCATCCGTTTTCAGGAACAGCCCGTCGGCCCGCGTCTCGGTGGTGACCGCGAGCGCGTCGCCCAGGCCGAGCCGCTGGCGCGAGCGGCGGGCGCGCGAGGGCAGCAGGGCGCGCCCGTCCCGGTCCAGCACCCAGCCGTCCAGCGACCAGCCGTCGTAGAACGGCGTCAACAGCCCGCACGGGTCCACGATCGGGAGCTCCGGCCCGTCGGGCAGGCCGATCGCGGTCCAGTTGCGGTGGGTCAGGTTGACGTGCGTGACGGAGAAAGCGCGCGGCACGAAGGCCTCGTCCTTGGGGTCGAACTGGCGCTCGATCCAGTACGGCCAGACCCAGTCCAGGTTGTGCTGGATCACCCGGCTGTTGATCAGGCCGCGGGCGTGGAACACCACGCCGGCGCGCAACAGCTCGATCGGCTCGGCGACCTCGGAGGGCTGGGAGAAGCGGCGCAGGCGGCCGAGCAGGGCGATCGGGTCGAGCATCCCGTGGGCGCGCGCGACCCGGCGCACGATGAACCGCCACGGCAGCCATCTCATCCAGACCATGGCGCACCATATAAGGCCCGCGGCGAGGGGCGCAAACCCGGCCGGGCGCCCCGCCGGGCGCGGCGTATAAGGCCCGTTAACGCCACCCGGCTACCATGGCCCGCCCACTGGATTTCGGGGACAGTATACTTAATTCGAAGAATTAAGTATACTGTCCCCGAAATATGAGATTCGCCCCACCGAGAACCGGGCGCTTTGCGCCGCCGGAGGCGTCGCTCGTCGCTTGAAGTGTCGCGCGCTCCGGCGCGACTCGCTCCTGTCCAGCGGCGAAAATCGTCCCGGTGAAACGGGTCAATATCAGCGGTCGTTCGTATAAGCGGGCCGGACGTGGTGAGGCTGGTCAACGACATGGCGCTTTCCCGTTCGCTCGCCACCTTCGTGCGCCTGTTGCAGGAGCTGCGCGCTGCGGCGTGAGGGGGCGGCGGGGGCGGAAGCCGTGGGCCCGACTGGACGGACTGACGCGCCCAGCAAGGGTTTACGCGAACGACGGCGTCCGAATGTGGGCTCGTTTGTGTTTCTTGATTTTATTTCGTGAAACGATTATGTTGGCAATGTGTTAATAGAGTGAGCTATGGGTGCCACGATACACCGGCGGCGCCCGGTTTTACGGGTCGGCCATTACCTGCGCCTTGGCCACGCAGGCCATGGGAAGTTGGAAGTTTTTCACGCGTCGGGCCGATTGGCGATCGAGCGCGGTATCAACGACAAGAGGCGGATGAGGACGTGAGCACTGCCGTTTCGAAGACGATCGATGACCTGAAAGATCGCGGCGGTCTCAAGGGCATCGACGTCGCGAACATCACGAGGGTCTCGAAAGCGACCGTCACGAGATGGTCCGCCGGGACACACTCGCCGCAGCCCAGCACGCAACTCGTCCTGTCGGATCTGCGCTACGTGGTCGAAAAGCTCGCCGAGTTCTACACGCCGGACGAAGTAAGAGTATGGCTCAACTCTCGAAACGAGCTGCTTGACGGCCGACGTGCGATCGATCTGATCCATGGCGGACGAACCGATGTTGTCCTCGAAGCGATCGAACGCATGGGCGACATGGCCTATCTCTAGCGGTCGCCGCGTGTGCCTGAAGACCACGTCCACGACCCCGACCTGCTCGACGCTTTGGAGTCGATGGAGCCTCGATCGTTCGACGGCGTCGTGTGGCGGGTGACCTGGGCGACGAGGAATCCACTGGCGGGGGGAACCGGCGGCGGACGCTGGCATCCCCCGAACGATTTCGAGGCCCTGTACACGAGTTTCGACGAGAACGGAGCCATGGCGGAGGTGTACCACCACCTCTCCAAGGCTCCGGTTTTCTCGTCCTCGCACGTCAGAATGAACAAACTGCGCGTGCGCACCGAGCGGACCTTGGTCTTCAACGACGTTGCGGCGCTCGAGATGGTCGGCGTGGACGAAGAGGCGTTCCGCCGGGGCGACATCTCACGCTCCCGGGAGATCGGCGCCGCGGCGCGTTTCCTGGACATGGACGGACTGATCGTCCCGAGCGCCAGGTGGCCGTGCACCAATCTGGTGTTATTCTTGGACCGATCGCCGCATCTCGAAACGCTGAAGGTCTTGGATACGCGCGAGGTGAACTGGCCGGCCTGGCGCGAAACGGTATCTTCCAAACAAGCGGCGAAGGGGGCCGCCGGCATCTGACGAGTACACCGCTGGCGGCAAAGTGGCGCGCCCGGCAGGACTCGAACCTGCGACCCCTTGATTAGGAATCAAGTGCTCTATCCGGCTGAGCTACGGGCGCGCGGGGCTCTATTATACAGTGGGAAGATAGCCCGCGCCAAACGAGCCGCCACCGCGGTCAAGGCCCGAGAAGCAGCCCGCCCTCACTCGCCCAGGATCGC
>JBHHZJ010000056.1:0-23382 GCA_046758005.1 Kiloniellaceae bacterium
CGCGTCGGCCTTGCCCGCCTGGAGCGCCTCGACCTCCTGGCGGGCCGCGGCAAGCCGCTCGCGCAGCCGCGCCGCCTCGCCCCGGGTCGCCTCGGCGTTGGCGGAGAGAGCTTGGATGCGCTCGCGCGCGGTTTCCAACTCCTCCCTGGTGGCGTCCAGCCGGGCGCTGAGCGCGGCGGCCTCGGCGGCCGAGCTTTCGGCCGCTTGAATCAGGGCTTCCCGCCCCGCCGTGGCCTCGGTGTCCGAGGCGTCCACCGTGGCGGAGAGCGCCGCGATGCGCTGCCGCGCCGCGGCCAGCTCGTCGCTTGCGGCTTGCTTGTCAGCCTCGGCCGTGGCGAGTTGGGCGCCGAGCCGGGCGGCTTCGGCCCGGGAGGCCTCTTCGGCCGCGGTGAGCGCCGCGATGCGCTTGCCTGCGACCCGTATCTCTGCACTGAGCGCGGCGACTTCGGCGGCGTGGTCGTCTTCCCGCTCGGCCCAGACATAGACGCCGAGCGCGGCGAGCGCGACCACGGACAGAACGCCGCCGGCCACGGCGGCCCGCGCGCCGCGCTTGCGCCGGGGTGGCTCGTGGATCCGAACCGAGTCCCGGTCGGGCCCGGCGGTCAATCCGCCGGGGAGTCCGTCTTCAAGGTCCGCCGTCGCGGGCGCGGCCTCACGTGCCGCCTCGGCGCGCGACTTCGCGGCGGCCTGCGGCGCGGGCTCCGCGGAGCACGGCTCGGGCAGCCGCCGCTCGCCGGTCACGGGCGCACGCGCCGGCTCGACGGCGGGCGCGCCCGGCGGGTCGGGGTCCGCGCCTCCGGGCTCATCGGAGGTCCAGAACCGCGGCATGGCGCGACCGCGCTCTTGGCAGAAAATTTCGAGAGTGTCGCGGCTAACCTCGCGGTCGCCGAATGGTACCGTCGCCCGCCCGCCGGCCGCCGCCGCCGCGCGGTGTACGATTCCCAGTCTTTCGCCGCCGCTGCGCCGTGAGAAGGCCACTATCCACTGGCCGAGATCCTGCTCGAGTGCCTCTGCGCTTTCCCCCGTTTCCGCGCTCCACCGACGAGCGATCTCCTCGACGCTCAGCCCTTCCTGCCGTACTCCCTGTCCGGCCATGGCTCGTTGGCCCGCCTCAGCCAATTCTTTATTTGTTTAAATATTATAGCAAAAAACGCCGCCGCGGCCATTCCCGAAAAATCGGAAAGCGGGGGCGCTCGTTAAGCCCTTGGCGCCCCGCATCGTCCAGGCGCGGCGCCGTGCCATGTTTCGGTTCGGCCCCGGCGACGGGTCAGGTCGCCGGCTGTTGGGGCAGGGGATGCATCGGTGGTTCCTTCGGCCGCAGCAGATAGCGTGCGGCGACCTCGCCGTAGCCGCGCAACAGATAGCCGCCGTTGCGCGCCAGCAGCTCCTGCCGTCGCGCGCGGTAGCGGCCGGGCAGTCGGTACCAGGCGGTGGCGGGCTCGAGGTGGTGCAACGTGTGCAGGTTGTTGTTCAGGTAGAGCAGGGACATGAGCGGGCCGGCCTCGACGATCGCCGTACGCTCGTCCACCGCCTCGCGCGCCCGGTGCTCGAGGAACGAGCGCAGCAGCGTGAGCGAGAGGCCCGGGTAGACGAAAAAGGCCAGGTATTCGCCCACCGGCACGGCGCAGACCTCGACAACCCAGACCAGGACCACGGCGCAGCCCAGGAAATGCAGCAGCCACGACCCGACGCCCGCCGTGTCGCCGCGCGCCAGGCGCGTGGCCTCGCGCCAATAGAGCCCCCAGGCGCGCCGGAAGGGCTCGAGCAGGAGCCGGCCGGCCAGGGTGTTCAGCGCCCACAGCCCGGCGCGGCCGAGCCGCCCGCGTCGCGCCCAGTCCTGTGCGGTCACGTAGTAGGACTCCGGATCATCGAGCGGATCGGTCAGGCGCGCGTCGTCGTGGTGCGTGAGGTGGTAGGTCCGGTACAGCCGGAACGGCAGCCACAGCCACAGGCTCGGAAAGACCAACAGCTCGTTGACGACGGCCCAGGGCGTCGGGTGGCCGTGCACGACCTCGTGCTGCAGCGAGCCGTGCCAGGCGATCAAGTACCCGCCCAAGGGCAGCACCAGCCACCACGGCAGGGTGTCGTAATGCCAGGTGAGCGTGCCGAAGCCGGCATAGATCGCCGCCGCGACGCCAAGGGTCGGCCATTCGATCCGCTCGGGCAACCGCGCCGCCGCCTGTCTCGCCACGCAAACCCCTCCGCTCCGTTGGCCGCCCGACCGGCCCGCCGCCGTTGCGGCACCGCGCCCGCGGGCGTTCCCACACGGGAAGGGTATTGCGCCAATCCCTTGACGACAACGAGATCATGGGCATCAAACAGCACACTCGTCAACATTCAGCATTTATTGATGACAACCCGCCACATTGCTTATAATATCGCAACATCGGGCTTCCGGCGCGGGCGTCGGGGGCCGAACGTGGTCTTCTTGCCGAGGATGGCGACATGGACCGGCGGCGAACCGTCGAGGTGTTCCGCGAGCGGCTGAGCGAGGTCATCGCCCGCTCCGGGGTGAGCCGGGCCGCCTTCGCCGCCCGGTCCGGCCTGGACCGTTCGACGCTCTCCCAGCTCCTGTCGCCGAGCAACGACCGCCTGCCGCGCGCCGAGACCATCGCCGCCATCGCCGAGTGCGAGCAGGTCAGCGTCGACTGGCTGCTCGGGCTCAGCCAGGAGGGCCAGCTGGGCGCCGACGTGCTGGGCCAGGTGCTCGAGATCGAGTCCGGCGCCTCCTCCCCGGCCGACGTCCGCCTGGCGCGCTGGCACGCCGAGGCGGTGGGCTACAAGATCCGCTACGTTCCTACGACCCTTCCGGACCTGCTCAAGACCGAGGAGGTGATCCGGTACGAGTACCAGGAATACGGCGCCACCGTGCCGCAGGCGCGCATCGAGCGGGCCGAGCAGCGCCTCGCCTACAGCCGGCTGCCGGAGACCGACATGGAGGTCTGCTCCTCGCTGCAGTCGATGGAGGTCTTCGTCCGTGGCCAGGGCGTCTGGTCCGGCCTGCCCGCCGGCAGCCGCATCGCCCAGCTCAACTCGATGATCGCGCTGCTCGACGAGCTCTATCCGACGTTCCGCTGGTTCCTGTACGACGGGCTGCAACGCTTCTCGGTGCCGCTGACCATCTTCGGGCCGAAGCGCGCGGCCGCCTACTTCGGCAACATGTACTTCGTGTTCAACTCGACCGAGCACATCCGGGTGCTGACCAAGCATTTCGACGATCTGATCCGCGCCGCGGTGGTGCAGCCGCCGGACGCGATCGACTTCCTGCGCGGCCTGCTGAGGGAACTCGACGCGGCGGAAAGCAAGGGCGCGGCGGTGACGCAGGCCCGGTGAGATGGCCAGCGCGCCAAAGCCGCTGCGCGCGACCGGGCGCTGCCTGTGCGGGGCCGTCGCGTACGAGTTGCGCGGGCCGCTGCGCGACGTGGTCAACTGCCATTGCAGCCAGTGCCTGCGCACCCACGGCAACGTGGCCGCGTATACCCGCCTCGGGCGCGAGGACCTGGTCCTGACCGAGGACCGGGGGCTGAAGTGGTACCGGTCGTCGGACAGGGCGCGGCGCGGGTTCTGCCGGGAGTGCGGCGCCAGCCTGTTCTGGGAGCCGCTCGGCGCGGATACCGTCGCGGTCGCGGCGGGCAGCATCGACCGGCCCACCGGGCTCAAGACCATCCGCCACATCTACGTCGCGGACAAGAGCGACTACTACGACATCGCCGACGGGCTCGAGGCCCTGCCGGGCGGGCACGACGCGCAATGAGCGCCCGGTCATGAGCCGCGCCAGCCTGCCCATGTACGACCTGCCCGAGGTGGCCTGGGCCACCGACGCCTGGTGGGCGGGCCTGGCGCGGGCGTTCGCGCGGGAGGGGGTGGCCGACGTGCCAAGGGATTTGACCCGCGGAGGGGACTTGAGCGCGGTGTGGCTGGGGCCGGACCTCCTGCTCAGTCAGACCTGCGGCTATCCGCTGACCCACGCGCTCAAGGGCCGGCTGCGCGTGGTCGCGACGCCGGTCTACGCCAGCCCGTCCTGCCAGGGACCGGATTATTGCAGTCTGATCGTCGTGCGCGAGTCCGATCCGGCGCGCGGGCTCGACGACCTGCGCGGCCGGGTGGCGGCGTTCAACGATCCCGGCTCGCAGTCCGGCTACAGCGCGCTGCGCGCGGCCATCGCACCCCTGGCCGAGGAGGGCCGCTTCTTCGCGCGGGCCGTGCGCAGCGGCGGGCACGCCAACAGCCTGGATCTGGTCGCGCGCGGCGAAGCCGACGTTTGCGCCGTCGACTGCGTGACCTACATGCTGCTCGCCCGGTACCGGCCGGCCGCGGTGGCGGGTCTGCGCGCGCTCGCCCGCTCGCCCGCGGCCCCGGGCCTGCCCTACGTCACGCGCGCCGGGGCCGACGACGATCTGGTCGCGCGCCTGCGCCGCGGCCTGTTCGCGGCGCTGGCCGATCCGGATTTGGCGGCGGCGCGCGAGGCGCTGCTCATCGACGGCGCCGAGGTGTTGCCCGAGGCGGCCTACCAACGCATTATCGACATCGAACGCCAGGCCCAAGCGCTCGGCTACGCGCGGGTCGCCTGACCCGGAGTGCGGCGCGCCGCGCGCCGCGTCGGACGGAGGACGCCGAGATGGGCGAGCCGTGCGATCTCGCCGCTGTGGAGTTGCGCCGCCTGATCGGCCGCAAGGCCCTGTCGCCGGTCGAGCTGCTCGACTCCTGCGTCCGCCGCATCGAGCGCGTCGATCCGGCCCTGAACGCCATCGTGGCCAGCGACTTCGAGGCCGCGCGCGGCGCCGCGCAAGCGGCCGAGCGGGCGGTGATGCGGGCGGAGGCGCTGGGCCCGTTGCACGGCCTGCCGGTCGGCATCAAGGACCTGCACGCCACCAAAGGCCTGCGCACGACCTGGGGCTCGCCGCTCTTCGCCGACCATGTGCCGGAGGAGGACGATCCGATCGTGGCCTCGATCCGCGCGGCGGGCGGGATCGTCGCGGCCAAGACCAACACGCCGGAATTCGGCGCCGGCGCCAACACGGTGAATGCGGTCTACGGCTTCACCGGCAACCCCTTCGATCCGGAGCGCAGCTGCGGCGGCTCTTCGGGCGGCTCGGCCGTGGCGCTCGCCGCCGGCATGGTGCCGCTGGCCACTGGCTCCGACCTCGGCGGCAGCCTGCGCATCCCGGCCGGCTACTGCGGGATCGTCGGCTACCGCTCGACGCCGCGCCTGGTGCCCAGCCCGCGCAAGCTCACGGCCTGGTCGCCGCTGACGGTGGACGGCCCGATGGCGCGCGGCGTGGCCGACCTGTGCCTCATGCTCTCGGCGCTGGTCGGGACCGACCCGCACGACCCCTTGTCCCGGGGAGCCGCCGGGGCCGAGTTCGCCGCCCCGGCGCCGGCCGACCTGTCGCGCCTGCGCGTCGCGGTGTCCGAGGACCTCGGCTTCGCCCCCGTGGACGACGGCGTCCGCGCGACCTTCCGAGACCGGGTCGCGCGCTTCGCCGGAGTCTTCGGGGCGTGCGAGCCGGCCGACCCGGACCTGCGCGGCGCGGACGAGGTCTTCGAGGTGCTGCGCGCGGTCGGTTTCCTGGCCGCCTACAAGGACATGGTCGAGAACACGCCCGACAAGGTGGGCCCCAACGTGACCGCCAACGTGAAGCAGGGCCTGACCTTCTCGGCGGCCGACGTGGCGCGCGCGCACGTCGAGCATGCGGCGCTGTACCGGCGTTTCCTGAAGTTCATGGAACGCCGCGACCTGCTCGTCTGCCCGGTCGCGGCGGTGCCGCCCATCGGCAAGGGCCGCTGGTATCCGGAGGAGATCAACGCTCGGCCGCTCAAGACCTACTTCGCTTGGATCGGCATCACCTACGGCATTACGCTGACCGCGCACCCGGTGGTGGTCCTGCCCTGCGGCCTGGACTCGACCGGCGCGCCCTTCGGCCTCCAACTGGTCGGCCGCCATGGCCGCGATGCGGAGTTGCTGGGCATTGCCGCGGCCCTCGAGGCGCACCTCGCCACGATCCCGGAGTGCCGCCGCCCGGTCCCGGACCTGGAGCGGCTCGGCAACCGCTAATCGCAGGCAGAGGCGAGGATCCGCTCGCTCGCCTCGGCCACCGCCTCGAGCGGCGCGGTGGCATCGAGCCTGTGCCACGCGATCGCGCCGAGGCAGTAGGCGAACTGGCGGCGCACCACGCCCGGCGTGGCGTCGGAGGCGTCTCCGGTGCGCCCGGCGACGCGGCCGAGCAGGGTCTCCTCCGGTGCCTCCAGCCAGAGCCCGGTGAACGGCACGCCGAAGTCGCGGGCCAGCGCCTCGATCGCCGCCCGCTCCTCCGGCCCGGCATAGACCGCATCGACGATCACGGCCCGCCCGGCGGCAAGCCCCGTCCAGGCATGGTGGGCGAGATCGGCATAGACCTTCCTGCTGGCTTGCGGCGTGTAGGCCTCGGGCGGCAGGCGGGTCAGCTCCGCGATTCCGAAGCGCGCCTTGCGCAACACGTCGCTGCGCAGATGCAGCGCGCCCGGCGGCGCGCCCAGCCCCGGCGCGAGGCGGCGCGCGAGGCTGGTCTTGCCGGTGCCGGACAGGCCGCCGATCGCGACCAGGCGCGGCGGGGCAGGCTCCAGGTAGGTCCGCGCCGCCTGGAAATAGCGCCGCGCCTCGTCGGTGAGCCGGCGCGCCGCGTCCGGCTCGGATTGGCGTGCCGCCATGCTCACGTTCACCTTGGCGCGCACGGCCGCGCGCGCCGACAGGAACACGGGCAGGGCGGCCAGGCCGGCGATGTCGTCGCGCCGCTGCAGGTACCGGTTGAGCACCAGGTTCCCGTAGGCGCGAAGGCCGCGGTGGTCGAGGTCCATCAGCAGGAACGCGAGGTCGTAGAGCACGTCGATGCACGCGATCGCGTCGTTGAACTCGATCGCGTCGAAGATCGTCGGCCGGCCCTCGATGACGCAGATGTTGCGCAGGTGCAGGTCGCCGTGGCAGCGGCGCACGAAGCCCTTGGCCAGGCGTTCGTCGAGCAGGCTGTGGACCCGGCACAACGCCCGCTCGGCGGCTTCGGCGAGCGCGGTGAGCGCGTCGCCGGGAAACAGGTCGGGACGCTCCGCCAACTCCGCGGCGTTTTCCTCGATGACCGCTTTGAGCCCGGCCGACCCCCCGCCCGCGGCGGCGGCGCCGGCGAGGCGCTCGGCCGCCCCGTGGAAGGCGGCGATCTCGTCGGCCAGCGCCTGCATGATCTCCGCCGTCAACTTGCCGGCCCGGGCCAGGCGGTCGCACAGCCCGCCCTCGTCGAAGCGGCGCATGACCACGACCCACTCGACCGCCTCGCCCTCGCCGCCGATGGACAGGCGCCCGTCGGGCCCGCGCGCGATGGGCTGGGCCCCGAGGTACAGCTCGGGCGCGGTGCGCCGGTTGAGCGCGACCTCGCGCTCGCAGGCGGCCCTGCGCAGCGCGAGCGTGGAAAAGTCCATGTAGGGAAAGCGGACCGCGCGCTTGACCTTGTAGGCCCGCGCGCCCGCCAGGAAGACCATCGCGCCGTGCGTGTCGATCCGCTCGACGCGGCGCACGCCGGGCCCGTGGGCGCCCGGCTCGGCCAGGAACGCCGCCACTTCGCTCTGGTCGGCGACCACCTGGCCGGTCCCGGACGGGACGTGCGCTTGCGCCATAAGCTCCTGCGCCGTCATACTTGAAATCTAGGCCCCCGCCCCCCGCGCCTCATTGATTTGCGTCAAGGGGCCGGACGCCGCGGGTGCTCTAAGTTCTACCAACTTCCGCCCCGCGCGGCGGCAAGCGCCGTTCGGGGCCCACTGGACGCAAGCTCATGGCCGCGGTCAAGCCCCTATCGCCGGATGATCTTTGCTGGCGCTGCGCGCCCGAGCGCTTCGCCTTCAAGACGACCGAGGAGCTGGAGGACCTGGAGGAGGTCATCGGGCAGGCGCGCGCGGTGGAGGCGATCCGCTTCGGCCTCGGCATGCGCCGGCCCGGGTACAACATCTACGCCCTGGGCCCGGAGGGGATCGGCAAGCACACGGTGGCGCGCCGCTTCCTCGAGGCGCAGGCGCAGGCCGAGCCGCTGCCCTTCGACTGGTGCTACGTCAGCAATTTCAAGAACCCGCGCAAGCCGCGCATCCTGCAGCTCAACGCCGGGCGCGGCGCCGTCTTCCGGGACGACATGGCGCGCTTCGTGGACGACGTCCGGCACGCCCTGCGCTCCGCCTTCGAGAGCGAGGACTACCGCACCCGCCGGCAGGTTCTCGAGGAGGAGTTCAAGGAGCGCCAGGAGAAGCCGCTGGAGCAGATCGAGGAGGACGCCAAGGCGCGCGGCATCGCGCTCCTGCGCACCCCGGTCGGATTCGCCTTCGCGCCCGTGGCCGGCGGCAAGGTCGTCTCGCCCGAGGTCTTCCAGCGCTTGCCCGCGGAAGAGCGCGCGCGGATCGAGGCGGACATCGAGGAACTGCAGCAGCGCCTGCAGCAACTCCTGCAGGAGCGGCCGCGCTGGGTCAAGGATCTGCGGGACAAGGTGCGCGAGTTGAGCGACCAGACGGCCATGTTCGCGGTCGGCCACCTGGTCGAGGATCTGCGCCACCGCTACGCCGACCTGGCCGAGGTGGTGCGCTTCCTCGAGGAGGTGCAGCGCGACGTCGTTCAGAACGTGGAGACCATCGCCAACGCGCCCGAGCGACCCGCCAGCGACGGCGTCTCGGCCGAGCTCGAGGACAGCCACCCGGTGCTGCGCCGCTACCGGGTCAACCTGATCGTGGACAACGGCCGGTCGAAGCACGCCCCGGTCGTCTACGAGGACGACCCGAACTACGACCGCCTGCGCGGGCGCATCGAGCACCGCGCCGAGATGGGTGCCCTGCTCACCGACTTCCACATGATCCGGGCCGGCGCCTTGCACCGGGCCAACGGCGGCTACCTGGTGCTCGACGCACACAAGGTGCTCGCCCGCCCGTGGGCCTGGGACGGCCTGAAGCAGGCGCTGCTCGCGCGCGAAATCCGGATCGAGCCGCTGGCCCATGCGCTCGGCCTGCTCAGCACCGTGACCCTCGAACCGGAGCCGATCCCGCTCGACGTCAAGGTCGTGCTGGTCGGCGAGCGCCTGATCTATTACCTGCTCGCGCAGCTCGACCCGGACTTTGCCCGCCTGTTCAAGGTCGCCGCCGACTTCGACGAGCGGATCGAGCGCAACGACCGGAACGACCTGTTTTACGCGCACCTCGTGGCGACCATCGTGCGCCGGGAGGAGCTGAAGCCCTTCGACGCGGGCGGCGTGGCCAAGGTCCTCGAATACAGCGCGCGCCAGGCCGGGGATTCGGAGAAGCTCTCGACCCACATCGAGAGCCTGGGCGACCTCCTGCGCGAAGCCGACTACTGGGCCGGGCAGGAGGGCCGCGCGGTGGTCGCGGCCGCGGACGTGCAGCGCGCCGCCGACGCCCGGATCCACCGCCTCGACCGGGCGCGCGAGCTGATCCAGGAAGAGATCCGGCGCGGCACCATCGTGATCGACACCGAGGGCGCGACGGTCGGCCAGATCAACGGCCTGTCGGTCATACAGCTCGGCGGCTTCGCCTTCGGCCGACCGGGTCGGATCACGGCCAGGGTGCGCCTCGGGCGCGGCGAGGTCGTAGACATCGAGCGCGAGGTGGCGCTGGGCGGGCCGCTGCACTCCAAGGGCGTGCTGATCCTGAGCGGGTACCTGAGCGCGCGCTACGCCAGCGACCGGCCGCTTTCGCTCGGCGCCAGCCTCGTCTTCGAGCAGTCCTACAGCGGCGTCGAGGGCGACAGCGCGTCCTCGGCCGAGCTCTACGCCCTGCTCTCGGCCGTCGCCGGGGTGCCGATCAAGCAGTCGCTCGCGGTCACCGGCTCGGTCAACCAGCGCGGAGAGGTCCAGGCCATCGGCGGGGTCAACGAGAAGATCGAGGGCTTCTTCGACCTGTGCGCCGCGCGCGGCCTGAGCGGCGAACACGGCGTGCTCATTCCGCAGTCCAACGTCAAGCACCTGATGCTGCACGGCCGGGTCGTGGACGCGGTGGCGGCCGGCGCGTTCCATATCTATCCTGTCAAGACCATCGACGAAGGGATCGAGATCCTGACCGGCATGCCCGCCGGACGGCGCGGCCCCGACGGAGACTTTCCCGAGGGCACGTTCAACCGGCTCGTCGAGGCGCGCCTCATCGAGCTGGCGGAGAAGCGCCGCGCCTTCGGCCAGCCCCTCGGCGAGGAGGCCCGCGCATGACCGAGGCGGAGCGCCGGGCGGACCTGCGCCGCATCCTGGTCGTCCTGGACGGAGACGACAGCGCGCGCGCGGCGCTCGACGCCGCGGCGCGCCTGGCCGCGGCGCGCAACGCCGAACTGGTCGGGCTGTTCGTCGAGGACACGGAGCTGCTCGAGGCCGCGGCGCTTCCGTTTACCTGGTCGATCCACAGCCACGCCGGGGGTCAGGCGCCGCTCGACGCGGCCATGATGCAGCGCGCGCTCCGCATCTACGCGCTGCGGGCGAGCGCCGCCGTGGCCGCGGCCGCCGAGCGGCTGCACGTGACATGGTCGTTCCGCGTCATCCGCGGCACGATCGCGGAGCAGGTCCTCGCCGCGGCGCAAGGCTGCGACCTGCTCGCGCTCGGCTCGGCCGGTTCGCTCATGCGCCGGGCGCGGGCCGAGGTGGCGCGCGGCCTGATGGCCATGTCGGCGCCGTGCTCTCTTCTGCTGATGTACGCCGGCGCGCGCGCCGACCAGCCGGTGACCGTGCTGTACGACGGCCCCGAACGGGCCCTGGAGCTCGGCCGCCAGCTGGCGGAAGCCTACGGCCGGCGCCTCCTGGTGGTCGCGGTGGGCGAGAGCGAGGCGGCGGCCGCCGAGCGGCAAGCGCAGGCCGCCGCGTGGCTGGAGCGGCGCGGCGTCAGGGCGGAGCCGCGCGCGCTCGCGGTCCGCGAGGGGCCGGAAGTGTGCGAGGTTCTGCGCCACGAGTATCCCGGCGTGCTCGTGCTCGACCGCCGCGGCGGCTTGGCGGGACGGATCCCGCTCGAGGTCCTGGTGCGGCGGATGGCGTGCTCGGTCTTCGTCTTGAGGTAGCCCCGCGCGGCCGGCCGCAGCCCCTGGTTCGCGGCCGCGGTTCGCGCTAGCCTTGGCTCGACGCCGGCGGGTTCTCGTGGTCCCGTTCGCGGAGCACGCATCGGGGTTGGCCGACGATGAGGAAAATCACGACCTGGATACTGATCGCCGACGGCGCGCGGGCCCGAATCGTCATGAACGACGGGCCGGGGCGCGGGGTCAAGCCCGGGCCCGGCAAGGAATTCCACGGGCCGAACGCGCCCGTTCGCGACATCGTCAGCGACCGGCCGGGGCGGGCGACCGCCGTCGCCGGGCAGGGGCGGCACGCGATGGAGCCGCGCACCGATCCGCAGGTGGTCGAGCAGCGCAGCTTCCACCACGAGGTGGCGGACTACCTCGACCGGGCGGCCCGGCGCGGCGCCTTCGACCGGCTGGTCATCGTCGCGCCGCCCAAGGCGCTCGGCAACCTGCGCGCGGCGCTGTCGCCGAGCGTGCGCGCGAAGGTGACGGGGGAACTCAACAAGGACCTCACCCATATCCCGATCCACGAACTGGCCGGCCACCTCGGGTCGGTCCTGCCGGTCTGATCCGGCGCGTGTCGAGCCGCCCGCCGCCCGCCGCGACCCTGCGTCTCGACCGCGCGCACGGGCGGCTCTGGCGCGCGGACGGAAACCTGTTCGACGCCGGGCGCCGCGCGTGGGCGCCGGCCGCCGGCGGCCCGGTGGGCGAGCCGATCACGGTCGTGGACGCGCTCGCCTGGCTGCAGCGGGTCAGCGGGCGGCCCTGCCGGGTCCCGGTCGGCGTGATCGGTGCGCGCGAAGCCGGTCCCGCGCATCTGGAGACGGCCGAGCGCCTGGGCGCGCGTTTGGCGGAACGCGGCCTCACCGTGCTTTGCGGCGGCCGGCAGGGGGTCATGGAGGCGGTGTGCCGCGGCGTCGCGCGCGCCGGGGGTCTCAGCATCGGCCTCCTGCCCGAGGACGACCCGGGCCTCGCCAACCCGCACGTCACCGTACCCATCGCCACCGGCATCGGCATCGCCCGCAACGCCATCATCGCGCGCGCCTCGCTCTGCCTCGTGGCCGTCGGCGGCGGCCACGGCACTACGGCCGAGATGGCCTTCGGGCTCCAGTTCGGCGTGCCGGTGCTCGCCCTGCTCGACGCCCCGGACCTGCCCGGCGCGCGCCGCTGCGCCGACGTGAAGGCGGCCGTGGAGACGGTGGCAAGGGTGGTGCTGGGGTTGGGGGTGGAGACGGGCACCTGAGGCGCCGCAACGTGGTGCCGGGTGAGGGATTCGAACCCCCGACCTTCGGTTTACAAAACCGCTGCACTACCACTGTGCTAACCCGGCGCCGGGGCAAGCGGAACCTTAGCAGACCGCCCACCATATCCAAATAAGGCCGCCTGCGGCATTTTTCACGCGTCGGCTCGACGGGCGAGGGCTCATCGGTGCCGAGCCGGTGGACGTCTCGCATCGCCTCCCTTGCCCCGCGTTCTCGGGCGGGCGTAAGCTCGGCGCAGGACGCACGGGCGCCCGTGCGCGCCCGCAACCTCGGAAGACAAAAATGGAGTGACGCCCATGTCCGCAGCGCTCTCGCTCGAACAGGTCAAGTCCCAGGCCGAGGGCCTCAGCTACCGCAGCCAGGCCTTCATCGACGGCCGGTACGTGGACGCCGCCTCCGGCGCCACCTTCGACTGCGTCAGCCCGGCCAGCGGCAAGGTGCTGGCCAGGGTCGCCGCCTGCGACGCCGAGGACGTCGACCGCGCGGTGGCCGCCGCGCGCCGGGCCTTCGAGGACGGCCGCTGGCGCAACTTGGCGCCGGGCGAGCGCAAGCGCATCCTGCTCGCCTTCGCCGATCTGATCGAGAAGCACGCCACCGAGCTCGCCCTGCTCGAGACCCTCGACATGGGCAAGCCGATCCGCGACAGCGCCGCGATCGACATCCCGGCGGTGGCCAAGTGCATCCGCTGGTACGCCGAGGCGGCGGACAAGGTCTACGACGAGATCGCGCCCACGCCCGCCGATGCCGTGGCCCTGATCACGCGCGAGCCCGTGGGCGTGGTCGGCGCCGTGGTGCCGTGGAACTTCCCGCTGATGATGGCCGCGTGGAAGATCGGCCCGGCGCTGGCCACCGGCAACTCGATCATCGTCAAGCCGGCCGAGCAGTCGCCGCTGAGCGCGATCCGCGCCGCCGAACTGGCCGCCGAGGCGGGCGTCCCGGACGGCGTGCTGAACGTCCTGCCTGGCTTCGGCGAGACCGCGGGACAGGCGCTCGGCCGCCACATGGACGTGGACTGCGTCGCCTTCACCGGCTCGGCCGAGGTCGGCAAGTTCTTTCTCAGGTACGCCGGCGAATCGAACATGAAGCGGGTCAGCCTGGAGTGCGGCGGCAAGACCCCGAACATCGTCATGGCCGACGCGCCCGACCTCGACGCCGCGGCCAAGGCGGCGGCCTGGGGCATCTTCTTCAACCAGGGCGAGGTGTGCAACGCCGGCTCGCGCCTGCTGGTCGAGGAGTCGGTCAAGGACGAGCTCCTGGACAAGGTCATGGCGGTCGGCCGCAAGATGCGCGTGGGCGACCCGCTCGACCCCAACACCCAGATGGGCGCCATCGTCGACGACACCCAGCTCGACCGCATCCTGGGCTACATCGAGACGGGGCGGAAGGAGGGTGCCAGGCTCGCCCTGGGCGGCCGGCGCGTGCTCGCCGAGAGCGGCGGCTACTACGTCGAGCCGACCGTGTTCGACGACGTGGCCAACGACATGACGATCGCCCGGGAGGAGATTTTCGGCCCGGTGCTTTCCACGATCACGTTCAAGGACCCGGACGAGGCGATCCGCATCGGCAACGACACGATGTACGGCCTGGCGGCCGCGGTGTGGACCCGCGACATCAACAAGGCGCTGAAGGCGGCCAAATCCCTGCGCGCCGGCTCGGTGTGGATCAACTGCTTCGACGCCGGGGACATGACCACGCCCTTCGGCGGCTTCAAGCAGTCCGGCTTCGGCCGCGACAAGTCGCTCCACGCCATGGACAAGTACACCGAGCTGAAGACGACGTGGATTCAGCTCGGTTAGGCCGCAACGTCTGTTGATTCACCACGAAGGCACGAAGACACGAAGAAAGAAGCATCAACCACTGAGGCACAGAGACACAGAGAAGATTTGAAGGATCAACCCCATCCTTCGACAAGCTCAGGATGAGGTTGATCTTTTTGTCTCGGCGCCTCTGTGTCTCTGTGGTTCACGATAGCCTTTGTGTTCTTTGTACCTTCGGGGTGAACGGCCCTAATTGCCCCCGTCCAACGTGAGCAGCGGCCCGTAAAGGTCCGGGCGGCGGTCGCGGAACAGGCCCCAGGCGGCGCGCCGGGCGCGGATCGCCTCCAGGTCGAAGGTCGCGGTGACGACCGCCTGAGCGTCGCGCGGGGCCTCGGCGACCTTGGCCCCGGTCTCGTCGGCGATGAACGAGGCGCCGTAGAAGGTGAGGCTGCAGTTCTCGCCGTCCTCGCGCCCGATCCGGTTGCTCGCGACCAGCGGGACCATGTTGGCCGCGGCGTGGCCCTGCATGGTGCGCTGCCAGTGGTCCCGGCTGTCGAGGCCGGGGTCCTGCGGCTCGGAGCCGATGGCGGTCGGGTAGAGCAGAATCTCCGCCCCTTGGAGCGCCATGGCGCGGGCGGCCTCCGGGAACCACTGGTCCCAGCACACCGCCGCGCCGATGGTGGCGTAGCGGGTCCGGAACGCCTTGAACCCGGTGTCGCCGGGGTTGAAGTAGAACTTCTCCTGATAGCCCGGCCCGTCGGGGATGTGGCTCTTGCGGTAGAGCCCGAGGTCGCGTCCGTCGGCGTTGATCACGGCGAGCGAATTGTAGTGCGCGTTGTTGGCGCGCTCGAAGAAGCTCACCGGCAGCACGACTTCGAGCTCGGCGGCGAGCGCGCGCATGCGCGCCAGCACCGGGTGCCCGTCGGCCGGGCGGGCCAGCGCGAAGTGCGCCTGGCTCTGGTCCTTGCAGAAATAGGGCGTCTCGAACAGTTCCTGGAGCAGCACGATCCGCGCGCCCCGGGCCGCCGCCTCGCGCACCAGGGCCTCGGCGCTCTCCAGGTTGCGCTCCCGGTCCCAGGTGCAGGCCATCTGCGTCGCCGCGAGGGTGACCTCACTCATGGCATCGCACTTTCCCGCTCAAGCGCCGGCTCTTCGGCGAGGTCTAAATGAACACGACGGAATAACATTCTGATTCAGAGTTACCTTGTGCCTTTTGGTGTCGTGGCGCCCTCGTGGTGAAGTCCTTTCGCGTTCATGGTCATATCATCCCCACGTCGCGCGCGGTCAGGTCGAGGGCCGTGCGCAGGATGCGGATCAGCTCGTCGATCTCCCGCTTCTCGACGATCAGCGAGGGCGACATCACCATGACGTCGCGCACCGCGCGCAGCACCGCGCCGTTCGCGATGCAGTGCTCGCGGCAGATGGCCCCGACCCTGCCCACCTCGTCGAAGTGGGCGCGGGCGGCCTTGTCCTTGACCAGCTCGACCGCGGCGATGAGGCCGAGCGAACGCACCTCGCCGACCAGCGGGTGGTCGGCGAGCCCGGCCAGGCGCGCCTCGAGATAGGGACCGGTTTCGTCGCGCGTGCGCTCGATCAGGCCCTCGCGCTCGAGGATGCGGATGTTCTCGAGCGCGACCGCGCAGCACACCGGATGGCCCGAATACGTGAAGCCGTGGAAGAACTCGCCGCCCTTGGCGATCAGGGTCTCGGCCACGCGGTCGCCCACCATCAGCGCGGAGAGCGGCAGGTAGCCCGACGTGAGGCCCTTGGCGAGCGGCATGAGGTCCGCCTTCAGCCCGTAGTATTCGCTGGCGAACCAGTGGCCCGTGCGGCCGAAGCCGCAGATCACCTCGTCGATGACGAGCAGCACGTCGTACTTGCGGCAGATCCGCTGCACCTCCGGCCAGTAGGTCTCGGGCGGGATGATGACCGCGCCCGCGCCCTGGATCGGCTCGCCGATGAAGGCGGCGACGCTGTCGGGCCCGAGCTCCAGAATCTTGTCCTCGACCGCCTTGGCCGCCGCCAGGCCGAACGCCTCCGGCGAGAGGTCGCCGCCGTAGTCGTACCAGTAGGGCGGCATGACGTGGACGAAGCCCGGCAACGGCAGGTCGGCTTGGCCGTGCATGGCGGCCATGCCGCCCAGGCTGGCCGCGGCCATGGTGCTGCCGTGGTAGGCGTGCTCGCGGCTGATGAAAGTCTTCTTGTCCGGGCGCCCCTCCAGGTTCCAGAAGTGGCGCACCATGCGCACCATGGTGTCGTTCGCCTCCGAGCCCGAGGAGCCGTAGAACACGTGGCTCAGGCCCGCCGGCGCCAGCTCGGTCAGCCTGTCGGCCAGCTCGATCGAGCTCGGCGTGGCGGTCTTGAAGAAGGTGTTGTAGTACGGCAGCTCCAGGAGTTGCCGGGTGGCGGCCTCCGCCAGCTCCTTGCGGCCGTAGCCCACGTTGACGCACCACAGCCCCGCCATGCCGTCGAGCAGTCGGTTGCCGTCCGAGTCGGTCAGCGTGATGCCCTTGGCCTTGGTGATGATCCGGCTGCCGCCGGCCGCCACCAGTTCCTTGTGATTGGTGAACGGGTGCAGGTGGTGCCGCGTATCGCTCTCGCGCCACCGGGGGGTGGCTGCGTGCGCCGGCATGCTGGTCATGGTCTCGGCTTCCTCTCGGATGACGTTGCGCCCAGCGGCGTTGCGGCGGGCGTCTCGGGCCGCCCGCGCGGCGCCGGCCCTAGGGATCGAAGCCAATTCGGGCGCGGTGGACGAGCAGCCCGGCACGGCGCGTGCGCCGGGCGCCCGTCGCGACGGTCCGGCTCCGCCGTGCCCGTGAACGACCGCCCACCATAATGCCTCAGACGTTTAACAAAAGGTGTTCGCGTTCCCAAGAGGAGATCACCTGCTGGTAGGCGTCCAGCTCGGTCTCCTTGACCAGGGTCACGGCGTTGACGAACCTCTCGCCGAGGATCTGCTTGATCGGCCGGCTCGCGTTGAAACGGTGGAGCGCGTCGTACAGCGTTCGCGGCAGGGTGTGGGCCAGGCGATAGGCGCTGCCCTCCACCGGCGGGCGCGGCTTGAGGCGCTCGGTCATGCCCAGATAGCCGCAGGCCAGGGACGCCGCGATCGCCAGGTACGGGTTGGCGTCGGCCCCGGCGACCCGGTTCTCGACCCGCCGCGCGTCCGCCTCCGAATGCGGCACGCGCAGCCCGACGGTGCGGTTGTCGTAGCCCCAGTGCGTGTTGATCGGGGCGTCCGAGTAGCGCATCAGCCGGCGGTAGGAGTTCACGTTCGGCGCGAGCAGCGGCATGACCGCGGGCAGGTACTTCTGCAGCCCGGCGATGTGGCTGTGGAACAGCCGGGAATCCTTGCCGTTGCGGTGGGCGAACAGGTTGCGGCCGGTGCGGGCGTCGAGCACGCTCAGGTGGATGTGCATCGAGCTGCCGGGCTGGCCCTGCATGGGCTTGGCCATGAAGGTCGCGTAGACCTTGTGGCGCAGGCCGGCCTCGCGCACCGTGCGCTTGAACAGGAACGCCTGGTCGGCCAGCGCGAGCGCCGCGCCGTGGTTGAAGTTCATCTCCATCTGCGCGGCGCCCGCCTCGTGGGTCAGGGTGTCGATGTCGATGTTCTGCGCCTCGCAGAAGTCGTAGACGTCCTCGAACAGCGGGTCGAACTCGTTGACCGCGTCGACGCCGTAGGACTGGCGCGAGGTCTCGCGCCGGCCCGAGCGGCCGACCGGCGACTCCAGCGGATAGTCCGGGTCGGTGTTGACGTCGACCAGGAAGAACTCGAGCTCCGGCGCCACGGTCGGCGCCCAGCCCCGCTCCCGGTACAGCTCCAGCACGCGCTGCAGGACGTTGCGCGAAGCGAACTCGACCGGCCGGCCGTCGAAGTAGAACGCGTTGCAGATGACCTGGGCCGTCGGCTCCTCGTACCACGGGACGAGGCGGATGGTGTCCGGGTCGGGCACCAGGTAGACGTCCTGCGTCGCCGGGCTGGTGACCACGCCTTCCTCCGGGTAGTCGCCGGTCACGGTCTGGACGAAAACGCCCTCCGGGATGCGCAGGCCGTTGCGCGCCATGCCGTCGAGGAACCGCTGCGCCGGCAGGATCTTGCCGCGCGCGATGCCGGCCATGTCGGGCACCAGGCACTCGACCTCGTCGATCTGGTGCTCTCTGAGGAACGCTTCGATCGGGCTCATCGGATCATCGGTGGCGCGCTTCGTCGCGCGGCCCGGTGACTGCGCGGCGCGCGCGGCGCGTCTCGGGCCATCGCTAGCACGGCCCCCGGGGCGAGACAAGCCGGGCCGTCGGCCCGTCCTCCACCCCCGTTGAACGATCCGCGCCCGATCTGATAGCACTTCCCCATGGATCGCGAGGCGCACGTCGAGTCCTATTACGCCGCCACGGCCAACGACGCCCCCGAGTACCCGCAGCTGCGCGGCGAGGTGCGCGCCGACGTGTGCGTCGTGGGCGGCGGCTACGCCGGGCTGTCGACCGCGCTCAACCTGGCCGAGCGCGGCTTCGACGTGGTCCTGCTCGAGGCCAGGCGCGTGGGCTGGGGCGCCTCGGGACGCAACGGCGGCCAGATCTGCACCGGCTTCGCCTCCGGAATGCGCAAGGTCCAGGATTGGGTCGGCAGGGACGACGCGAGGAAGCTGTTCGACCTGGCCGAGGAGGCCAAGGCGATCATTCGCGAGCGGGTCGCGCGCCACGGCATCGACTGCGATCTGACGTGGGGCTACTTCCACGGCGCCCACAAGCAACGGCAACTGCGCTGGCTGAGGGAAACCCGGGACCTCCTGGCCCGGGACTTCGGCTACGACGACACCCGCCTGGCCGAGGGCGCAGAGGAGGTCGCCGCCTACGTAAACAGCCGGCTCTATGTCGGCGGGCTGTACGAGGGCGGGGCCGGCCACCTCCACCCGCTGAACTACTGTCTGGGGCTGGCGCGCGCGGCCGAAGGCGCCGGGGTGCGGATCTTCGAGGGGTCCGAGGTGCGAGGCCTCGAGCCGGGGTCCCGGCCGCGCGCCCGCTGCGCCGGGGGCGCGGTGAGCGCCGGGACCTTGGTGCTGTGCGGCAACGCCTACCTCGGCAACCTCGTGCCCCGGATCCGGCGCAAGGTGATGCCGGTCGGCACCTACATCGGGGCGACCGAGGTGCTGGGCGCGAACCGCGCCCGGGCGCTCATCCCGAACAATCTGGCGGTCAGCGACTGCAATTTCGTGCTCAACTACTACCGCCGGTCGCCCGACCACCGGATTCTGTTCGGCGGCCGGGTCAGCTACTCCACCATCATGCCGCCCAACCTGCCGCGCGCCATGCGGCGCAAGATGCTCGGGGTTTTCCCCGAGCTCGAAGACGTGCGCTTCGACTATACCTGGGGCGGCTTCGTGGCGATCACGATGGAGCGCACGCCTCACCTGGGCCGCCTGGGCGACAGCGTTTACTTCGCCCAGGGCTTCTCCGGCCAGGGCGTCGCGCTCACCGGGGTCGTGGGCAGGATCCTGGCCGAGGCCGTCGCCGGGCAGGCCGAGCGCTTCGACCTGCTGGCCCGCCTGCCGCACGGCACCTTCCCGGGCGGGCGCCTCCTGCGGGCCCCGACGCTGGCGCTGGCCATGTTGTGGTATCGCTTGAGGGACTTGCTGTAAGCCCTTGTTTGTGCGTGTTCGACCGACTTCGACCGCCGGTCGCGCCCCGCGCCGCGGTGTTGAACGGCTACTTGAAACCTGCTTCACTCCGATCAATCGAAATCAAACATCCAAGGGGGGCCGCCGCTATGCTCAAGCGTTTCTTGCCGTTGGCGCTGGTGCTTTTGGCTGCCGCGTCCGTCCCGGCGACCGGCGCACCGGCGGGGGCCCCCACGCCGGCCGAGGCCAAGGCCTCGATCGGCCACCTGGGGCCGGTGCCGGTTCCGCCCGGCAACCCGCTGACCCGCCCCAAGATCGTGCTCGGGGCCCGGCTGTTCAGCGACCCCATGCTCTCGGGAGACGGCTCGGTGTCCTGCGAGACCTGCCACCTGCCCTACCACGGCTACGCCACGCAGGAACAGCTCGGGCCGGCGTATCCCTCGAAGGCCGAGCGGCGCAACTCCCCGACCCTGATCAACGTCGCCTACAACCTGCCGATCATCTGGGACGGCCGGGCCGGGGCGCTCGACAAGCAGCCGCTCGGCTCGATCGGCAACGTCCTGCACATGAACAACAACCGCGACCTGCTGATCGAGCAGTTGAAGGTCGATTCGTCCTACGTCGAGGCGTTCCGCGCCGCCTTCGGCGACGCAACGATCACGCCCGCGCGCATCGGCCAGGCGATCGGCTCGTTCGAGCGGACGCTGGTCTTCGACGACAGCCCGCTCGACCGCTACATGACCGGCGACGAGGGCGCCCTGGACGCCGCGCAGAAGCGCGGGCTCGCGTTGTTCCTGGGCAAGGCCAACTGTGTCGCGTGCCATAACGGCCCCAACCTGACCGACAACGGGTTCCACAACCTCGGCGTCCCGGACGACCACGTGACCGGCGACCCGGCGGTCATGGCCTCGGTGCGCTTCGACGCCAAGCGCAACAAGTACGAGGGCTGGGCGGAGGTGGCCGAGGACCCGGGCCGGGCGCTGATCACGAAGGACGCGGCCGATCTCGGCGCCTTCCGCACCATGGGCCTGCGCAACATCGAGCAGTCGTCGCCCTACATGCACAACGGCGCCTTCGCGACGCTGGAGGAGGTGGTCGCGTTCTACGATCGCGGCGGCGGCCACCATCCGAACAAGTCCTCGCTCCTGCAGCCCCTGGGTCTGAGCGACGTGGAACAAGCCGACTTGGTCTCTTTCCTTAAGGCGCTGACCGGCAAGCGGCGACCGCCGCCCGCCAAATGACCGGGCCTGTCCGTCCCGCGGGCCTCACGTTCGGGCGAGCAGCTGATAGAGGGCCACGGCCGCCGCGTTCGAGACGTTGAGCGCCGTGATCGGCGGGCGCGTGGGCAGGCGCACGAGCACGTCGCAGGCCTCCCGCGTCAGCCGGCGCAGGCCGGACCCCTCGGCGCCCAGCACGAGCGCGACAGGGCCCCCGGGGTCGGCCTCGGCCAGCGTCCGCTCCGCCTCCCCGGCCAGGCCGACGCACCAGAACCCGGCCTCCTTCAGAGCGCTCAGCGCGCGCGCCAGGTTGGTCACTTGAACGTAGGGCACGTGCTCGAGGGCGCCCGAGGCGGACTTCGCGAGCGCGCCCGACTCCGCGGCCGCGTGGCGCTTCGGGGCAATCGCCGCCGCGGCGCCGAAGGCCGCGGCCGAGCGCAGGATGGCGCCCACGTTGTGCGGATCGCTCACCTGGTCGAGGGCCACGATAACCCCTCGGCCCGCGCACTCCCGGCCCGTTACGGTCCGGGCCAGGACCTCGGCGAGGTCCGGCTGGGGCAGGGGATCGGCGAGCAGGGCCAGGCCCTGATGGACCGCGCCCTCGGGCAACAGCCGGGCGAGAGCGTTGCGGGGCGCGGGCTCCGGCGTCGGGGCGGGGGAGCCGCCGGCCGCGCGCCTTGCGGCGTGCGCGGCGCGCAGGCGCGCGCCGTGCCGGTGCGCCGCTTCCTCGCCCAACAGCAGCCGGTGGCAGTGGCGCCGGGGGTTGCCCAGCGCCTCGAGCACCGGATGCGCGCCGTAGAGCCAGACGCGCCCCGAGTCCGCCCGCGCGCGCGGCAACGCCGGGCCGCTCGAGTGTTCCTCCGGCCGACGGCCACGGGAGGACTTGCGCTTTGCCATGGCGATCCCTACTATGGCAGGGACGGCGGTGGGTTCCGCAAGTGCTGCTTTCAGCCAAACGGAAGTTTGGGCTGCGGGTGGCGCTGTCCTATCCTTAGAAGTTGACAGACCGGAACAAATCAACATATTTCGCAACTCCGTCGCGCCGCCCTGCGCGAGATCAGGAGGGGTGCCCGAGTGGTTAAAGGGGACGGGCTGTAAACCCGTTGGCTTCGCCTACGTTGGTTCGAATCCAACCCCCTCCACCAGCCCCGGATTCCGATCGCGACGTCGGCGATGGGCGGCGGATCGAAGCGGGTGTAGCTCAGTGGTAGAGCTCCAGCCTTCCAAGCTGGCTGCGCGGGTTCGATTCCCGCCACCCGCTCCAGGCCGGGCAACCGCCGATGGGATCGCGCGGAGCGTGCCGGACCGGGCGTAGATGGGGACGAGGCGAGATGGCAAAGGCGAAATTTCAGCGGACGAAGCCGCACTGCAACGTCGGGACGATCGGACACGTGGACCACGGGAAGACGACGCTGACGGCGGCGGTGACGAAGGTATTGGCGGAGGTTGGGGGGGCGCAGTTCACGCCGTTTGAGCAGATCGACAAGGCGCCGGAGGAGAAGGCGCGGGGGATCACGATCTCGACGGCGCATGTGGAGTACGAGACGCAGAACCGGCACTACGCGCACGTGGACTGTCCGGGGCACGCGGACTACGTGAAGAACATGATCACGGGCGCGGCGCAGATGGACGGTGCGATCCTGGTGGTCTCGGCGGCGGACGGTCCGATGCCGCAGACGCGCGAGCACATTCTGCTGGCGCGTCAGGTCGGGGTTCCGGCGATCGTGGTTTACCTGAACAAGGTTGACCAGGTGGACGACCCGGAGCTTTTGGAGCTTGTCGAGCTGGAGGTGCGCGAGCTGTTGTCGAGCTACGACTTTCCGGGCGAGGAGATCCCGGTGGTGAAGGGCTCGGCGCTGTACGCGCTGGAGGGGCGGGACGACGCGCTGGGCAAGGGCTCGGTCCTGGAGCTGATGGCGGCGGTGGACGAGTACATTCCGCAGCCGGAGCGTCCGAAGGACCGGGCGTTCCTGATGCCGATCGAGGACGTGTTCTCGATCTCGGGCCGCGGGACGGTGGTGACGGGGCGCGTGGAGCGCGGGGTGGTGAAGGTGGGCGACGAGGTTGAGATCGTGGGGCTGCGCGAGACGCGCAAGACGACGGTGACGGGAGTGGAGATGTTCCGCAAGCTGCTGGACGCGGGCGAGGCGGGCGACAACATCGGTGCGCTGTTGCGCGGGATCGGCCGGGACGAGGTGGAGCGGGGTCAGGTCTTGGCCAAGCCGGGCTCGATCACGCCGCACACGAAGTTCAAGGCGGAGGCCTACATCCTGACCAAGGAGGAGGGGGGGCGGCACACGCCGTTTTTCTCGAACTACCGGCCGCAGTTCTACTTCCGCACCACGGACGTGACGGGGGTTGTGCACCTGCCGGAGGGCACGGAGATGGTGATGCCGGGCGACAACGTGTCGATGGAGGTGGAGCTGATCGCGCCGATCGCCATGGACGAGGGCCTGCGCTTCGCCATCCGCGAGGGCGGGCGCACCGTCG
>JBHHZJ010000057.1:0-23228 GCA_046758005.1 Kiloniellaceae bacterium
ACGCGGCCAGGTCGGGCACGCTGTCAATGAGCGTACCGTCCAGGTCGCAAAGCAGGACCGGATCCGGGCACCGCAATCGGGCGTGCATGCGGTTAGGTTAATGAGTTGAACATCGCGGGCGTGTAATATACCCCATCATATGATTATTTGCAGGCCGGGCTCGGGTTGTGGCAAGGTCTTATCTGTATTTCCAGAACTTTTGACAGTCTGGCTCTCGGACCACAAGAGCCTCGGCTCGCCACCCATGACACACGCAAATCTCGCCGTCGTCGTGTTGGCCGCCGGCCTGGGAACCCGGATGAAGTCGGCCAGACCGAAGGTGCTGCACGGGATCGCCGGCCGGCCGATGCTCGGTTACGTGCTCGACGCGGTGGCCGCGCTGGCGCCCGAGCGGGTCGTGATCGTGGCCGGCCCGGGCATGGAGCCGGCGGTGGACGACGCGGCGGCCGGGGCCGGCGTGCGCCACGAGACGGTGGTCCAGGACCGGCGGCTCGGCACCGGCCACGCGGTCGCGTGCGCCAGGCCGGCGCTCGACGGCTATCACGGGCCGGAAGGGGCGGGCGACGTGCTGGTGGTGTTCGGCGACACCCCGCTGCTCCAGCCGCGGACCCTGCGCGCCCTGGTCGAGGCGCGCCGGGGGCCGCGGGCGCCCGACCTCCTCGGGGTGGCGTTCCGGCCCGCCGAACCGGCGCAGTACGGCCGGGTCGTGGTCGGCGAGGGCGGCCAGGTGCTGCGCATCGCGGAGTACGCCGATGCCGGCGAGGAGGAACGGCGCATCGACCTGTGCAACGCCGGCATCCTGCTCGGCCACGGCCCGGTCCTGCTCGCTCTGGTCGACCGACTGGGCAAGGACAACGCCAAGGGCGAGTATTACCTGACCGACGTCTACGCGCTGGCCAACGCCGACGGCCGGCGGGTGCGCGCCGCCGAGGCCGATCCGGAGGAGGTCCTCGGGGTCAACTCGCGCGCCGAGCTGGCGGTCGCCGAGGCGGTGGTGCAGACCCGGCTGCGCGCCCGGGCCATGGCCGAGGGCGCCACGCTGGTCGACCCGGCCGCCGTGTGGTTGTCCTGGGACACCCGGCTCGGCCGTGACGTGACGGTCCAGCCGAACGTATTCTTCGGCCCCGGCGTCGTCGTCGGCGACGACGCGGAGATCCGCAGCTTCTGCCACCTCGAGGGCGCGCGCATCGAGCCGGGCGCGGTGGTCGGCCCGTTCGCCCGCCTGCGTCCCGGCACCGTGGTCGGCGCCGGCGCGCGCGTCGGCAACTTCGTCGAGGTCAAGAACGCGGTGCTCGGGCCCGGCGCCAAGGCGAACCACCTGAGCTACCTCGGCGATGCCGAGGTGGGCGCACGGGCCAACATCGGCGCCGGTACGATCACCTGCAATTACGACGGCATCGCAAAGCACCGCACGACGATCGGCAAGGGGGCCTTTATCGGCTCGAACACCGCCCTGGTCGCCCCGGTGTCGGTGGGCGCGGGGGCCATCGTCGGGGCCGGCAGCACGATCACCCGCGACGTGGACGCCGACGCGGTCGCGGTCGCCCGCGGCGATCAGCGGCAGCACGCGAACGCGGCCCAACGCTTTCGCGAGCGCCGGCGGGCGCAGACGGCCCGCGGCGGGAAGGCCGATGGGACAAAGCAGAGGGACGCTTGATACCATGTGCGGAATCATTGGGATCATCGGCAAGGCGATCGTCGCACCGCTCCTGCTCGACGGCCTCAAGCGCCTGGAATACCGGGGCTACGATTCGGCCGGCATCGCCACGCTGGTCAACGGACGCATCGACCGGCGCCGGGCCGAAGGCAAGATCGTCAATTTGGTCGAATTGCTCGAGCGCGATCCGGTCCAGGGTACGATCGGCATCGGCCACACGCGCTGGGCCACGCACGGCCGGCCGAGCGAGGTCAACGCCCATCCCCACGCGAACGACAGGGTCGCGGTGGTTCACAACGGCATCATCGAGAATTTCCAGGAGCTGCGCGCGGAACTGACCGCGCGCGGTCACGAGTTCCAGACCGAGACCGACACGGAGGTCGTGGTCCACCTCCTCACCGAGCACCTCGGCCAGCAGATGAGCCCGCAGGACGCGGTGGCCGAGGCGCTGGTCCGCCTCGAAGGCGCCTTCGCCCTGGCCATCGTCTTCGCCGGCCGGCCCGACCTGATGATCGGGGCGCGCTGCGGCAGCCCGCTCGCGGTCGGCTACGGCGACGGCGAGATGTACCTGGGCTCGGACGCGCTCGCGCTGGCCTCGCTGACCAACCGCATCTGCTACCTGGAGGAGGGCGACTGGGTCGAGCTGAGCCACGACTCAGCCCAGGTGCACGACGCCACGGGCGCCGTGGTCGAACGCGAGGTCAAGCAGACGGCGCTGTCGGGTGCGCTCATCGGCAAGGGCCAGTACCGCCACTTCATGCAGAAGGAAATCTTCGAGCAGCCGGCGGTCATCGGCGATACCTTGCACTCCTACCTCAATTCGTTGAGACGGACCGTCGAGCTGCCCGACCTGCCTTTCGACCTCGGGACGGTGCCCCGCCTCACGATCGGCGCGTGCGGCACCGCCTTCTATGCCGGCGCGGTCGCCAAGTACTGGTTCGAACAGACGGCGCGCCAGCCGGTCGAGATCGACATCGCCTCGGAGTTCCGCTACCGCGAGGCGCCCATGCCGGAGGGCGGGGTGAGCGTGTTCATCTCGCAGTCGGGCGAGACCATCGATACGTTGGCCGCCCTGCGTTACGCGCGGCGCGAGTCGCAGATCGTGCTTTCCGTCGTCAACGTGCCGGACAGCGCGATCGCGCGCGAGTCGGACATCGTGCTCTACACGCTTGCGGGTCCGGAGATCGGGGTCGCTTCGACCAAGGCCTTCACCACGCAGCTCACCGTGCTCGCGTGCCTGGCCATCGCCACGGGCCGCGGCCGGGGCACGATCGACCAGGCCGTCGAGGCCGAGCTGTCCGCTGCGCTCACCGAGGTCCCGGCGCGCGTCGCCGAGATCTTGAATCACGACGCCGCGATCCGCGACATCGCGCAGGTCGTGGCCGAGGCGCGCGACGTGCTCTACCTCGGCCGGGGCAGCATGTACCCGATCGCGCTCGAAGGCGCGCTCAAGCTGAAGGAGATCAGTTACATCCACGCCGAGGGCTACGCCGCCGGCGAGATGAAGCACGGGCCGATCGCGCTCATCGACGAGACGGTGCCGATCATCGTCTGCGCGCCCTCGGGGCCGCTGTTCGAGAAGACCACCTCGAACATCGCGGAGGTCGTGGCGCGCGGCGGGCAGGTGATCCTGATCTCCGACGAAGCCGGCATCGACAAGGTGGGCGAGAACGCGGCCCACACCATCGAGGTGCCGCGCATCCACCCCTTCGTCGCGCCCATCCTGTACGCCGTGCCGGTGCAGTTGCTCGCCTACCACACCGCGATGCTCAAGGGCACCGACGTGGACCAGCCGCGCAACCTGGCGAAAAGCGTGACGGTGGAGTAGGACCGCGCGATGGCCGGCCCCGGCCGCGGTCCGGCTAATAGCGGTATCCGTAATGGCCGCCGTGGCCGTAATAGCCGTGGTAGCCGGAGTACCCGTGCCCGTAATAGCCGTGGTAGCCGGAGTACCCGTGGTAGCTGGAGTAATACCCCGGGCCATAGTAATGGCAGCCCGATAACAGCGCGGCCACGGCGATGACGGCGCAAAGGCGGATCCATTTCCTGAACGCTGCGGTCATGCGAGGCTCCTTGTATCGCTGACCCGAACTCTGGCGCGAGCGGCGAAAAGCGCCCTTTGCCGTGCCTGGCCGATCGACCGCTCCTCGTGCCGCGGCATCGCTTGGCGGCATCTCTTGCCGGGCCTTTGGCCATTTATACGTACCCCGGCGCGCATCCGTCCCCGCCGCTCGCGCGGTCGTGATTGCGGCCCTGGGCCGTCTTGTGCCGCCTTGGGCCGCGGTCCGCGCTCCGGTTTCGACGGTCGGACACCGACCCGGCAGCCCGGCGCGCGAGCCCGGACTCGAAAGCATGCATCCGATCGGGTAGCATCGGCCTTGCGCGGGATGCCGCCGCCGGGAAGGGGGAACCATGGCCAAGGCCTTTTCGCTCGCGTCGTGGAACGTCGAGCACTTCAGGGGAAAGCCCGATCGGGTCGTCGATGTCGTGCGGTTCCTGCGCGACAACGCGAAGAAGCCGGACGTCTTCGCAATCCACGAGGTCACCGGCAAAGCCGTGTTCGATGCCATGGTCGCGGAGATGCCCGGCTATCAGTTTCACATTACCGAAGGGCGGCAGACGCAGGAAATCCTGGTCGGCGTCAAGGCCGGCCTCACCGCCTTCTTTTCCCAGAGGACCGAGTTCAAGTCCGGCAGCTCCTTCCTGCGGCCGGGGGCGTTCCTGACCCTGCGCCTGGACGGACAGAACCACTCCATACTCTTCCTGCACACCAAGAGCCTGCCGACCCCCAAGGGATTCGGCCTGCGCGACGACATGCTGGACCGCGCCTTCCGGCTCAAGCGAAAGCTGGACAAGATCGCCGGCGGGCGGGGCAAGGCGAACTTTCTGTTCCTGGGCGATCTCAACACGATGGGCCTTGCATATCCCTTCGATCAGGATATTCCCGCCGAGGTGGAATTGCGGCGCCTCGACGGACGGGCCTCGCGGAACAGGATGCGGCGGCTCGGCAAGAGCGCACCGCACACCTATTGGAACGGCCCCGGCTCGGCGATCCCGCCCGGCGACCTGGATCACGTCGTTGCAGCGAAGCATCTGCGGTTCAAGACCTTTCGGGGGACCGGCGAGGTCGATGTGCGCGGCTGGCCGGAGCTCGATACGGACCAGGAAAAGGCCCGCTGGATCGACCGCTTCTCCGATCATGCGCTCCTCTATCTCGAAATCCAGAAGGCATGAGCGGCAGGGGTGAGGGCGTTGTCGGGAGCGGTCATTTTCACATTGTATTTCCGTTAATAAATAAATTGCTGTGTCGTACAATGTAAAAATTCTTGGCAATCCCGTTTAGCCTGCTAGTTTAGTTTCGTGGGCGCTGATTTCGACCGTCGGCTTGCGGGCGCTCAGACAAATGCAGCTAAGCGGCGGATGTGGATGCGAACCGCCCGGCGACGCTGCGGCGGTTTTTTGTTCGGCCCGGTCCGGCCGTGACGGACCCGCGGGATTTGAGTGGGCAGCTTGCGACCGCGTCAACAATCGCTAAAGCGCCACGGGGAGATGCTCCGTGGGCCCGTAAGGTGGAAGCCGGGAGTATCTCCGTCATGCAGTACTTCCCCGCATTCCTCGACCTGAACGGCAAGCCCTGCCTCGTCGCGGGCGGCGGTGAAATCGCCGCGCGCAAAGTGCGCCTCCTGCGCAAGGCCGGGGCGGCCGTGACCGTGGTGGCGCCCCGGATCGGGTCCGAGATCGCCGAGCTGGCCGAAAGCGGCGCCGTGCGCGTCGTGCGCCGCGGGTTCGTGGCCGGCGACGCCCGCGGCCGGGCCGTCGTGTTGCGCGCCGCGGGCTCCGCTTCGGCATAACGCGCGCTCTTGCCAGGACGCGGTTGTCGGCGATCGGCATTGATCTAGGTCAAGGACAGAGAAAAATCCCGAGCTTAAATGGGCTCGGACGATCGGCGCTCGAGAACGGGAGCGGTCTGCCAGGCGCTCGCTACCAGTGGTACTGTGGTCCCGGGGGAGTGGCCAGTGCGGAATGGACGCTGACAACGAAGGAATCGCAAGCCGCAGCTTTCGAGGGAGAACGGGCGGAGCGGAACATTTCATTGCCGTGGAAGCCCCTGGGGGTCTTGGCCTTCCAGAACAAATCGATCGCATCGAGAAGCGCTACGCGCGAGCGAGAAACGCGCTTGGCCTCACGCCAGACACCGCGGTATTCCGCCGCATATTCGTCAGCGATGTGATGAACCAGGTCGCGTCGGTCCGGGAGAGCGGCCTCTTCGGCGCGCCGAGCGACAGCCCCGTGGCCGTCTCGATCGTGCAGCAGCCGCCCCTGCTGCATTCGAAGGTCGCACTTCTGGCGTATCATGTCGAGAGCGACGCCCCCATCGCGAAGCGCCGCTTGTCGCCCAAGCACCTGCTCGTCGAGAAGAACGGCCTGCGCCACCTCTGGAGCACGCGCCTCTGCGCCGGCGCCTACGGGTCGTCGACCTCAGCAGCCGCCCAGACGCGCGCGGTTTTCGACGATCTGGTCGGTACCCTTTCCAGTCAGGGCGGCAGCTTGCGCGACCACTGCGTCCGGACCTGGATCTACCTCAAGGATGTCGACGTATTCTATCAGGATATGGTCGACAGCCGTAGAGAAGTGTTTTTGCAGTACGGCTTGGCCCGGGACACGCATTATATCGCCAGCACCGGCATCGAGGGCGCCTGCGCGCACCGCTACGATCTTGTGGCGATGGATGCCTATTCCATCCTCGGCCTCGCGCCGGCGCAGATATCGTATCTCAACGCCTTCGACCGGTTGTGCGAGACCAAGGATTACGACGTCACCTTCGAGCGCGGCACGCGCATCGCCTATGCCGATCGGGCGCATCATTTCATCTCCGGGACCGCGAGCATCGACAATGCCGGGCGTGTCATGCATCCCGGCGATGTTCTACGCCAGCTGGACCGGGCGCTCGGCAATGTCGACGCCCTTTTGCGTTCCGGATCGCTAAGCCTCGACGACATGATGCATTTCACCGTTTATCTCCGCGACCCGACCGATTTCGGCCACGTCGACGGCTATCTCCGCGAGCGCTTTCCCCACCTCCCGATCCTCATCGTCGAGGGCGCCGTCTGCCGACCGGAATGGCTGATCGAAGTCGAAGGTGTGGCGATTGTCGCCAACGACGAGCCCAACCTTCCCCCCTTCTAGGACTGCCCCGAGGGCAGGAGGTGCCGCGGTTGTCCGGAGCGATGCCACAGTTCCACGGTGCGATGGGCCTTATCGCGGTCGGGGCAAAAGGAGCACGAATCATGCAAAACGCCAATGCGCCATTCTCGATGCTCGACGGGGCAGCCATCGCGGCGGCCGAGTTGCGCCATGATCCTTATGATTTTGCCTTTGTCGACCACGCGATCGATCCTCGGCTGAAGGACGAGATCCTGGCCGATGCGCCGCACATCCCCTATCGCGGAAGCTATGGCCTACCGGATCTGCGCTACGGGCCTAAATTCGGCGCGGTTATAGAAGACCTCCTCAGCCCGGGCTTCCGACATTTGGTCGAGCGGAAATTCGACATGGACCTCAGCAAGTATCCGCCGGTCATCGTGATGATGGGCAATACCACCGGCCATTACAACGAGGGCTATGCCCATCCGGATTCGAAGCACAAGATCGTCACGGTGCTGCTCGGCTTCAGCCGCGAGTGGCCTTACGAGCGTGGGCGGCTTCGCGTCCTGCGCAGCTCGGATCGCGACGATTATGCTTTCGAGTTTCCGCCGGAGTTCGGCCGAATGCTCATGTTCCGCGTCTGCGACCACTCATGGCACGGATTCCTGCCGCAGAAGGGACAGCGCATAAGCCTGCAGCTGTGTTTCGTCGATTCGCACTGGTATGTCCAACGCGAGTATTGGCGTCACAGTGTCAGCGCCTTCGCCAAGTCGGTGCCTGTGCTGCGCAAGATCATCGAATGGGCGCCACGCTAGGTTCGCTAGCCGGCGAGCGATCAGGCTGTGAAGAGGAGTCGGACGATGAGCTATCCCCCAGTCCCCGACGCGACGAAGGTCACGCGCCATTTCTGTCAAGCCGTGCGCGAAGCGCGCTGCGACGACTGGCCGTACCGTCATTGGGGCCTCACCAACGTGTTTCCGGAGGCGCTGTGCACCGGCATTCTCACCCTCCCGATCGCCCCTCCCATGCTCGGCAAGACGGACGGGACGCGCGACACCTACAACAACAAGCGGACCTTCATTACCCCCTTATTACGGTCGAAGTTTCCGGCCTGTGCGGTGCTCGCCGACGCGCTGCAAACTCCGGATGTCGCGCGCCTGATGGCGAAGACATGCGACATCGACGTCGCCGGTAGCTATTTGAGGATGGAATACATCCAAGACACTGACGGCGCCTGGCTCGAGCCGCACCGCGATATTCCAGACAAGCTGTTCTCGATGGTCGTCTATCTCTTCACCGGGCCGGATGCCAAGGACTGGGGCACCGATATCTACGATGCCGAACGCCGATGGGTCGGCCGATCTTCGAGCGAATTCAATTCTGGTGTGATCTTTGTCCCCGGGCCCGCGACCTGGCACGGCTTCGATCCACGCCCAATCGTCGGCGTTCGCCGTTTGATGGAAATCAACTACGTCCGGCCCAACTGGCGCGACCGCGAGCAGCTGACCTTTCCGGACCGGCCGATCGCCACGACATAGCGTCCGGCGGCCGCACGCTGTGCCGGGCCTGTAAACTCTATACGCAGGCGGGCGCGAAACCGTTCCCGTGGGTGGTGGCGGTCGTGTTGCGGGTCTATTTCACAAACAGAAAATGTGTATAATGGTTTTCTTCCGATATCCTCTGTAAAAATTATTGACAATCCCGTTTAGCCTGCTAGTTTAGTTTTATGGGCGCCGATTTCGACCGTCGGCTTGCGGGCGCTCATAGAAATGCAGCTAAGCGGCGGATGTGGATGCGAACCGCCCGGCGACGCTGCGGCGGTTTTTTGTTCGGCCCGGTCCGGCCGTGACGGACCCGCGGGATTTGAGTGGGCAGCTTGCGACCGCGTCAACAATCGCTAAAGCGCCACGGGGAGATGCTCCGTGGGCCCGTAAGGTGGAAGCCGGGAGTATCTCCGTCATGCAGTACTTCCCCGCATTCCTCGACCTGAACGGCAAGCCCTGCCTCGTCGCGGGCGGCGGTGAAATCGCCGCGCGCAAAGTGCGCCTCCTGCGCAAGGCCGGGGCGGCCGTGACCGTGGTGGCGCCCCGGATCGGGTCCGAGATCGCCGAGCTGGCCGAAAGCGGCGCCGTGCGCGTCGTGCGCCGCGGGTTCGTGGCCGGCGACGCCCGCGGCCGGGCCGTCGTGTTCGCCGCCACCGGTCTGGCCGAGGTCGACGAGCGGGTCGCCGAGGCCGCCCGCGACGCGGGCGTTCCGGTCAACGTGGTCGACCGCGCGGACCTGTGCGGCTTCGTCACGCCGGCGATCGTCGAGCGCGACCCGGTCGTGGTCGCCATCTCCAGCGGCGGCGCGGCGCCGGTGCTGGCGCGCCGCCTGCGCGCGCGCATCGAAATGCTCCTCCCGGCGCGCCTCGGGCGGCTCGCGCGCTTCGCCGAGGGCTTCCGCGCCGCGGTCAAGGCGACGCGGCCCGAGCCATCGGCCCGCCGGCGATTTTGGGAGGCCTTCTTCGACGGGCCCGTCGCCGCGGAGGTGCTGGCCGGGCGCGAGGGGCCGGCGCGGGAGAAGATGCTGGCCCTGGTCAATCGGCGCGCGGCGCAGGCCGCGCGCGGGATCGTCCACATCGTCGGCGCCGGGCCGGGCGATCCGGACCTGCTCACCCTGCGGGCGCTGCGCCTCATGCAGCAGGCCGACGTCGTCGTCTACGACAAGCTGGTGGGCCCCGAAATCCTCGACTACTGCCGGCGCGACGCCGGGCGCGTCTACGTCGGCAAATCGAAAGGCCGGCACGCGCGCACGCTGGACGAGATCAACGCGCTGCTGCTCGACCTGGCGCGCGCCGGCAAGCGGGTCCTGCGCCTCAAGGGCGGCGATCCCTTCGTCTTCGGCCGCGGCGGCGAGGAGCGCGCGTTTCTGCGCCGCCACGGCGTTCCGGTGGAGGTCGTCCCCGGGATCACCGCGGCGACCGGTTGCGCCGCGGCCACCGGCATCCCCCTGACCCACCGCGACCACGCGGCCGCGGTCACCCTGGTCACCGGGCACGGCAAGGGCGGCGAGCCCGACCTCGACTGGGCCGCGCTCGCCCGCCTGCGCCAGACGCTGGTGATCTACATGGGCGTCGCGACCGCCGCGCGGACCGCCGAGCGGCTGATTGCGCACGGCCTGGCGCGCAGCACGCCGGTTTCGGTGATCGAGAACGGGACGCGCGCGGCGCAGAAGACGGTGATCGGCGCGCTCGGCGAACTGTCGCAATTGATCCGCGACCACGCCGTAGAGGGCCCCGCGCTGATCGTGATCGGCGAGGTCGTCCGGCAGGCCGACGCCGCCGCGCTGTCCGCGCGCGTGCGCGCAGTGGCGGTCTGAGGACGCGGAGGACGGCATGACGGCGAAGGTGGTCACCGCCAACCGGCTGAACGACGGTGTGGTCGTCTACCTCGATCCGGCCGGCGGCTGGTCGGAATGGATCGAAGAGGCGCGCATCGCCCATGGGCCGGAGGAGAGCGCCGAGCTGATGACCTTGGCCGAGCGAGCGGACCAGGCCACGCGGGTGGTCGGCCCCTACCTCATGGAGGTCATAGAGGACGCGGGTCGGCCACGCCCGGCGAGCAACCGCGAGATCATCCGCGCCAAAGGCCCGACGGTCAGGACCGACCTCGGCAAGCAGGCGCTGCGGCCGTGACGGCCCGTTGGAGGACGTGAACCGATGTACAGGTACGACGAATTCGACCGCACCCTGGTCCTGGAGCGGGTCGAGCAGTTCCGCGAGCAGGTGGCGCGCCGCCTGAGCGGCGAGCTCACCGAGGACGAGTTCCGCCCGCTGCGCCTGATGAACGGGCTCTACCTGCAGCTGCACGCCTACATGCTGCGCGTCGCCATCCCCTATGGCACGCTGTCGTCGGTACAGATGCGCAAGCTCGCCCACATCGCCCGGCGCTACGACAAGGGCTACGGTCATTTCACCACGCGCCAGAACATCCAATACAACTGGCCGAAGCTGGAGGAGGTGCCCGACATCCTGGCCGAGCTCGCCGAGGTCGAGATGCACGCCATCCAGACCAGCGGTAACTGCATCCGCAATGTCACCGCCGACCATTACGCCGGCGCGGCGGCGGACGAGATCGAGGACCCGCGCATCTATGCCGAGATCATCCGCCAGTGGTCGACCCTGCACCCGGAGTTCTCGTTCCTGCCGCGCAAGTTCAAGATCGCGGTAACCGGGGCGCCACGCGACCGTGCCGCGGTGCGGGTGCACGACATCGGCGTGCAAATGCGCCGCAACGAGGCCGGCGAGCCCGGCTTCGAGGTGATCGTCGGCGGCGGCCAGGGGCGCACGCCGATGATCGGCAAGACCATCCGCGCGTTCCTGCCCAAGCGCCACCTGCTGTCCTACCTGGAAGCGATCATGCGCGTCTACAACCAGCTCGGCCGGCGCGACAACCTATTCAAGGCGCGGATCAAGATTCTGGTGCACGAGGTCGGCGCCGAGGCCTTCGCCGAGATGGTCGAGGAGGAGTGGCGCCACCTCAAGGACACGCCCGTCGACCTGCCGGGCGAGGAGATCGAGCGGATCGAGGCCTACTTCGCCGCCCCGCCGTACGAGGCCTTGCCGGCGCGCACGCCCGCCTTCGAGGCCAGGCGCCTCGAGGACCCGGACTTCGCCCGCTGGGTGCGCGCCAACGTCGTGGCGCACAAGGTGCCGGGTTACGCCATCGCCAACGTCTCGCTCAAGCCCGAGGGCGGCGTGCCTGGCGATGCCACCGCGGAGCAAATGGAGGCGCTCGCCGACTTGGCCGAGCGCGTCAGCTTCGGCGAGATCCGCGTCACCCACGAGCAGAACCTGGTGCTGGCGCACGTCAAGCAGGCCTACCTCTACGGCCTCTGGCAAGGGCTGCGGGCGCACGGGCTGGCCACGGCCAACATCGGCCTGGTGTCGGACATCATCGCCTGCCCGGGGCTGGATTACTGCAACCTGGCCAACGCCCGCTCGATCCCGGTGGCGCAGCGCCTCAGCCGGCGCTTCGCGGACCTCAAGCGCCAGCACGACATCGGCGAGCTGAAGATCAAGATCTCCGGCTGCATCAACGCCTGCGGCCACCATCACGTCGGCCACATCGGCATCCTCGGCGTCGATAAGAAGGGCCAGGAGTTTTACCAGATCACGCTCGGCGGCAGCGCGGACGAGAACGCCGCGCTCGGCGCGATCGTGGGGCCGGCGTTCTCTTACGACGAGGTGGTCGGTGCGGTCGAGACCATCGTGGACACGTATGTGGGCCTGCGGCGCGACGGCGAGCGGTTCAATGACACGCTCGCCCGCGTCGGGCCCGATCCGTTCAAGGAGAAGCTCTATGCCGCTCATTAAGGATGACCGGATCGTCGACGATCCTTGGGTCACGCTCGGCGACGAGCAGGCGCTGCCCGGCAATGCCTGGCCCATCGTCAGCCTGGAACGCTGGCAGGGCGAGCGGGAGGCGCTGATGGACGCCGGCGTGCCGCTGGGCCTGCGCCTGCGCAGCGACCAGCCGCCGCGCCTGGTTGCCGAGGACGTGCAGCATTTCGCGGTGATCGCGCTCGAGTTCCCCAAGTTCACCGACGGCCGCCCGTACTCCTCCGCGCGCCTGCTGCGCGAGCGCTACGGCTACGCGGGCGAGCTGCGCGCGGTGGGCCACGTGCTGCGCGACCAGGCCCTGTTCATGGTGCGCTGCGGCTTCGACGCCTTCGAGGTCGCCGACGGGACCCCGCTCGAGGCTTGGCGCGCCGCGCTCGCCCGGATCAGCGTCTGGTACCAGCCGGCCGCCGACGGGCGAACGCCGGTGCCCCGGCTGCGCCGGGCCGTGAGCGTTCCGGCCGCCCCGAGCGCGCCGCCACAGCGGTCCTCGGCCGAGTCGTGCGCGGCCTGCTGGGCGTACTGAGACCGATGAGCGCATGAAGCGACTCGGGCGCTCACTGGTACGATTCCGTCACACCGTGGGACCAAACACCTAGGGCACCGGGACCTGAGAGACGAGCTTGTCCAATTGGGCCGATAGCTCGGCCGGCGTATCGACGGGCAAGTCGCATAATCTGTTCTTGCAGACATAGGCCGTGGGTTTGTCGTCCAGCAAAGGACGCCCCGCCAGCAGCGGCCACTTCTCGTTCTCCCGAGGAGCATCGGGCGCGATGAGCGCCAGCACGGTGCCGTGACGGAGTCTCTTGTATACCTCCCGCAGCAAACTCCGCGTGTCCTCTTCGTCGGGATTCCCGACGATCACGATTTCATGCGCTTCATTGGGCCTGAAATCCAGGGCGCGCAGAAGGCCGGTGGCGGACGGGGCCGACAATTCCAGATAGCGGCCAAGTCCCCGTGAGATGGCCCGGGCTTGTCCCTCGAAGGCCGCATCGGCGCCGAAAAGCACCAAACGATGCAAGGCGATCAACGCGGCGGCGTTGCCGGACGGGGCGCCTTCCTCGTTCAGAATGGTCCGGGCGGGGATGTCGGAAGAACGCTCGATCGGCGTGAAGCGGAACGGCGTTCCCGGTTCTTCCTGGAACCGTTCGATCAGGATTTCCATCAGCGCGCGGGCGTTGTCGAGCCGGCCGACCTCGAAATCCGTTTCATAGAGATCGAGAAGCGCTTGGATGAGAAAGGCATAGTCGTCCAGAAACACGGCCTCGGCGGCCTTCCCTCCGCGGCGGCTATGGGGCAGGCGGTGAGCCTCCGCAGGGGGGACAAGCAGGTGCGTTATTTCCTTCCGAGCCACCTGCAGATAACGGTCGTCGTCCAATACCTGGGCCGCCTTGGCGAACGCGCTGACGGCGAGGGCGTTCCAGGAGGTGAGAACCTTGTCGTCGCGCAAGGGGGCGGCCCGTTTGGCGCGCGCGTCCAGCAGCCGCGACCGGCTTTCCGCCAAGCGCTCTTGAGTCCTCAGCAGGGACTCCGGGCTGTCCAACAGCCGCAGAACGCTTCGGCCGTCCACCAGGCCGCGCGACTCATCCACGTAGGCCTTGATGAACGGCTCCGCCGCTGGGGCGCCCAGAACGGCGCGCACTTCCTCGGCGGTCCATGTGTAAAACAGCCCCTCCCTGCCCTCGGTCTCGGAGTCGAGAGCGGCGGCAAAGCCGCCGTCGGCAAGCCGGAACCGAACGAGAAGGTCATCCAGTATCTCCCGGGCCACGGCGGCGTAACGGGGCTTCCCCGAGGCTTGATAAGCCTCCAGATACAAGCGCGCCAGCAAGGCGTTTTCATTGAGCATGATCTCGAAATGGGGGACCTGCCAAAAGCGGTCGACCGCATAACGGTGGAAAGCGCCGCCCAGTTGGTCGCGCACGCCGCCCGCCGCCATACGGTCCAGGGTCCTGAATACATTTTCCAGCAGAGCCGCATCCCCGCGCCACACGCCCCGATGCAGGAGGAACGATAAGACGTTCGGCAGGAGAAACTTGGGGCCCCTTCCAAAGCCGCCATAGTCCTCGTCGAACGTCCCGGACCATGAGCGGGCGGCGCTTTCACGGGGGTCCTCCCGGCCGCGGGCGGCGCCGGTGGGGACCGGTTCGGCCAGGTCCCGAAGCTGGCCGCGGATCATCTCCGCGTCGCTCAGAATGCCGTCGCGATTGTCGGTCCACTCCTTGACCAGCGCTTGCACGATCGGCACGAAACCCGGCTCCCCGTATTCCGGGTCGGGCGCCAGATATCCCGCGGCGAAAAGGGGGACCACGTCAGGCGTCAGTAGGAAATTGGCGGGCGATCCGCTCCGCCCCGTCATGGCCAGCATGATTTCCATGAAATGGCGGTCCAGGTCGGGACGCTCATCCCGGTCGACCAGGATGCTGAGGAAGTGCTCGTTCAGCGTCTCGATCACCCGTTGGTCCGCGAAGGTGGTCCGCGCCAGCACGTGGCACCAATAGCAGGAGGCGTAACCGATGGAGAGGAAGATCAGCTTGTCTTCCCGCCGGGCCCGCTCCAGCGCTTCCTCTCCCCAGGGATACCAGTCGATGGCATCGTCGGCGTGCGACAAGAGATAGGGGCTGGTCGCATCGGACAGGCGCCCGCCCTGGGCCGGGGCGCCGATCCCGAGCCCGAGCCACAGGATCGCAAGGGCCGGTACGTGCAAAGCCCGGAGGAGGCGGAGTGCCGAGGTCACGGGACCTCCGCCGTCTCCTCATCGGGAATGAAGGCGGAAACCTCGACCGCCTTGGGTTCCATGATACAGGCTTCCCGGCACAGGGCGCATCCGGTGCAGCTTTCTTGGTTGATGACGGGCCGGAGCCCGCCCTCCCACTCGAGCGCCCCGGGGACCGGACATGCGTGTGCGCAAGCGCCGCATTCCGGGCCTGAATAGGGCAGGCAGGTATTCGGATCGATCCGCACGAGAGCCAACTTGGCTGGCGCCGCAGGCATCCGTTCCTCTTGGGCCGGTAGCTTCAAGGCGCCCGGTTCACAGGCGCTCACGCACGGCCAGTCCCGGCACATGCGGCACCCCCGGTTGAGCAGATCCATGGCCGGCGTGCCAACCACCTGAGGCCCCAGGCGGGCCGGCAGTTCGAACAGCACGTCGTACGTGCAGGCCTCGATACACTTGCCGCACCGGGTGCAGGCCAGCAGGAAGTCCAGTTCATCCTCGGCGAAGGGCGGACGAAGCCAGTTCTCGGCCCGCCTTGCGACCTTCTCGCGGGCCAGCTGGAACGCGATCTGCGCCGTTTTCCGCGCTCCCAGCCTGAAAAAGTCCCGGCGGTGCATCACGGTCTCATACCTCAAGGAGGGCCGATGGCACGAATTCGAGCGGCACGCACAGACCTCACTTGTTATCCCGCGCCTCGCGCGCGCTGCGGATCTTGCCCGTCATCGCGCGCCGGCGCTGGATCACGCTGACGGTCACGAGCACGATCAGCAGCAGACCCACGGTGACGCCGATCGGGCCCACGGGCGTTGGCGCGCCGATACGCAGCGGAAAGTCGATGGCGTATGGCTCGCCGCCGGCCTGGAACTCGGCGGTGATCACGTAGTCGCCCGCCTCGTGGAAGACAAAAGACTGACGGAAGACGTTGTCGTCCGGCGGCTGAATGCCGAGCTTCTCCTCGCGGCCGCCGACCCCCAACCATGAGAGCCACGACTTGTCGCGCACCTTGAAGGTGACCTCGCCCTGGAAGGGTGCCCCGTCGTCGATGCGGGTGACGTAGAGGTTGATCCTCCCGGGTGTTTCGGGCCGCGGGAAGGCGGGGAAGACCATGTAGGTCACGAAATAGTCGCCGATCTGGGTCTCCGCCTGCATGCTGGGCGGCGTGTTGGAGTCCTCGTTCAGGCTGTAGGCGGGCCGGCCCAACACGTGGTGCGCGGTCGCAGAATCCGCAGGCAACAGCCAGAAGGCCGCCGCCAGGAACGCGATGCATACCTGACGGAACGCGGCCGATCGGGGACCGCCAGGCGCCGAATTCCGGAACCGCCCGCGGTTACTCTGCGCTACCCGCGGCAAGACACCAGACAGAGTCTTCGACATTGCTCACACCCCGAGTTTCGCCACCGCTTGCCGGGAGCGTTCCACGATCCAGATAGGCTTGCTCGGATGGGGGCAAACCTCCACGCACAGCCCGCAGCCCACGCAAGCCTGCCTGATGATCGGCCGGTACTGGTTCCACATCTTGAAGCCGATAGCCTTCTCGCCCAGAGGACAGATGCTGACGCACGCACCGCAAATGCCCTGGTCCACCCAAGGATAACAGGCCGTACGGTCGATCTGGGCGAGCCCCATGTCGATCCTGTCCAGGGGCGTGAGGGTGAGCGCCTCGGTGGGGCAGACCTCCATGCATTTGTTGCACAGGATGCAGGCCTTTTCCTCCGGATTGACATAGGGCGTGTTGACCTTGGCGCCGCCATCGCGGGCGTGGAAACGGATACAGCGCGGCGGACACACCTCTCCGCACAGGCCGCAACCGATGCAGGCCGCCACGAAGGCCGCATCGTCCTTGAGCGCTCCGGGCGGGCGCAGATAGTTGCGTTGCGCCGCCGCGCGCCCAGGCGCCAAGAGATGCGAAAAACCATAGGGGACGGCGCCGGCCGCGAGGGCCGCGGCGCCTGCGACAAGGTCTTGCAGGAACCCCCGGCGTTCCATCAGGCCGCCACTCCGCGCCCTGCTTCCCGGTTGCGCGCCGCCTCCTGCTCGCGACGGTATTGCCGACCCAGGTGTCCCGGCCCCTGCGCCGGATAGTCGGTGGCCCGGATGACGAAGGTCATCGCGTCCGTCGGGCAGATCGCGATACAGGCCGCGCAATTGTTGCACTCCTGTCCGAAGCCGTCGCGCAGGGGATCGAGGCCGAACTCGCAGACGGCATTGCATTTCGCGCAGTCGTTGCAGGTCTCGACGATGCGGCGTATGCGCACCACGCGGTAGCGGCCGAGCAGGGCATAGAGCGCACCGCCCGGGCAGAGGTAGCGGCAGAAGCCGCGGCGCGCCACCAGCAGGTCGAAGAGCAGGGTTCCCAGGAAGAACGCCGTGCCGGCGCCGAAGCCGCCCAGCGCGATCACATAGTAGATTTCGCGGCCGATGATGGCGGGCGGATAAACCGCCGCGACCGATACGGAACCGGTCATGGCCGACAGGATCAACCCCAGCGCCAGCACGGCATACTTGATGCGTTTGTCGAAATGGCGGTTGCCGAGTTTCACGCCGGCCCACCGCAGCCAGGCGGCAAAATTGCTGTTGAGCTCATAGAGAAAGGTCGCCGGACACAGCCAGCCGCAAAAAAAGCGCCCGAGCACCACGGTGAAGACGATGGGAACGAGCGCGGTGAGCAGGAACGGCCAGTAAAGCGTGAGCCCGGCCGCCATCTGGCCCAGCGCGGCCAGCGGATCGGACAGCCTCAGGCCCCAGAAGGTTCCCGACCAGGTGTTGCCCTTGATCGCGTCCAGGTCCTCGGCCGGGTCGTCGGTGAAGGGCGCGGTGAGCGCCTCCATGACGTCGTAGAGCCGCTGTTCCGACGGCGACAGCAGATCGTAGGCATGGGCCGCCACATAGGTCTGGTAGACGTGCAGGAAGGGCAGCAGCACGAGCATCGCGAACACGATGCTCAACGTGACCCAGCGCACCTTGTTCAAGTGGCGCCAGAGGAAAAACGGTTTGTGGCGCTGCATGTTCGTTTTTCCGCTGCCCGGCAATTATCCATGGCTGGGAATGATGCGGATCGCCTGGGGCATCTGAATGCAGGAGCGCTCGCACAGGCCGCATCCGACGCATTTGTCCGTGACATGGGGCTGCTCCATGAAGCCGACCGTGATGGCGACGTCCGGCAGCGGGCAGGCCCGGTAGCACACCCCGCAGCTCTTGCCCTGGTAGGACAGGCAGAGGCTCTCATCCACCCGGGCGTGCCCCATCTTGACCCCGTCGATGATGGCCTGCGCCTCGCGCGCGATCGGTTTGATGGCGCCGGTCGGGCACGCCTCGCCGCATTTCATGCACAGGATGCAGCCCTTTTCGCGCGGAATGATGTAGGGCGTATCTATGGAGCTCCAGCCGTTCTCCAGGGTGAAATACTTGATACTGCGGTTGGGGCAGGCCTCGCCGCATTGGCCGCAATGGATGCAGCGGCTCAGGAACTCGTCCTCCGGCAGCGCCCCCGGCGGGCGCAGATAGCGCAGCGCGGGCCGGTACTGCGCCGAGCGGGCGGCACCGGGCGCCAGCGCCGCCAGGGTCCCGGCGCCTATCGCCTTCAGGAACGTTCTTAGGAATGTTCTGCGTCGCATGGCGCAGCACCTTTCTCAGGCGAGGCGGACGGACGAACCGACGTTCTCCATCAGGATGCCGCCGCACCCCTCGTGGGCGTCCGCCCGCTTCGCCCGTCCATCCGGCGTCTCGCGGCTCAGATCTTCTCGATCCGGCAGGCGGACTTCTTGAAGTCCACCTGTCCGGAGACGGGATCCCAGACACGGCTGGTGGTGGCGTTGGCCAGCCATTTGTTCTTCTTGGGATCGGCGCTGTCGGCCACCGACAGGTTCCACGGCCCGAACATGTAGCCGCGCGGCACATTGTTGCGGGCGGGTTTCACCAGGCTGTTGGTGCCGACCTGGGCGCGCGCCTCCAGCGAGCCGCGCCGCGTGACCACGCGCACCTTGTCGCCGTCCTTGATGCCCAGGTCCTCGGCGTCCTCGGGATGCATCTCCACATACATCTCGGGAACCAGCCGGCGCGTGGTGGGGCTGCGGTTGGACTTGGCGGTATGGAAGTGCTCATACACCACGCCCAGCCCCATCCAGTACGGATACTTGTCCTTGGGCACCTTTTCCCAGTGCATGCCCCGATAATCCTCGTCCGGAATATCGGGGGTCAGGCCCCTGTCGCGCGCCAGCTTGATGAGATCCATGTGGTCGATGGTGTAGAGCCCCTCCTCGACGCCGAACGCCATCAGCTTTCGGGTCAACCTCTCGCGGTCGGCATAGTCCTGCCGGCACAATTTCATGTGCACTTTGCCGTCCTTGGTGCGGAAATAGCCATAGGGCCGGTTCTTCCAGGCGCCCTCCTGCAGCATGTAGCGGCGCTTGGTGCCCCCGTTCTGGGCGATCTCGTAGGTTGGCGCGGGCCACTGGATGCCGCGCAGCTCCTCAAGCTGTTCGTAAGGCGACTTCTTGTCCAGCTTCTCCACTTCCAGGATGCCGGTCAAATCCGTGTCCGTGCCGACGGAGGCCCGGATGATATCGCGGAAGACCTCCTCGGAATCGTAGAAGCCGTCCTTCCGGCGCCTGTAGGGCAGGACCTTGTCCATATCGAGCCCCAGAAGCGTGCCGATCTCCTTGGCCTTGTCGATCACCATGTCCATGTCCGGACGGCATCCCGCTGGCGGCTCGGCGGCCTTTTGGCACAGGTTGAGGCGCCGCTCCGAGCTGATATAGACGCCCGAGACCTCGCCCCATGTGGCGGCCGGGAAGATCACGTCCGCATAGAGGTTGTTGGGGGCGTGGCGATAGATCTCCTGCACCACGTTGAAGGTCTTACCGATCGCGGGTCGCACCAGATTGTGCTGGTCGGGCAGGTCGATATGGGTGGCGTAGACGAAGAAGAACGCCTTCACGTCACCCTTCAGCGCGCGCTCCATCATCCCGACGGCATAGCCGGGGTTCTTGGAGTTCATGGCGTTGACCAGGTTCTTCTCCGGCACCCGCCAGAACCTGGCCATCTTCAGACGGTGCGCATCGTCCTTCAGCGGCATGTTGAAGGGCAGCCGCCCGGTGAGCCCGCCGGTGAAACGCTCGCCCATGGCGTTCGGCTGACCGGTCATGGAGAAGGGGCCGCAGCCGGGCTTGGCCAAATTGCCGGTCAGCGTCAGCAGATTTATGATCGAGATGACGTTGTACTGACCGTGGATGTGCTGGTTGTAGCCGATGCCCCACATGATGATGACGCCGCCGTAACCCTGACCGGCGTGTTTGCCCTTGCTGCGGGCCAGCCGCTTGCGCGTGGCGTCGGCGAACATGTCGGCCACCCTGCGGATGAGCGCCGGCGAGACGTCGTGATTGGGCCCGCCCATGCGGTCCTGCACCTGCTCCGGGCTGTAGTCCGCGAGCACGCCGTCCACATATTCCTTCCAGCCGGTGGTGTGCTGCTTCAGGAACTCCCAGTCGATCACGTCCTCGTGCTCCTTGAGAAGGACGTGAGCGATGGCGTTTAGGAAGCTGATGTCGCCGTTCAGGATGGGGACGTGGACGGTGTTCTCCGGGTTGATGTCCTCATAGCCCATCACGGTGCCGGTGCGGCGCGGGTCCACGACAACGGTGGGAATGTTTTTCTTCTTCTTATAGTCGGCGGCGCGCCAGAAGATGATCGGGTGCGACTCGCGGGCATTGTGCCCGAAATGCATGATCATGTCGCACAGCTCGATGTCCTCGTAGGCCAGCGGCGGCGTATCCGAGCCCAAGGTCGCGAAATAGCCGGTGACCGCCGAGGTCATGCACATGCGGGCATTGGCCTCGATGGTGTTGGAGCCGAGCACCCCCTTCATGAAGAGGTTTTCCAGGTACTGGCCCTCCATGGTGAGCTGCCCCGAACCGTAGAGCGCGATTGAGTTGCCGCCGTACTTCTTGACGAGGTGGGCGACCTTGTGGGCAACCAGTTCGGAGGCCTGCTCGTAGGGCACGCGGACGAAATGCTCCTCGTCGAACGAGCCCTTCGTCTTGGCGACATATTCAAGATCGCCGTGACCCTCCTTGTTCCATTCCTCCCAGACGTCCCTGCGCACATAGGAGTCGCCCTCCAGCCGGTCCACATACATGGGTTCGGCGGCGGTCAGGCCCTTGATGCATTGCAGGCCGTAATTAGTGGGATGGTCCTTGTCGGGCCGCATGGAGACGATCTTGCCGTTCTCCACCTGGATGATGGTGCCGCAGCCCACCCCGCAATAGGGGCACTGTGCGATGGCGGTGGTGCGCCCTTCCTCACCTTCGGCCGCCTGTGCGGAAGCCGATTCCAACTCCGGGTTCGCGCCGACCATGAGCCCCGCGCCCGCGGCGGAGGCGGAGACAAAGGCGCTGGTCTTCATGAAATCCCGGCGTGACAAAGCTGTCTTGATGCGTTTCATGCTCTCAAACTCCACTTATCTCTTCGCTAGGGCGCGCAGGTAGACGATGACGTCATCGATCTCCTGATCGGAAAGGTTGGCCAGCCCGGCGGGCCCCTGGAACGCGCGCATGCGGGTATTGGAGCGGCCCTTCTTGATCGTTTCGCGGATGAACCCGTCGGACACCTTGTCCAGGAAGCCCGGCAATCCGATCGCCGTGCCTGTGCCGCCCGCCTCGTAGCCATCCCCGTTCACGCCGTGACACGTGGAGCAGATGTTGTCGTACCACTGCTTGCCGAGGCGGGGGTCGCCGTGGGCATCGGGCTCGGAGTCGACCTTCTCGGCCCGGTTCGGCCCATTGGCATGGAAGCGAAGATAAGCGACGATTGCCCGAATGTTGGTCCGGCCCAGATGGGCGAAGGGCGGCATGCCGGTGTCGACGCGCCCATCCCGGATCGTGGCTTCGAAAAACTTGTCCGAGGCGATGCTCAGGAGTTCCGGATTGGTGAGCGACGGCGCCACCCCCGGCTTGCCGATGGCGTCTTCCTGATGGCAGACCGCGCAATTCTCATTGAACAGCGCCTCGCCCTTTTTCAGCGTCGAGGCGGACGCCGTTTCAGCGTGACTGGAATAGCTGAACGCCAGCGATATCAAGCCCGCCAATCCGTAAATCATGCGCTTCATGCGCTTGTCAGCGAACATGTTGCCCTCCCGTCATCATCCGTCAGGTCTCCTTAACTCCCTTCCGCCATTGGGGCGCGCCGTCACTCCCACGCCTCGCCGGCCGGCGGCCCCGCCATGCCCTCATGACACAGGCGGCAATTCACCTTTTCCTTCTCCATCCGGTCATGCACGTCGTCCATCACGGCTTCCTTGTCGAAGCCCTGCGGCAGGGAATGGGCGATTCCCTTGTGGCAATCGATACAGGTCATTCTCCACTCGTTCGCCAGCCCGTGCATCGTGCGCGCCATGACTCCTTGCGCCTCGGGGTCCATGAAGCCGATCCCGTGACAGTTCCGGCACTCGCGCGAATCGGTCGCCTCCATGCTCGCCCAAACGTGCCGCGCCAGTTCGGGCCGCTTGGCCTTGAAGTCCTCCGGGGAATCGATGGCCCCTCTCAGCCAGTAAAAGAGCTCATTGGTCGCACGCGCCTTCCGCACAACCTTGTGGATCCATTCCCTCGGGACATGGCAATCGGGGCAGGACGCGCGGACGCCGGTGCGGTTGGCATAATGCCTGGTCGATTTGTACTCCTTGTAGACGTACTCCTTCATCGCGTGGCAGGAGATGCAGAACGACTCCGTATTGGTCAGCTCCAGGCTCCAGTTGAACCCGCCCCAGAAAATCATGCCCCCCAGAAAAACGGCGGATAACCCCGCCACGGGATTCACGTAAACGACCTTGAGCAGAGCCTTCCATAGCCTTGACGGCCGCTTCATCCGCGCCCATGACCCTGCTTGGCGTTGCCGGGCATCTCCGCAGCGCCCCGTCGTCACCGCTTCAGCTTGAGACCGCAAATGCCGGGCATGCCGCGCGCTGCTTCATGGCTTACGCCAACCCCAAACCGGGCCGGTCTACGTGATCCGACGCCTCGTCGCGGTTTTCGATGCCGAAGAACTCGGCGGCGCAGCCAAACATCGCGCTCTGACCTCACATGTCCCGTCCATGCTATCGGTGCGGAGGGGCCAAACCTACTAATCCAGAGCTCTTGGCCGCCTTGATATGGATCAAGCTGCGTGCGCGTTTGTTGAGAGCAAAGGCAGGCCGGGTTCGGTCATGAACCCGATTCAGGGTATTTCGCCGTCCCGGACGTTGGGCGAGCCCGAAAATCGTAGGTTTTGGGCGTGCGAGCCTTACGGTCCGCGGTCCGTGGGGACCCATTCCGTAGCGGGCCGCATGGATCGCGGATCGCTAG
>JBHHZJ010000058.1:0-23003 GCA_046758005.1 Kiloniellaceae bacterium
ACGCCGGCACCATGGGCCTTGTGCAGCGCGACGGGATCGAGCGCCTGCGCCACGTGAAGCGCTACTCCCGCCAGCACTCGACCATCTGCACCACACTCGCCGACGCCGGCTGGCTGGCCGGGGTCGGGGTCCGGCGCGGCGTCGATTCGCGGGAGATGGCGAAGGCCGACCTGATCGTCATCTGGGGCGGCAACCCGGTCTCGACCCAGGTCAACGTGATGACCCACGTCGCCCGGGCGCGCAAGGGCCGCGGCGCCAAGCTCGTGGTGGTCGACCCGTACCGGACCGGGACCGCCGAGCAGGCCGACGTGCACCTGATGGTCAAGCCCGGCACCGACGGCGCGCTGGCCGCGGCGGTGATCCACGTGCTGCTGGCCGAGGGCACCGCCGACCGGGAGTATCTCGGGCGCCATACCGACTGGGACGAGGAGCTCGAGGCCCACTTCGCGCAGCGCACGCCCGAATGGGCGGCCGAGATCACCGGCCTCGAGCCCCGGGAGATCGTCGAGTTCGCCCGGCTGTACGGCCGCACCAAGCGCAGCTTCATCCGAGCCGGCTACGGCTTCTCTCGCGCGCGCAACGGCGCGGCCAACATGCACGCCGTGACCTGCCTGCCGGCGGTGACCGGGGCCTGGCGCCACGAGGGCGGCGGGGCGCTCTACGCCGGCAGCGCGGTGTTCCCGCTCGACAAGACGCTGATCGAGGGTCTGGACCGCCTGGACAGGTCGGTGCGCCTGCTCGACCAGTCGCGCATCGGTCCGATCCTGTGCGGCGAATCGCGCGACCTCGGCGACGGGCCGCCGGTGTCCGCGCTGTTCATCCAGAACACCAACCCGATGGTCGTCTGCCCGGAAAGCGGCAAGGTGCGCGAGGGCTTTCTGCGCGACGACCTGTTCGTTTGCGTGCACGAGCAGTTCATGACCGACACCGCGGCCATGGCCGACATCGTGCTCCCGGCGACCACCTTCCTGGAGCACGACGACGTCTACATCGCCACCGGCCACACCCACCTGCAGGTCACGCGCAAGGTCATCGAGCCCCACGCCGAGTGCCGCAGCAACCACCAGGTGATCCGCGCCCTCGCCAAGCGCCTCGGCGCCGCCCACGCCGGCTTCGAAATGACCGAGTGGGAGATGATCGACGCCACGCTCAAGGCCTCCGGCCTGCCCGACGCGCAGACGGTCTACGACGCGCACTGGTGGGACTGCGCCCTGCCCTTCGAGCGCATGCACTTCATGGACGGCTTCGCCCACCCGGACGGCCGCTTCCGCTTCAAGCCCGACTGGGCGCAGGTCGGCGCGGACGCCGCCGTCATGCCGCGCCTGCCCGGCCACTGCGCGATCATGGACGCCGCGGACGCGGAGCATCCCTTCCGCCTGGTCGCGGCGCCGGCGCGCACCTTCCTCAACACCTCCTTCACCGAAACCCCGGGCAGCCGGGGGCGCGAGGGGCGGCCGAGGGTCCTCATCCATCCCACCGCCTGCGCGCGCCTGGGCGTCGCCGACGGGGAGCGGGTGCGCCTCGGCAACCGGCTCGGTTCGGTCGTGGTCCACGCCCGGGCGTTCGACGGCCTGCAACCCGACGTCGTGGTGGTCGAGAGCATCTGGCCGAACGGCGCCTTCGAGGAGGGCATCGGCGTCAACGCGCTGGTCAGCGCCGATCCCGGGCCGCCGCGCGGCGGAGCGGTCTTCCATGACACGGCAGTATGGATTCGTCCGGCGTGAACCGGCCGCGCACATGCGGGCGCCCGCACATCATCGTTCTGGGCAACGAGAAGGGCGGCTCGGGCAAATCGACGACGGCGATGCACCTGATCGTCGCGCTCATGAAGCGCGGCTTCGCCGTCGGCGGCATCGACCTGGACGCGCGCCAGGGAACGCTGTCGCGCTTGGTCGACAACCGCCGCGACTTCGCGAAGCGCACGGGCCGGCCGCTGGACCTGCCCGCGCACCGGCGGGTCGAACGCTCGGAGGCCGAGGTGAAGGCCACGGCGCGGCGCAGGGAGAACGAGGCGCTCGACGCCGCCCTGGAGGAGCTGGCCGACCGGGATTTCGTGGTCATCGACACGCCCGGCAGCGACAGCTACCTGTCGCGCCTCGGCCACGCCTGCGCCGACACCCTGATCACGCCGCTCAACGACAGCTTCCTCGACCTGGACGTGCTCGCCCGGGTCGACGTCGAGGGGCGGACCATCCTGGGGCCCAGCTCCTACAGCCAGATGGTGTGGGAGCAGCGCCAACAGCGGGCCAGGGCCGGGCTGGTGCCGATCGACTGGATCGTGATGCGCAACCGGCTGAGCCACGTGGACGCCCGCAACAAGCGCGAGGTCGGGCGACTGCTCGAACAACTCGGCCGCCGCATCCACTTCCGCCTGGCCCCCGGGTTCGGCGAGCGCGTCATCTTCCGCGAGCTGTTCCCGAAGGGCCTGACCCTGCTCGATTTGCGCGACGACGCCCACGGGATCAGACTGAGCCTGAGCCACGTCGCGGCCCGCCAGGAGGTCCGAGCCCTGATGCAGACGATCGGATTGCCGGAGCGGCCCCAGGTGGAGCAGCGAGCGGCCTCTGGAACCGGGTAGGCGACGCTCCCATTTGTTGATTGGGACGGTATGTTGTCCGGTTCGATCCAAAAGGTATTTGGCGCATGACCGGTAGCAAGAAGCTCCCCACCACCTCGTCCGGCGCGGAGGTCAACGACTTCCTGCGCAAGGTCGCTCAGTCCCCGGTCATCCGCAAGCCGGGCGAGCGGGGGCGGCTCATCTTCGCCATGGACGCGACCGCCAGCCGGGAGCCCACCTGGGATCGCGCCAGCCACATCCAGGCCGAGATGTTCAGGGAGACCGCGGCGCTCGGCGGGATCGAGATCCAGCTCGTCTATTACCGCGGCTTCGGCGAATGCCGGGCGAGCCCGTGGGTGAGCAACTCCGAGGACCTGCTGCGCCGCATTACCAGCGTCTTCTGTCTGGCCGGCCAGACCCAGATCGCCAAGGTGCTCAAGCACGCGATCAAGGAGACCAATCGCCGGAAGGTCGGCGCGCTGGTGTTCGTCGGCGACTGCGTCGAGGAGGACGTGGACCGGCTCGGCCACCTGGCCGGCGAGCTGGGCCTCTTGGGCGTGCCGTGCTTCATGTTCCACGAGGGGCACGATCCGGTCGCGCGCATGGCGTTTCAGCAGATCGCCCGGCTGTCCGGCGGCGCGTTCTGCCCGTTCGACGCCAACAGCGCCCAGCAGCTCCGCGACCTGCTCTCGGCGGTCGCGGTCTACGCCGCCGGCGGCCGCAAGGCCCTGGCGGATTACAGCGACCGCAAGGGCGGCGTCGTGCTCCAGCTCACCCACCAGGTGAAGTGAGCCAAAGCAGAAAGAAGCCGGGCTTTGATCGCCTATTTCATCCTCGGTATTTGTCTGCTCGCGGGGTTCGTCCTGCTGGCGCGCTGGTTCGTCACGGCCGAGCCGAAGAAGGTCGTCTCGGCGGCGCGCTGGGTCGCCGCCGGTGCCGGGCTGATGGTCGGCGGCTACCTGCTCTGGGGCGGCCGGCATGCGCTGGCCGCCCTGGTCGTGCCCATGCTTTTGCCGCTGCTCCTGCGCTACCGCGCGCTTTGGAACCGGCTCAAGGCGGCGCAGGGGCCGCAGCCCGGCCAGGCCTCCGAGGTGGGCACCCGGTTCCTGAAAATGACCCTCGACCACGACACCGGCGTCATGAGCGGCGTGGTTCTGGAAGGTCGTTTCCGCGGCCGCGCGCTCGAGGAACTCGACCTCGAGGACCTTGTCGAGTTATGGCGGGAATTCCGCGCAAGCGACGCCCAGTCGGCGGCGGTGCTCGAGGCCTACCTCGACCGGACCCAGGGCGAGGCTTGGCGCGAGGTGGCCGCGCAGGGGGCGGCGTCCGGCGCCGGAGGCCCGGCGCCCGGCGGCGCCATGACCCGGGAGGAGGCCCACGAGATCCTCGGCCTCGCACCCGGCGCGAGCCAGGAGGAGATCCGCGAGGCCCACCGCCGGCTCATGCAGAAGCTCCACCCCGACCACGGCGGGTCCAACTACCTGGCGGCCAAGATCAATCAGGCCAAGGACCTGCTGCTGGGCGACTAGAGCGGATTCACGGGATTGATTGAAACCGCGAAGTGGTGCCAATCAATCACGATCCGCTCTAGGAGCCGGGCCGGAAGGCCCGGCGGGCCCGCACCCGACGACGTTCCGATGCGCGGGCGGAGGAATCCCCTGATAACAATAACTTACGCCCGCATTCCCGGTGCGACGGCGAACGCTCAAGCTTCATTTACCAATTACTGATAGTGGAGCCTCGGACTCCTTGTTTCACCGGGTTCCCTGTGGCATTACAGCGGCCACCTGGCACAACCCGCCCGAGGGCCTCGCCGTTCCATGCCGCGTCCTCCCCGCACAGCGATCTTTCCGGTTGGCGGCCTGGGCACCCGGTTCTTGCCGGCGACCAAGGCGATGCCCAAGGAAATGCTGCCGATCGTCGACAAGCCCCTCATCCAGTACGCGGTCGAGGAGGCCAGGGCCTCCGGCATCGAGGAGTTCATTTTCGTTACCGGCCGCGGCAAGACGGCGATCGAGGACCACTTCGACCACAGCTACGAGCTGCGCGACATGCTGGCCGCGCGCGGCAAGAAGGCGGAGCTGCAAGCGGTCGAGGAGATGCTCCTCGAGCCGGGCCAGGTCGCCTATATCCGCCAGCAGGAGCCGTTGGGGCTGGGCCACGCGGTATGGTGCGCGCGGCACATCGTCCCCGCCGAGCCGGTGGCGGTCCTGCTCGCCGACGACCTGGTCCTCTCCGAGACGCCCTGCCTCAAGCAGATGATCGATGCGTACATGCGGGTCGGCGGCAACCTGGCCGCGGTCATGGACGTGCCCCGATCGGAGACCAGCCGTTACGGCGTGCTCGACGTGGTGCGCGAGGAGGGCCGGCTGGTCGAGGCCAGGGGGCTGGTCGAGAAGCCGAAGCCCGATGTGGCCCCCTCGACGCTTTCGATCATCGGCCGCTACATCCTGGAGCCCCAGGTCTTCGCCGAACTCGAGCGTCAAGAGGCCGGCGCCGGCGGCGAAATCCAGTTGACCGACGGCATGGCCGGGACCATCGGCCGAGTCCCGTTCCACGGCCTGCGCTTCGAGGGGCGGCGGTTCGATTGCGGCAGCAAGGCCGGGTTCCTCGAGGCCAATATAGCCTTCGCCCTCGAGCGTGCGGACTTGAAGGCCGACATGGCGGACATCCTGCTGCGGTACCGCACGGCCCTCGCGCCGGCGGCCGATGCGGCGGCCGGCTAGCGCCACCTTTCTGCGGGGCAGGCCACCATGCGGATCGCGATGATCGGAACCGGCTATGTCGGCCTGGTCTCCGGGGCCTGTTTCTCCGAGTTCGGCATCAACGTGGCCTGCGTCGACAAGGACGCCGACAAGATCGCCCGTCTGGCCCGGGGCGAAATACCGATATACGAACCGGGCCTCGACGAGCTGGTCCAACGCAACATGGCGGAGGGGCGGCTCGCCTTCTCGACCGACCTCAACGCGGTGGTGGCCGGCGCGGACGCGGTGTTCATCGCGGTCGGGACGCCGAGCCGCCGCGGCGACGGCTTCGCCGACTTGCGCTACGTGCACGAGGCGGCGCGCGAGATCGCCGCGGCCATGACCGGCTATACGGTCGTCGTGACCAAATCGACGGTCCCGGTCGGCACCGGCGGCGAGATCGCGCGAGTCATTCGCGAGGTGCGCCCCGAGGCGGAGTTCGACGTCGTCTCCAACCCCGAATTCCTGCGCGAAGGATCGGCGATCGGCGATTTCATGCGCCCGGACCGCGTCATCATAGGCACCGAATCCGAGCGGGCCCGCGCGGTCATGCGCCGGATCTACCGCCCGCTGTACCTGATCGAAACGCCGATCATCTTCACCCGGCCCGAAACGGCGGAGCTGACCAAGTACGCGGCCAACGCCTTCCTGGCGGCGAAGATCACGTTCATCAACGAGATCGCCGACCTGTGCGAAAGGGTCGGCGCCGACGTGCACGACGTGGCCCGGGGGATCGGCCTCGACGGCCGGATCGGGCGCAAGTTCCTCCATCCGGGCCCGGGCTACGGCGGCTCCTGCTTCCCCAAGGACACCGTGGCGCTGGTGCGCACGGGGCAGCAGGCCGGGGCGCCGCTGCGCCTCGTCGAGACCGTCGTCGAGGTCAACCACGCGCGCAAGAAGCGCATGGCGGACAAGGTGATCGAGCACTGCGACGGCTCGGTCGCCGGCAAGACGATCGCGGTGCTCGGCCTGACCTTCAAGCCGAACACGGACGACATGCGCGAGGCGCCGAGCCTCGACATCCTGCCGGCCCTGCGGGCGGCGGGCGCGGCCATCCGGGCCTACGATCCGGCGGGCCTGAAGGAGGCCAAGAAGCTGCTCGACGGCATCGTGTGGTGCAAGAGCCCCTACGACGCGATGAAGGGCGCCGATGCGCTCGTCATCATTACCGAGTGGAACGCGTTTCGCGCCCTCGACCTGCAGCGGGTCAAGAAGCTCATGAAGACCCCGGTGATGGTGGACCTGCGCAACATCTACAACGCGGAGGAAATGGCGGCCGCCGGGTTCCGTTACACCTCCATCGGCCGCCCGGGGAAGGGCGAGGGGAGCCACGGTGGCCGGTAGGCGGGCCGACGGGGGCCACCGCTTCGACCCGACCATCCTGCGCGAATACGACGTGCGCGGCGTGGTCGGGCGTTCGCTCTTCGGCGCCGACGCCGCCGCGCTCGGCCGCGCCTTCGGCACGCTCGTCCGCCGCGCGGGCGGGCGCACCGTGTGCGTCGGGTTCGACGGGCGGCTGTCCTCGCCGGAATTGGAGGCGGCGCTGGTCGAGGGCTTGTCGGCCTGCGGCCTCACGGTGCTGCGGGTTGGGCGCGGACCCACGCCGATGCTGTATTTCGCCGGCTACGCGCTCGACGCCGATGCCGGGATCATGGTCACCGGGTCGCACAATCCGCCGGACCACAACGGCTTCAAGATGACGCTCGGCAAGGCCTCGTTCTTCGGCGCGGACATCCAGCGCCTCGGCGAAATCGCGGCCGCCGGCGACTTCGAGGACGGCCCCGGCGCGGTCGAGGAACGCCCGGTCTTCGACGACTACGTGGCGCGGCTGCTCGACGGCTTCGAGAGCGGGGGGCGCGTCATCAAGGCGGCCTGGGACGCCGGCAACGGCGCCGCGGGCGAGGTCATGGCCGCCCTGGCCGCGCGCCTGCCCGGCGAGCACGTCCTGCTCAACGAGACCATCGACGGGACGTTCCCGGCACACCACCCGGATCCGACCGTGCCCGAGAACCTCGAACAGCTCCGGCAGCGCGTCCTCGCCGAAGGCTGCGACCTCGGGGTCGCGTTCGACGGCGACGCCGACCGGATCGGCGTGGTCGATGCGCGCGGCCGGATCCTGTGGGGCGATCAGCTCATGCTGCTGTTCGGCCGGGACATCCTGCAACGCCGGCCCGGCGCGACCATGATCGCCGACGTCAAGGCAAGCCAGGTGCTGTTCGACGAACTCGCGCGCGCGGGCGGCAGGCCGGTCATGTGGAAGACGGGGCATTCCCTGATCAAGGCCAAGATGGCCGAATCGGGCGCGGTGCTGGCCGGCGAGATGTCCGGCCATATCTTCTTCGCCGACCGCTATTACGGGTACGACGATGCGCTCTACGCCGCGGTGCGCCTGTTCGAGCTGCTGAGCCGCTCCGAGCGCAGCCTCGCGCAGTTTCGGGATTCGCTGCCGGGGGTCGTCAACACGCCGGAGATCCGCCTGCCCTGCCCGGAGGCGCGCAAGTGGGCGGTCATCGACGAGGTACGCGCCCGGCTGAGCGCCGAGAACGCGGACCTGATCGCGATCGACGGGGTGCGCGTGCGCACGGCGGACGGCTGGTGGCTGCTGCGCGCGTCCAACACCCAGGCGGTGCTGGTCGCGCGCTGCGAGGCCTCCGACGAGGCCGGCCTCGAGCGCCTGGTCGCGGCGCTCGCCGGTCACCTGGAAGCCAGCGGGATCGAGGCCCGCCCGGGCCTGGCGACGGCCGTCGCTGCCGGGGGACAGTAGCCGCGCGGCCCCGCGGCTCGCGCCCGCGAATCCGACCCGCGAGGGACGGACCGGCCCGCGGCGCGCCGGCGCTACATCGAGATGCGGAGCTGCGACAGGTCGTTCGCCACCTCGCGGAAGACCTGCTGCAGCGTCGCCCGGTCGGGGGCAAAGTTATAAAAAGGCGAGTCCGGACCCGAGGCGACATCCTTCATGAGCTGGGCCAGATCGGTATCGTCGAAGGCGAACTGGATCGTGTAGATCAGGACGCCCTGGGCCTTGATCGCCGCGGCGACATCGCGCAGGCGCTGATTCGCCTCCGGTTGGGCGGCGCTGCCATAGCCAAAGGCGGTCTTGTAGCCGTCCCCCACGCCGCCGAAGTTCTCGCCGTCGGTGAGCAGGATGATGGCCTGGGTGCGCCGGCCGGGAGGGTTCGCCTCGGCCTCGGTAAAGGGCGCCTCGGGCATGAGAACCCGCCAGGCCCAGGCCAGGCCCTGTGGAATGTTCGTGGTGCCGGTCGGCGAGGTCAGCTCGTTGATCGCGTCCAGGATCGCGGTCTTGCTGTTTTGCAGCGCCGTGATGCCGTGGTTGAGGCAGCGCGTGCATTCCCTGTAAAAGATCGACATGGCGCACCTGGCGAAGCCCGGCACGGGCTCGCCCTCGGGGCCGATGAACTCCCACGCGGGCCAGTCGGTCCCGTTGACCGACGCCGGGCCGAGCGTCAGGTCCGCGTCGTTGCCGAACCCGTCGTCGGTGTAGCGCGTGAAGGCACAGCCCTTCCATTCCTCGGGCGGCGCCGAGAGCAGGGGCACGGGCGAGTTGTTGACGAAGTAGACGACGCTCTGGCTCGCCCCCGTGATCGGATTGACGAACGTGGCGACCGGAGAGGTCGTGGTCAGGTCCGAATCGAACGTCGTGCCGTTGCGCGTGATGTTGACCTTGCCGTTCCAGGGCACCAGGCCGATCTTGAGCAGCGGCTTCGTTTCATCCGCGCCGTACAGGATGTTGACGAGGTCCGTGGCCGCGGTGCGGGCCGCGTCGATCCGGCTTCCGCCGCCTTCGACCGAGCCGTTCATGGACCCCGACATGTCGATGGCGATAACGACCTCGAGCAGCTCGGTCTGGCGAGTGATCTCGGACCTGGCCGCGACCGTCAGCGTGTCGAACCCGAGCACCCGCATGAAGCTGGTCTCGATCGTGGCCTGGGCGGTGAGCGTCAGGACTTCGCTCTGGGCGTCGACGGTGAAGGTCGGGCCGGTGACCGTTGCGCCCAGATAGCCCGGCGGAAAATTGGACTCGAAGAACATTTGGATGTCCGTGTCCCGGGTCGGCGAGAACATCACGCGCGCGCCCGCCAGCCCGGCCGCGTCCAGTGCGCTCGTTAGCCGAGACTGCACGAGATAGCCGCGGACCGCGTCGACGCTGATCCCGACGAAGCCGACGAACGCGATGACACCGGCGGCGAGAAAGATGGCCATGCCGCCCCTCTCGTCCTTGAGCACGCTCCAGCCGGTTCGCTGGATGCGGGATAGGATCGCACTGAACACCTCGACACCTCGTCAAAAGCATCTGTTATTCTGCCCGCGAGGATTCTTACAGAGTATTCGTCAAGCAACTGTTAAGGGTTTTTAAAATATAGACAAAACCTCTGATTATTTATAAAATATGTTTCCTTATAACATTTTTGTGTCATGATAATTGAGATCAATATGCGCGACTTTTTATTGTTTATAAAATAACTATTAAGGGTTTTCGCCCAGAATTGGCGTTGGCCAAGCGTAGGCCGATTGATCCTCGGAGCCGGAAATGATCCCACGAGGCTTTTGGCGCCACTTTCTGTCCTGCCGGAAAGGCGGTCCGCTGATCGAATTCGGCTTCATCGCCCCGACGGTGCTGTTGGCGATCAGCGGGGTCATCGACCTGATGTTGGTCATGTTCGTCACGTCCCTCATGGAGGGCGGGCTGCAAGATGCCTCGCGGCTCGGCCGGACGGGCTTTCAGCCGGCGAACATGTCGCGCCAGGACGCGATCGCGCAGAAGATCGCCGATGCCACCATAGGCCTTGTCGACATGAACAACGTGCAGATCGCGACCACGGTCTATCCGAGTTTCGATTCCGTGGGTCAGCCGGAGCCCTTCCAGGATGCTTCGCCGTTCAACGGCGTGTACGACGCCGGCGAGCAGTACAACGACGTCAACGGCAACGGGCAGTGGGACCCCGACATGGGCCTTGCCGGGCTCGGCGGGCCGGGCGACGTAGTTCTGTACCAAGTGACTTACGATTGGTCGCTGCTCACGCCGCTCGTCGGTGAGCTTCTCGGCCAGGGGGGAAAGATACCGCTCTCGGTGAGCGTGGCCGTCCGAAACGAGCCCTGGGGGACTCCGCCTCCGCCGCTCGGACCATAGGAGTTCCCGCTCATGCTGAGGCTGCTGCTGAGGCGATTCCGTAACGACAGACGCGGCGGCGTCTTGGTCGAAGCCGGGATCATCATGCCGCTGATCGTGTTCGTCATCCTCGCCGGCGTGGAGGTCGGGCGCTTCGCCCTTCTGCAGCAAAAACTGACCCGGACCGCCGTGTCCATGGCCGACCTGGTGGCCCAGGCCGAAGAGCTTTCGACGACCGATCTCAACAATCTGTTCCAGGCCGTCCAGTTCGTGGTGCGACCGTTCGAATTCGGTCCCCGCGGGCTGGTCATCATCTCCTCGATCAGCGCCACGGGCAATGATCCGCCGGTCATCGACTGGCAGCGGTCCGGCGCCGGCAGTTACAGTGCGAGCAGCAACCTGGGAACCGAGGGCAACCCGGCCATCCTGCCGGAAGGGTTCGTCGTGCGCAGCGGCGAGAGCGTGATATTCGCCGAAGTCGTCTACAACTTTCAGCCGCTGCTGTTCCCGCAGCTCCTCGGGCCGCAGGAGCTGCGCCACCGCGCGCTCTTCCGGCCCCGCTTCGGCGCCCTCTCCAGCCTGCAGCCCTAAAACCGACCATTTCGGTCGGATGACGCCCTTGATGGCGGATCCAGGCGCGCGGCCGAACCGTCTGCGGCGGACAAAAATCCGGGGAAAACCGAAAATTGAAACCGGGCGAATGTCGCGCCCGGGTGCCGGCGTCTAATTCGTGGCCACCGCTTCCCGGGCATCTTGCAGGGCCAGGGCCGACCTGGCCCGGACCACCAGGCAGTCGGTCTTGAGGGCCTCCAGGCGCGCGCAGGCCTTGCTTGCCCGCGCCTTCGTCAGCCCGACCAGCCGGGCGCGGTAGATTCGCCCGCGCCGGCCCTTGATTGTCGGGATGAAGACGCGCGAATCGCCGAGCAGTTCGGGCAGGCGCGCGGCCGCCTCCACGGCGGCGTTCTCGGCCAGCCGATACCGGTAGTACGCCCCGACCTGGACCCCCCAGGTGCGCGCCGGCGCGCCCTCCCCCGCCGAGCCCATCTCCTGCGTCGCCGGCTTTGCCCTGGCGTCGCCGGGACTTGGCAGCGCGGCGTCGGTGACATCCGGGGCGGCCTTGGCCACCGCCGGGGCCGGCTTGCGCGGCGGCCGGGCGGGCGCCTTGGCTCCGCCGGTCGCCACCAGACGCGCGAAGCTCCGGTCCAGAAGGCTCGCCACGTGGCGGTCGCGCGAACGCGGCGACTTGCCGCCGAGCACCACGGCGATCAGACGCCGTCCGTCGCGCACGGCCGAGGCGGCCAGGTTGAATCCGGAGGCGCGGATGTAGCCGGTCTTCAGCCCGTCCGCGCCGTCGTATTTGCGCAGCAGGGTGTTGTGGTTCCGGTACGTGCGGCCGCCGTAGGTGAACTCTGTGGTCGAGAAGAACTCGTAATACTGCGGGAAATCGCGGATCAGCGCGCGCGCCAGGGAGGCCATGTCGCGCGCCGTGCTGAGCTGGCGGCGGTTGGGCAGGCCCGTTGCGTTGCGGAAGCTGGTCCGTTTCATGCCGAGCGCGCGCGCCTTCTTGGTCATCATCCTGGCGAACCGGGTCTCCTTGGTGCCCAGCGCCTCGGCGACGACCACCGCGGCGTCGTTGGCGGATTTGGTCACGAGCGCCAGGATCACGTCCCTGACGGCGATGGTGTCGCCCGCCTTGAGGCCCAGCTTGGAGGCCGGCATGCCGGCCGCGCGCCGCGAGACCGGCAGCTCCTGGTCCAGGGTCAGGTTGCCCCGCTCCAAGGCCTCGAACGCGAGGTAGAGCGTCATCATCTTGACCAGGGAGGCGGGGTAATTGCGCGTATCGGCGTTGACCCGGTGCAGGACCCGGCCGGTCTCGAATTCGACCACGATCGACGCGTATCGCGCCTGGGCCTCGGCCGCGACCAGAAGCGACGCCGCCACGACGGCCAATCCGAGGTAGAGCCGCCCACGCAGAAGGATTTGAAACGCCCGGCTAAATCTATGTGTTACCTTCCAAGGCAAAGACGGCCCCCCAACATTAGACCGATAAACCTATGATTCGATGAAGATTTTAAGAGCTTGCGCCGCTTCTGTCCAGCGTAATGGCTGGCGCCTTGCAAATTGGTTAAGAATTCATACGAAATCTTTATTAAAACCGCGCCGACGCCGGCGCCGAAACGGAGGTGCTTCATGCTCGCGGCCACACGCTTTCTGCGCCGTCCGCGCTCGCTCTGGCCGGCGGCCGTGCTGCTGGCGCTCCTTGCCGGCTGCACCTATCGCGGGGCGATCGATCAGCCGGTCACGCTCAAGGCGACCTGGTTCAGCTATCTGAACGGCGACGACATCCGCGCCGCCTGCGTGGCCGGCGCGCCGTCATGGTATCGCCTGGTCTACAACGCCGACTACGACCAGCAGCTGCGCAGTTACGAGGTGGTCGCCGACGGCGCCGGCGGCGCGTACTACGCGGCGCGGGTGCAAATGGGCGGCGGCATCGACTTGACCAGGTTGTCCTTACGCGACCCGCAGTCGCCCGCGCGCTGGACCACGGCGCGGGTGCGGCTGAGCGGGGCGGATCTGGCCGAGCTCGAGGCCGCGCTGGCGCGCAGCGGCGCCTTTGCCGCGGCCCCGCAAGGCCTGCGCCTGGCCTCGGAGGAGTTCTACTGGATCTTCAGCGGTTGCCGGGAGGGGCGCTTCTACTTCAACGCCTGGCGCTACCCCTCGCAACGCTTCGCCGGGCTCCTCTTTCCGGACGTCCTCCTGCGCCATGACCGGACGGGGATTGCGGTCAACCCGCCGCGCAGGGTCGCCCCGATTGACCGGACCCGATCCCGCGGCGCCGGACCCGAGGAGGACGCGACGCCCCGTTTCGACCTGGAGATCGGTGAGGCCGGGCTGAAAGGGGTCCATCCCCTGTTCTGAGCGCGCCCCGCGCCGGGCCTAATCGTCGCGGACCAGGGACAGGCGGCCGGCCGCCGGCGCGCCCAGGAGCGCTTCGACCCAGGGTCCGTCCGGCATCTGGTCGGCGAGTTCCGTGATGTGTTCGTTCCACCAGACCCGCTGGTCGCGCAAGTCGTCGTAGTCGTACTGCACCTCGCGCCAGCGCCGCCCGTCGGCCGAGAGCACCAGCATGTCGATCGGGAACCCGACGTCGGCCGCCGAGGTGCGGCTCGAGTCGAACGACAGGTAGGCAAGCTTGAGCGCCGTGCGGATCGACGTTTCCGGGCGCAGCGCGCGGTCCAGGATCGGCTTGCCGTACGCGGTGTTGCCGATCGAGAGGTAGGGCGTGCGGTCGTCGATCTCGATCCAGTTGCCCTCCGGGTAGACCAGGAACACCGTGGGCTCCCGGTCCCGCGGGAGCCGTCCCGCGACGACGGCGTGCAGGTCGAAGGTCAGGTCGGAGCCCCTCAGCGCGGCCCGGTCTTCGCGCGAAACCCGGCGCAGGCACTTGCTGTAGAGGTTCACCGCGTCGACCAGGAAGCCGATGCTTCGGGCCGGTCCGCCGCCCAGGTCCCGGTCGAGGTACGCAAGCGTCTTGTCGCGCAGCGAGCGCAGGCCGGACGTCATGATGCAGAAACGCCCGTCGTCCGGCCCGTGCAAGGAAACCTTCCGCGCGTTGCTCATCTGACGCCCGCTGGTGATGCGGCCGTCGGCCAGGCACACCAAGCCCTCGCGCACCTTGATTCCCAGGCAGTACGTCATGGCGTTCGCGCCGCGCCCCCCTTGCGCCCAAATCCGCGCCGGATCACGATCCTGTCACGCCGGCCGGCCCCCGGGCAAGCGGCCCCCGGCAAGCGGCCTTGGGCGGCGAAGCCCTGGCGGCGCTGAGCCGCGCCCGGCCCCTAGAGCGGAACGTGAGTGATCGGAACCACTTCGCGGTTCCAATCAATCACGTGAATCCGCTCTATACATTACAGTTGGAGCAGATCCGGGTCGATGAATCGCCTTCGGGCGATTCTCATCGACCCGGATCTGCTCCAGGGGTTTGCGTCACCGTTATGGTGCGACGCACAACGATTCCTTGACAAACCGGCGCTCACGCTATAGTTCCAGTGATGTTGCGCTGCAATATCTCTGCGCCGCGAGCGCGCCCCCGGGGGTCCTTGGCGTCGAGGCTCAGCGGACGTTGAAGGCCCCAGAACGCAGCGCGGATCCGTGACAATCGTGCAGTTGGAGGAGTTTGGTATACATGGCTCAAAAGAAAACGACCAGCGCGGCACGGCCGGCACCCGAGCCCGCCGAGCTGGCGCTCACGCCCGGCAAGGAGGCCGGCAAGGAGGCCGGCGAAGAGGCCGTCGAGGCCGCCGCGCAAGCCGACGTGGAGACCGCCGAGGGACACGAGAAGGTCGTGGCCGCGATCCGGGAGCAGGTCATCAAGGCGCCGGGCGGCTTGTTCGAGGGCTACGACGAGATCGCCGCCCTCGGCAAGGACACCATCGAGGCCTACGTGAATTGCGGCTCCATCGTGGCCAGGGGCGTCGAAAGCCTCGGCAAGGAGGTCATGGACTACGCACAGTGCTCCTTGGAGGCCAATCTCGCGGCCGCGAAGAACCTGATGGCCGTCAAGACGCTTCGCGAAGCGATCGACCTGCAGGCCGACTACACACGCGAGAGTTTCGACACCATGGTCGCCGAGGCCGCCAAGCTGACGGAGATGTCGGTCGAGCTGGCCAACCAGCTCGTGGGGCCGATCCAGGCGCGCGTCAACGCGACCACGCGGAGCCTGTTCAAGCCGCTGGCCGTGTAGGACGCACCCGCCAAGACCCCAGGTCCACGATCGGGCTCGGCGGTCTCCGCCGGGCCCGGTTTCGTTAACGATTTTGGTTTAGCCCTGCGCCCGGGCCGGCTCGTCCGGTGCCCGGGCTATTTTTTGCGCCGATAGGGACTTTTCCGGAGCCCCGGATTCGATATCATTAAAGGAATGAGATCGCCGAGATACGCAAAGTTAGCGTAGAGTGCACCAGCGATGAGCGACCGAGATCGACAGGGCAGAAACATCCCGTCCACGGATGTCATCGTCAAAACGAAGCCGAAGACGAAGACGCCGTCGATGTATAAGGTGTTGATGCTCAACGACGACTACACGCCGATGGAGTTCGTGGTGCACGTCTTGGAGAAGTTCTTCGCCAAGAACCGGGCCGACGCGACGCGGATCATGCTTCACGTGCACCAGCGCGGGGTCGGCGTGTGCGGCGTCTATACCTACGAGGTGGCCGAGACCAAGGTGACCGGGGTGATAGACTACGCGCGCCGGCACCAACATCCCTTGCAGTGCACCCTAGAGAAGGAATAACCGCCGGATGCTTTCGGCAAACCTGGAACAGACCCTTCATCGAGCCCTGGCCTACGCCAACGAGCGCCGGCACGAATACGCGACGCTGGAGCATCTCCTGCTCGCCCTCATGGAGGACCCCGACGCGGTCGCCGTGTTGCGCGCCTGCGGCGTCGACCTCGACCGGCTGCGCGAGGACATCCACGACTACATCGACAACGAACTGTCGAACCTGATCACCGCCCAGCTCGGCGACGCCAAGCCGACCGCCGGCTTCCAGCGCGTCCTGCAGCGCGCCGCGATCCACGTGCAGTCCTCGGGCCGCGAGGAGGTGACCGGCGCCAACGTGCTGGTCGCCATGTTCTCGGAGCGCGAAAGCCACGCGGTCTACTTCCTCCAGGAACAGGAGATGAGCCGCCTGGATGCCCTGAACTACATCAGCCACGGCATCGCCAAAGTGGTCGGCCACGCCGAGGATCGCACCGTCCACGGCGCCGACGAGGACGCCGCCGCCGAGAAGGTCGTGCGCAAGGGGCGCGAGGCGTTGGACGCGTACTGCGTCGACCTCAACAGGAAGGCGCGGGAGGGCCGGATCGATCCCTTGATCGGCCGCACCGACGAGATCGAGCGCACCATCCAGGTCCTGTGTCGCCGGACCAAGAACAACCCGCTCTACGTCGGCGAGGCGGGCGTGGGCAAGACCGCCATCGCCGAGGGCCTGGCGCGGAGCATCGTCGAGCGCCAGGTGCCGGAGGTGCTGCGCGGCGCGACGATCTTCGCCCTCGACATGGGCGCCCTGCTGGCCGGCACGCGCTACAGGGGCGACTTCGAGGAGCGGCTCAAGGCCGTGGTCGCGGAGCTCGAGGCGCTTGACGGCGCGATGCTGTTCATCGATGAGATCCACACGGTGATCGGCGCCGGCGCCACCTCCGGCGGCGCGATGGACGCCTCCAACCTGCTCAAGCCGGCCCTGCAAAGCGGCCGGCTGCGCTGCATCGGCTCGACCACCTACAAGGAGTACCGCAACTACTTCGAGAAGGACCGGGCGCTGGTACGGCGCTTCCAGAAGATCGACATCAACGAGCCGTCGATCGAGGATGCGGTCAAGATCCTGCGCGGCCTCAAGCCGTACTACGAGGAGCACCACAACGTCCGCTACACCAACGAGGCGATCCGCTCGGCGGTCGAGCTTTCGGCCCGCTACATCGGCGACCGCAAGCTGCCCGACAAGGCGATCGACGTGATCGACGAGGTCGGCGCCTCGCAGATGCTGCTGCCCGAGTCCAAACGCCGCAAGATCCTGGGCGTGAAGGAGGTCGAGACGGTCATCTCCAAGATGGCGCGGATCCCGCCCAAGAGCGTGTCCAAGGACGACCGGGTCGTGCTGAAGAACCTCCACCGCGACCTCAAGACCATGGTCTTCGGGCAGGACCAGGCGATCGCGGCGCTGGCCTCCTCGATCAAGCTGGCGCGGGCCGGCCTGCGCGAGCCGGAGAAGCCGATCGGCAGCTACCTGTTCTCCGGGCCCACGGGGGTGGGCAAGACCGAGGTGGCGCGCCAGCTCGCGCGCTCGCTCGGCATCGAGCTCACCCGCTTCGACATGTCGGAGTACATGGAGCGGCACACGGTCTCGCGCCTAATCGGCGCGCCGCCGGGTTACGTCGGCTTCGACCAGGGCGGCCTGCTGACCGACGCCATCGACCAGCACCCGCACAGCGTGCTCTTGCTCGACGAGATCGAAAAGGCGCACCCCGACCTGTTCAACATCCTGCTTCAGGTGATGGATTACGGAAAGCTGACCGATCACAACGGCAAGACGGTCGATTTCCGCAACGTCATCCTGATCATGACGACCAACGCCGGGGCCGCGGACATGGTCAAGCCCGCCATGGGCTTCGAGCGCGAGGCGCGCGTGGGCGACGACGAGGAGGCGATCAACCGCATGTTCACGCCGGAGTTCCGCAACCGGCTCGACGCGATCATCGGCTTCAAGAACCTGTCGCCCGCGATCATGGCGCGCATCGTGGACAAGTTCATCATGGAGCTCGAGACCCAGCTCGCCGACCGCAACGTCGTCATCGAGCTGACGGATGCGGCCCGCGCGTGGCTGGCCGAGAAGGGTTACGACCCGGTATACGGCGCCCGGCCGCTGGCCCGCGTGATCCAGGAGCACGTCAAGAAGGCGCTGGCCGAGGAGCTGCTGTTCGGCAAGCTGGCCAAGGGCGGCGTGGTGCGCGTCGACATCGAAAACGACGCGCCGGCCTTTTCCTACCAGAGCGGCGAGGCCAAGCCGAAGCGCGGCAAGGGGCCATCCGGCAAGGGCGGCAAGCCCGTCAAGGGTACCCCGGCGCTGGTCGAGTAAACCCGGCGCGTTCCGGGCGCGCGTGGACGGGCGGCGATGCACGCGCGCTGCCTGGAGGGTTTCCGCGTTCTCGATCTCTCCCAGTACCTGCCGGGCCCCTACGGGGCGCAGATCCTGGCCGACCTCGGGGCCGAGGTGGTCAAGATCGAGCCGCCCGCCGGCGACCCCATGCGCGCGATCAGCCCGCGCGAGGCCGACGGCGTCTCCGCCTTTTACAAGCTGATCAACGCGGGCAAGACCGTGGTCCGCCTCGACCTGAAGTCGGCGGCGGACAGGGCCGCCTTCGAGACCCTTGTGCGGCGCGCGGACGCCCTGGTCGAATCCTTCCGGCCCGGAGCGCTGGCGCGCCTCGGCCTGGGGGCGCAGACGCTGCAGGCGCTCAATCCGCGCCTCGTCCACTGCGCGCTGTCCGGCTTCGGTCAGACCGGCCCCTACGCGCGCAGGGCCGGTCACGACATCAACTACATGGCGCACGCCGGCGGCCTGGCCGAATCCGGAACGCCCGAGCGGCCGGTCGTCGCGTATCCGCCGACCGCGGACTTCGCGGGCGGGATGCAGGCGGCCCTGACGGTCCTGGCCGCGCTCCTGCGCCGGGAGCGCGGCGGGCGCGGGGCGGTCATCGACGTGAGCCTGGCGGAAACGGTCCTGGCCTGGCAGGGGATCGCGCTCACCGCCGCGCTCCACGCCGGCGGCGGGCCCGCCCGCGCGGCGTCCCTGCTGAACGGCGGCGCGGCCTGCTATCAGGTCTACGAGACCGCCGACGGCCGTTTCGTCACGCTTGGGGCGCTGGAGGACAAGTTCTGGGCGAATTTCTGCCGGTCGGTCGGCCGCGTGGACTGGATCGCCCGCCAGGGCGAGCCGCTGCCGCAGAGCGCCCTGATCGCGGAGGTCGCCGCGCTGATCCGGGGGCGGACCCTCGCCGCTTGGGCGCACCACCTGAAAGACGTGGACTGCTGCTTTCAGCCCGTGCTCGAGCCGCACGAGGTGCCCGACGACGCGCAGGTCCGCGCGCGCGGCCTGGTCCGGCGCGCGGAAGGCCCGGACCCGCGCTTCGAGGTCCTGTTTCCGGCGTTCTTCGACGGCCGCCCGCCGCGGCCTCGCCCGCCCGTGCGCGAGCTTCCCGCCGACGAGGTCCTCGATGCCTGGGGGTGTGGCTGATACCGAAGGGCATTGTGATCGACTCACAATGCCCTTTGGCAAGCGCGACCGCGCGCCCGAGCTTAGGCGAGGAAAGCCTGCGTGGCGTTTGAACGCCCAGCGGTCATCTTCAGTGACCGCTGGTATGAGAACCCCGGCTCGAGGCTCGACGGGGGCAGACAGCCCGTCGCGGCGAGCGCCGGCTCACGTCCCCTGCGCTCTTCCGGCCAGGCTTGCGACCTTTTCCTCGAGTTGGGCCGGCGCGAACGGCTTCACGATGTAGGCGCTGACGCCGTTTTTCTTGGCGGCTATGACCGAGTCCATCGTGCCCCTGGCCGTGATCATGAGAAACGGCAGGTCCGGACGGCTCGCACGGACTTGCTTGAGGAGTTCGAGGCCCGACATGTGAGGCATGTTCCAGTCGCAGATGACCAGATTGATGGCTCCCGCCCCGCCGTCCAGGTAGGCCTGGGCGTCCCGACCGTCCATGGCGGTGCGGACCTGCGCGACGCCCATGTCCTTGAGCACCGCCTGGATCAGCTTCAGGGTGCCCGGATTGTCCTCGACCACGAGGATATTGAGGTTCTTGACGAGGATGTCGGTCTCGGGGGGCATGTCTTTCACGCCGGGTTGGAGGCGTCCAGGACGCTGCGCACGAGCCGGCCGAGCTCGTTGGGATCGAACGGTTTGCGCAACAGGATCGTATCCCCGTCCGGTTCGCCCGCGTCCGCGTGGTACGTGGCCTCGTTGTAGCCGGTCATGAAGATCACCTTAAGCTCGGGCCTGGCCACCGCGAGCCGGCCGGCGAGCTCATGCCCGCCGACTCTCGGCATCCCGAGGTCCGCGAGCAAGAGGTCGATCGACCCGCCATCCGTGCCACAAAGTTCCTGGGCTTGTGCCCCGTCGTGCGCGGTCAGCACGGTGTAGCCCAGGGATTCGAGCGCGATCCGGGCCAGATTCCGCACCGCCGGCTCGTCCTCGACGACGAGGATCGTCTCGCTGCCCGTGGGCGCGCCCTCCTCTTCGGCGGTGTCTCCGGCCTCCGCCGCCGCCTCCGTCTCAGTCCGCTCCAGGTGCGGCAGGTACACGGTGAAGGTCGTGCCGACACCGACCTCGCTTTCGACGGTGATGACGCCGCTGGATTGCTGCGCCATGCCGTAGACCATGGCAAGGCCGAGTCCGGTACCGCGACCGACCTCCTTGGTCGTGAAGAAGGGCTCGAAGATGTCCTTGATGATGGTTTCGTCGATGCCGGTCCCGCTGTCGGAGACGGAGATCGCGACGTGCGGCCCGGGCCGGGCCTTGTCGAACCCGGCCACGTCGTTCGCGTCCAACTCGACGATGCGGCTGGCGATGGTCAGCTCGCCGCCTTCGGGCATCGCATCCTTGGCGTTGATGACGAGATTGAGCAGAGCCTGCGACAGCCGCTCGGGGTCGACCCTCACCACGGCGTCCCGGTCGGCCACGTCGAAGCGGGTCGAGATCATTTCGGTGATCGTCGGACGGACGAGCGATTCCAACTTTTCCAGTACGGTCCCGATGGACACCGCCTTCAGGTTGGGCGGCTCGCGGTGGCTGAAGTGCAGCAGCTCCCGGGTCAAGGATGCGGCCTGGTCGCTCGCGTCGATGATGTCGTCGGCCCATTCGTTGACGACCTCCGGGTCGTCCGCATGGCGTTTCACGAGCCGGGCGAACCCGCCGATGGCGGTCAGCAGGTTGTTGAATTCGTGGGCAACGCCCGCGGTCAGCCGTCCGACCGCTTCCATCTTCTGCGATTGGCGCAGCTTTTCCTCGGCTGCCTTGCGTTCGGTCAGCTCGACGATGAACCCGACGAAATGCATCTCCCCGTCCAACAGCATGTCGCTGAGCAAGAGTTGGATGGGAAACACCTCCCCGTTCTTCCGCCGCGCCTGCACTTCGCGCACCCGGCCCATGACCTCGGGCGTTCCGCTGCGCACGTAATGCTCCACATAGCCGTGGTGCGCCGCGCGATGAGGCTCCGAGATCAGCATGGAGACGTTGCGTCCGATCACCTCTTGGGCGCGGTATCCGAACATGCCTTCGGCGGCCGGGTTGAAGGTTTCGACGACGCCGGTCGCATCGACGATCACGATACCGGTCACGCCGTTGTCGACCACCGCGGTCAGGCGCTCGGCCGCGTTGAGCAGGGCCGACTCCTGTATCTCCAGGCGCAGCGAGACGTAGTTGAGCGCCTTTTGCAGGTCCTCGATCTCCTTCGGGCCATTGACCGGTTTGATCCGCTGCCCGCGCCTGGTGTCGAGTTGATTGACGAAGTCTGTCGTATTTCTAATGGCTTGTATTGGTTTACGAAGAAACAACATCAATAACAAGGATGTCAGGCCGGCCGCCACGAAACCGCCGAGAAGGTGCCCCGTCCAAAGCTGGCGCCGGTACGCGGCCACCCGTTCCAGGCTGAAATCCAGGTTCACCCAGCCGAGCAACGTCCCGGCCGTAACCGGCTCCCATACGGAGATCAGGTCCGGGCCCACGGTGACCAGCCGTTCGGCGTCCCCGGGCGGCGCGGGCGGGCTCCGCCCGTCCGCGGCGGCGTTCGCCGGAATCGTGCGGATCGGCGCGCCGCGCACGTCGGTGATGCGCACGGCGCGCACGCCGGGGTCGCCCATGATTGCGCCGAGGCCGATCTCGAGCGGGGCCGCGGCCCGGGTGGCCAAAGGAGTCGCGCTGTCCGTCGCCAGGCGGCGCGTCAGCGCGATCGCCTGCTCCACGGCCTCCCTGCGCGCGTGTTCCACCTGGTCGCGGATGAAATGGGCCGTGAAGCCGAGTAGACCGGCGCCGACCGCCGCAAAGGCGAGCAGCGCCACTTGCGTGCGCAGGCTTCTGGGGCGGCAGACCCGCCAAGCTTTTGATAGGAGGGGCATTTTTGACCGGCCGGCACGCTCCCGATGACGCGGCAGCTTGAGATCGCGCGCTTACGATTTGGTTAAGGGCGCGGGCGGCGCACGACTTCGCCTTCACGAGCATCGAAGGCGGCCCTCCGCCGCCCGGGCGCTTCGCCGGCCGTGAATTTTCCGCCGGGAAGGCCGAAAATTCTCGACCCGGTGTGACGGCCGTCACAGACCGGGCGCGGGCCCGCGTGCAACCTCGCGCGACATCGGTGCGATCGCGCCGACGCTGTTCGACCGAACCGAGGGGGCCAAAGTGCGCCAGACCGAGACCTGCCTTCGCGGCGAGCCGCCGCTCGAGGAGCTCATGGCCGATCCGATCGTCCACGCCGTCATGCACCGCGACGGGCTGACGGCCCCGGACGTCTGGCGGGTCATCGAGCAGGCCGCCATCGCGCTCCGTGAGCGGACCCGGGACGCCACCAAGCCGACATAGGCCTTGTGCGCCCCCGTCAGGGACGATTCCGAGGCGCTCTCGGTCGCTCGGCCGTATACGGGGAGGTACCGCCGGGTTCCGGCCGAAACCCCTGACGGAGCCGGGATCGATTGGCTGCCCTTCCCGGGCACGCATCGAACGATGTGCATCGCGCCATCGGAAGATGCGAGAAGGCTGCTCGAGGTGGTCGGCAGCCTGCCGGCGGCGGCATGAAAATCAGCATCGGACCCCACCTAACAAACGCCGCCAAGCTGTCCAATGATTGGGGTCCACCTCTAAACCGGCAGGTCCTCGCCCATGGACATGAGCGAGGCGTTGCCGCCGGCCGCCGTGGTGTCGATGGTGAGCGTGCGCTCGGTGGCGAAGCGGTGCAAATAGCGCGGGCCCCCGGCCTTGGGCCCGGTGCCGGACAGGCCCTCGCCGCCGAACGGCTGCACGCCGACCAC
>JBHHZJ010000059.1:0-22913 GCA_046758005.1 Kiloniellaceae bacterium
AGCTATTGGTTAGGCGTGATCGACGCGGACGGACCCACGTCGTGCGCCTCCTCGGCGATTGATTTCGAGGAAGGGGTAATTCCGTACTGCGCCACCTGTCCCTTCTATTTATTCGATCCGGGATGATTGGGGGTGGGGCCGACTTCCTTGCTGAGCTTGTCGCTGGTCATGGGCCGGGGAATCGACCGAGGGCAACACCGTCACCTTTGATCCGCGGTTTTAGGCAGGCAGAAAGATCGCTGGTATGTGAATCCCGGCGATATGCCGTATGGCGGCGGCAGCGTGATCGCGTTCATCGAGGACCCGGACGGCTACAAGATCGAGCTGATCGAACGCACGTAGCGCCGGAAGCGCGGAACGCGGCGCCCGGGGTCGTCGCCCCGGCACCTCGTCGCTTGGGCGAGACGCTCAGGCGCGCTGCGCCATCGGCACGAACGGGCGCTTCGGATAACCGCCGTAGAGCTGCCGCGGGCGGCTGATCTTGTGGTTGGGGTCCTCGATCATCTCCTTCCACTGCGCCACCCAGCCGACGGTGCGGGCGAGCGCGAAAAGCACGGTGAACATCGAGGTCGGGAAGCCCATCGCCTGGAGGATGATGCCCGAATAGAAGTCGACGTTGGGGAACAGTTTCTTGTCGACGAAGTAGTCGTCCTCCAGCGCGATCCGTTCCAACTCCAAGGCGAGGTCGAGCAGCGGCTCGTCCTTGTTGTCCAAATCGTCAAGGACTTCGTGGCAGCTTTTGCGCAGCACCGCCGCGCGCGGGTCGTAGTTCTTGTAGACCCGGTGCCCGAATCCCATGAGCCGGAACGGGTCGTTCTTGTCCTTGGCGCGTTTGATGAACTCCGGAATCCGGTCCTTTGACCCGATCTCCTGGAGCATCTTGAGCACCGCCTCGTTGGCGCCGCCGTGCGCCGGACCCCACAGCGAGGCGATGCCCGCGGCGATGCAGGCGAACGGGTTGGCGCCGCTCGAGCCCGAAATGCGCACGGTCGAGGTCGATGCGTTTTGCTCGTGGTCGGCGTGGAGGATGAAGATGCGGTCCATGGCACGGGCCAGCGCCGGACGGATCTTGTACTCCTCGCACGGCACCGCGAAGGTCATGTACAGGAAATTCTCCGCGTACTTCAGGTCGTTGCGCGGATACATGAACGGCTGGCCGACCGAGTACTTGTAGGCCATGGCCGCGATTGTCGGCATCTTGGCGATCAGGCGGTGCGAGGCGACCATGCGTTGGTACGGATCGCTGATGTCCGTCGAGTCGTGATAGAACGCCGACATCGCGCCGACCACGCCGACCATGATCGCCATCGGGTGCGAATCCCGGCGGAAGCCCCGGTAGAAGTTGATCATCTGCTCGTGGAGCATGGTGTGGTAGGTGATCGCGTTCTCGAACTCCTCCCGCTGCTTCTTGTTCGGCAGCTCCCCGTGCAGGAGCAGGTAGCACACTTCCATGAAGTCGCTGTACTCGGCCAGGTCCTCGATGGCATAGCCGCTGTGCATGAGCACGCCTTGCTCGCCATCGATGTAGGTGATGGCCGAATCACAACTGGCCGTTGAGGTGTAGCCGGGGTCGTAGGTGAAGAACCCGGTCTCGGCGTAAAGCTTGCGCACGTCGATGACGCGCGGGCCGGCCGTGCCCTCGAGGATCGGCAACTCCCAGGACCGGCCGGTACTGTTGTCCGTCAGGGTGACGGTGTTCTTGCTTGCCGGGGCCTTCCGGGCGGGGGTGCGCTGAGCCATGTCATCGTTCTCTGTATCCACATCGAAAAACTTTAGTGCGGTGCACCATAAAGGCTCTTGGCCCGTCGATCAATTGCGGCGGCAGGCGCGACCGTGGGTCCGGCCGATCGCTTTCTTTGGACATGCGCGCGACGGTGGGACCCGTTACGGTGGAAGCCTCGCGGCTTTCGGCCGTCCGTGGTTCGACAGGTCGGTCACGATTCTGCTAAAACGCCGCCGCTTGTTCCGGGCCGGCCCGGCCCGGCGCATGGCCTTTGGAGGGTCGCGCCGCATGGCGCGAGAGCTTGCCGTCATCACGCCCGCGCTCAACGAGCGGGACAATATCCAGCCGCTCTACGACGCGCTGGAGCGCGCCCTGGACGGCATCGACTGGGAGCTCGTCATCGTCGACGACGACAGCGCCGACGGCACCCACGAGGCGGCCGTCGAATTGGCCCATCGCAGCCCCCGTGTGCGCGTGCTGCGCCGCGTCGGGCGGCGCGGCCTCGCAACCGCCTGCATCGAGGGAGTGCTTTCCACGACCACCCCGTTCTTCGCGGTCATGGATGCCGACCTCCAGCACGACGAAAATCTGCTACCCCGGATGCTGCAACGTCTCAAGGCCGGGGACCTGGACCTGGTCGTGGGCTCGCGTTGCCTGCCGGGCGGGGACACGGGCGGCCTGGAGGGCTACCGGAAGGAGGTCAGCGCGCTCGGCAAGACGCTTGCCCGCTGGGTCATCGGTCTCGAAATTTCGGACCCGCTGAGCGGCTTCTTCATGATGCGCCGAGGGAGCTTCGATCCGTTGGTGCACCGCCTGTCGGGGCTCGGTTACAAGATTCTTGTCGACATCCTGGCCTCGGCCGACCGGCCCTTGCGCGTGGCCGAGCTGCCTTACGCCTTCCGCAAGCGCCACGCCGGCCAAAGCAAGTTCGGCGGTCTGGTCGGCGCTGAGTACCTGTTGCTTCTGGTCGAAAAGAAACTGCGCGGCGTGGTGCCGGCGCGTTTCGTGCTGTTCTGCCTCGTCGGGGGCAGCGGATTGCTGGTTCACATGGGCTCGCTCTATCTCGCCTTGAAGGGTCTGGGGTTCGGTTTCAAGGTCGCGCAGGCCGTCGCCACGGTGGTGGCGATGACCAGCAATTTCTTTCTCAACAATTCCCTGACCTACGGCGACAAGCGCCTGCAAGGCCCGGCGATCCTCCGAGGGCTTCTTTCGTTCTATCTCGTTTGCAGCCTGGGCGCGGTCGCCAACGTCGGCATCGCGGTACTGCTGTTTCAGGAATTCGGCTCGTGGGTCGTCGCGGGGCTTGCCGGCGCGGTGGTCAGCGCGATCTGGAACTACGCGCTTTCCGCCTTCGCCACCTGGCGGCGCTGACGCAAGACCGCCGCGTCGCGCGCGGACACCGTTGCGCGCGGCGGTGGTTCGTATCAGCCGCCGCCCGCCCGGTCCGCGATGCGGGCCAGGGATTCGGCGCGCCCGAGGACGGCCATGATCTCGAAGATGCCGGGCGAGGCGTCGGAGCCCGTGAGCGCCGCGCGCAACGGCTGTGCCACCTGTCCAAGTTTCACGCCCTCGGCCTCGGCGAAGGCGCGCACCGCCTCTTCGAGCATGGTTTCGCTCCACTCGTCCAGCGCCTCCAGCCGCGGGAGCAACCGGCCCAGCCGGCCGCACGCCTCCGCATCGAGCAGCTTTGCCGCCCTGGCGGTCAGCCGCAGGGGCCGCCCGGCCACGTAGAACGCGGCGTTTTCGGCCAGTTCCTTCAGGGTCTTCGCCCGCATCTTGAGGCCGGCCATGCCGCGCGCCAGGCGGTCCCTGCCGTCGGCGTCGACCTCGTGGCCGATGGTCCGGGCCAGGCGCGGCAGGATCGCCTCGACCAGGCGCGCGTCCTCCGCCTGGCGCAGGTAGTGCCCGTTCAGGCTGTCGAGCTTGGCGAAATCGAAGCGCGCCGGGCCGCGGCCGACCGCGTCGAGATCGAACCAGGCGATCGCCTGCTCGGTCGTGATGATCTCGTCGTCGCCGTGGCTCCAACCCAGGCGCAGCAGGTAGTTGCACAGCGCCTCGGGCAGATAGCCCATGTCGCGGTAGGCCTCCACGCCGAGGGCGCCGTGGCGCTTGGACAGCTTGGCGCCGTCCGGGCCGTGGATGAGGGGGATGTGCGCGAAGGCGGGCAGGGGCCAGCCGAGGGCCTTGAAAAGCTGGGCCTGGCGGAACGCGTTGGTCAGGTGGTCGTCGCCGCGGATGACGTGGGTGATGCCCATGTCGTGGTCGTCGACCACGACCGAGAGCATGTAGGTCGGGGTGCCGTCGGTGCGCAGCAGCACCATGTCGTCGAGCTGGTCGTTGGCGACCGTGACACGGCCTTGCACCAGGTCGTCGATCACCGTCTCGCCCGCGCGCGGCGCCTTGAAGCGGATGACGGGCTTGACGCCGGGCGGCGCCTCGGACGGGTCGCGGTCGCGCCAGCGCCCGTCGTAGAGCACGGACCGGCCCTCGGCGCGCGCCTTGCGGCGCATCTCCTCCAGCTCCTCGGGCGTGCAGAAGCAGGAGTAGGCCTTGCCGACGGCGAGGAGTCGGCGGGCGGCCTCGGCGTGCCGGGCGGCCCGGGGAAACTGATGGACGACCTCGCCGTCCCAGTGGATGCCCAGCCAGGTCAGGCCGTCGAGGATCGCCTCGATCGCCTCCGGGGTGGAACGCTTGCGGTCGGTGTCCTCGATGCGCAGGCGGAAGAGGCCGCCGTGATGGCGCGCGTAGAGCCAGTTGAACAGCGCCGTGCGCGCCCCGCCGATGTGCAGGAACCCGGTGGGGGAGGGGGCGAACCGGGTCACGACCGGTGGGCGCTCGGAACTCATCGGCGGCGGTTGGTCCTGTCCTGTCCGGGATGCGGCGGCTCTTTAGCACATCCCGCCCTGCGCCGCCACCAAGGGAAGGAGTCGATGTGAGGCTTACCGATTACTCTTCGCCCGGACCTTGGCCCAGGTGTCGCGGAGCGCCACGGTGCGGTTGAACACCGGCCGCTGCGGCGTCGAGTCCGGGTCGAGGCAGAAATACCCCTGCCGCTCGAACTGGACCGGCGCGCCCGCCCGGGCGTTCGAGAGGCTGGGCTCCAACAGGCAATCCTGCAACACGGTCAGCGACTCGGGATTGAGGTCGTCGAGGAAATCGCCCTCCGCGCCCGGGTCGGGCCGCGCGAACAGGTGATCGTAAAGCCGCACCTCCGCCGGGACGGCATGCGCGGCGGACACCCAATGGAGCGTCGCCTTCACCTTGCGCCCGTCGGGCGCGTTGCCGCCGCGGGTTTCGGGATCGTAGGTGCAGCGCAGCGCGACCACCTCGCCGGCGCTGTTCCTGACCGCCTCGCGGCAGGTGACGAAGTAGGCGTAGCGCAGCCGGACCTCGCGCCCGGGCGCGAGCCGGAAGAACTTGCGCGGCGGGTCCTCCATGAAGTCGTCGCGTTCGATATAGATCTCGCGCGCGAAGGGCACGGGGCGGGTGCCGGCGCCGGCGTCTTCGGGGTTGTTGATGGCCTCCAGCTCCTCCGTGGCGCCTTCGGGGTAGTTCTCGATGACGACCTTGAGCGGGCGCAGGACCGCCATGCGCCGCTCGGCGGCCTTGTTGAGCAACTCCCGGACGCAGTGCTCGAGCAGCGCCGCCTCGACGAGGTTGTCGCTCTTCGCGACGCCGATTCGCGCCACGAAGTCACGGATCGCGGCGGGCGGAACGCCGCGCCGCCGCAGCCCGGCGAGCGTGGGCATGCGCGGATCGTCCCAGCCGCGCACGTGTTTGTCCTGCACGAGCTGCGTCAGCCTTCGCTTCGACAGTACCGTGTAGGAGAGGTTGAGGCGCGCGAACTCGTACTGTCGCGGCCGGCTCGGCACGGGCAGGTTCTCGATGAACCAGTCATAGAGCGGGCGGTGATCTTCGAATTCGAGCGTGCATAGCGAATGCGTGACCCCTTCGATCGCGTCCGACTGGCCGTGGGCGAAGTCGTAGGTGGGATAGATGCACCAGGCGTTGCCCGTGCGCGGGTGGGGCGCGTGGAGGATGCGGTAGATCACCGGATCGCGCATGTTGATGTTGCCGGAGGCCATGTCGATCCTGGCGCGCAGCACCCGCGCGCCGTCGGGAAATTCGCCCGCACGCATCCTGCGAAGGAGATCCAGGTTCTCCTCGACCGACCGCTCGCGGTAGGGGCTGTTCTTGCCCGGCTCGGTCAACGTGCCGCGGTAGGCGCGGATCTCCTCCGCGGAAAGGTCGTCGACATAGGCCTTGCCGGTGCGGACCAGATGCTCGGCCCATTCGTATAGCTGCTCGAAATGATCGGAGGCGAAGTAAAGGTGCTCGGCCCAGTCGAAACCGAGCCAGCGCACGTCCTCCTGGATGCTCTCGATGAACTCGTGCTCCTCCTTGATGGGGTTGGTGTCGTCGAAGCGCAGGTGGCAGCGCCCGCCGAACTCCCGGGCCACGCCGAAGTTCAGACACATCGACTTGGCGTGACCGATATGGAGGTAACCGTTGGGTTCCGGCGGGAAGCGGGTGACGACGGTGTCGTGGCGACCCGCGCGCAGGTCCGCGCGGATGATGTCGCGGATAAAATCCCGGGCGCCTTCGTCGATCGCGGTCTCAACCTCAGTCATGCCGTCGTGCTCCGGGCCTTGGTTCCGACACACAGCTCCACGGTTTCGGTCTGACCGGTGGCGGGAACGCGGCGCTCTTTAACACATCCCCCGGCGTTGGGCCATGTTTGCCGCCGGCGCGCATCGGCGCCCTCGTCAGGACCGCTTGGCTTGAGCTAAGGTGGGAATTCCCGCGGCCTCCCGCGAGGCCGGTATCGAGCGGGGCGCCGGGGGGAGCCTCGGGTGGCAAGCTTGTACGACACGGCGGCCGTTGCGGGCCGCGACCGGCCCTTCGGCGCGAGCGCGCTCGCGCGCTGGGCGGCGGCCCAGATCGCTGCGGAGCGCGAGCGCTGGGCGCTGTGGCTGCCGGTCGCGTTCGCCGCCGGGGTCGGGGTTTATTTCGGCCTCGACCGGGAACCGCCGGTGTGGCTCGCACCGACGAGCCTGGCGCTGGCCGCGGTCCTCGGGGTGGCGGGCCGCCGGCGGACGGGTCCCCTCGTGCTCGCGCTCGCCCTGGGGGCGGCCGCGGCCGGGTTCGGGGCCGCCCAGGCGCGCAGCGCCCTCGTCGCCGCGCCGGTGCTCGACAAGCGCCTGGGTCCGGTCTGGCTGTCCGGTCAGATCGTCGCACTGGAGCCGCGCGCGAAGCGCGCCCGTTTGACCCTGCGGCGTCTGAACGTCGGCGCACTCCCGCCCGAACGGACGCCGGACAAGGTTCGTGTCAGCGTCTCACGCGGACACGCCGGGCTGCTCCCGGGGAACTGGGTGCGTCTGCGCGCGGTCCTTCGCCCTCCCCCGGAGCCGGCCGCGCCGGGCGCTTTCGACTTTGCCCGGCGGGCCTACTTCGAGGGGCTGGGCGCGGTCGGGTTCGCGTTCGGCGCCGTGCGCCGGATCGAGGCGCCGCCCGGCGCGCAACAGCGGGTGCGGGAGGCCGGCGCGCTTGGCGCTTGGCGCTTGTGGTGGGCCCGCCTGCGCTACGGCGTCGCGCGCCGGGTGCTCGACGCCGTGCCCGGGGAGGCCGGGGCGGTCGCCGCGGCCCTGATGACCGGCGAGCGCGGCGCCATTCCGGCCCCGGTGATGCGTGCGATGCGCGATTCCGGGCTCGCCCACCTGCTCGCCATTTCCGGACTGCACGTCGGGCTGGTCGCCGGCCTGCTGTTCCTCGGCGTGCGCGCGCTGCTGGCGCTGGTGCCGCGCCTGGCCCTCGACTATCCGATCAAGAAGTGGGCGGCCGTCGCCGCCGCGCTCGGCGCCTTCGCCTATCTGCTGCTGACCGGCGCGACGATTCCGACCCAGCGCGCGTTCCTGATGGTCGCGCTCGCCCTGCTCGCCGTGATGCTGGACCGCACCGCCCTGACGCTGCGCCTGGTCGCCTGGGCGGCGTTCGTCATCCTGGCCCTGGCGCCGGAAAGCCTGCTGTCGGCGAGCTTCCAGTTGTCGTTCGCCGCCGTCACCGCGCTGGTGGCCGGTTACGAGGTCGTGCGCGACCGCCGCGTCCGCCTCGTCGGCGAGCGCGGAATCTGGACGAAAATCGGCGTGTACGTGGCGGGCGTGGCGCTGACCTCGCTGATCGCCGGGCTGGCGACCGCGCCCTTCGCGATCCACCACTTCAACCGGATCGCGTGGTACGCACTGGCCGCGAACCTGCTCGCCGTGCCGCTGACCGCGCTGTGGATCATGCCGTGGGCGCTGGCCGCGTTCTGCCTGCTGCCGTTCGGCGCGGAGAGGATCGCCCTGATCCCCATGGGCTGGGGCATCGATGGCGTGCTGGCCGTGGCGGCGTGGGTGGCGGCTTGGCCGGGCGCGGCCAGCATCGTCCCGGCCATGCCGACCGCCGGTTTGGCGCTGACCGCGCTCGGCGGGGTTTGGCTGTGCCTCTGGCGCCGGCCCTGGCGCCTTTTGGGGCTCGTCCCGATCCTGGCCGGTCTGCTCACTGTGCCCTTGAGCGCGCCGCCGGATATCCTCGTCAGCGGCGACGGCCGGCTGTTCGGCGTGCGCGCGCCGGACGGGCGGCTCCTGCTGTCCACCGAGCTGGCCCGGCGCTTCGACGCCGACGTCTGGCGCCGCCGCCTGGGGCGGAGCGAGTCCGAGGTCTGGCCGCGCGCCGGCGCGGCTGCCGGCGGCCGGCTGCGTTGTGACCCGCTCGGCTGCATCTACCGCGCCGGCGGCCAGGTCGTGGCCTTGGTCCGCGACAACCGGGCCCTGCTCGACGACTGCCGGGTCGCGACGGTGCTGGTCAGCCGGGAGCCGGTGCGGCGCGGCGCCTGTCCGGGCCCGCGTCTGGCCATCGACCGATTCGATCTCTGGCGCCGGGGCGCGCACGCGATCTGGCTCGCGCCGCACGAGGTCCGAGTGGAAACGGTCGCCGGGCATCGCGGCCGCCGCCCGTGGGTCCGGCCGCGTGGCCGGGACTGAACGGGCGGGGCGCGGCCGGGCGCGGTATCCGGCCTAATACTTCCGCAACAGGCCGACCAGGCGCCCTTGGATCTTGACGCGCTCCGGCGGGAAGATCCGGGTCTCGTAGTTCTTGTTCGCCGGCTCCAGCGCAATCGCTCCGCCCTTGCGGCGCAACCGCTTGAGCGTGACCTCCTCGTTGTCGATCAAGGCGACCACGATGGTCCCGTTCTCCGCCGTGTCGGTGCGGTGGACGACGACGGTGTCGCCGTCGAGGATGCCGGCCTCGACCATGGAGTCGCCATCCACCTCGAGGGCGTAGTGCTCACCCGAGGTCAGGATCGAAGCGGGTACGTCAATGTAATCGCTATCGTCGCGCAGCGCCTCGATCGGCGTGCCGGCGGCGATGCGGCCGTAGAGCGGGAGCTGCATCGCATCCGTGCCGGGGGCGACGCTGGCGCCGGCGAGCGAGGTCCGGAAATCGCCCTGTATCACCTTCGGCGCGAAGCCGAACCCGGCCGCGGGCGCCGCGTGGCCCATGTCTTCGGGCAGGCGCCTCACCTCCACGGCGCGTGCGCGATGCGGCAGGCGGCGGATGAAGCCGCGCTCCTCGAGGCCGGTGACGAGGCGGTGGATGCCCGACTTCGATTTCAATCCCAGGGCGTCCTTCATCTCGTCGAACGACGGCGAGACGCCGTGCGCCGCCAGATGGCGGTGGATGAATAGCAGCAGCTCGTGCTGTTTGCGTGTCAGCATGATCTCCCTCTAGCCCCCATGAGCGAGATGACCCACAACATCTAGAACAAAACAAAAACTTCTGTGCATGTTCTAGTTTGGTTCTGGTCACCCGTCAAGGGTTCTCTCGCTGCGCCGTGCGTTTTCGCGCGGCCCGGCGTGGCCGGAGCGGGTTAGATCCCAAGCGCGCCGCCCGAAAGAAGTATGATTTCAACCGGTTCGCCCGCCTTGGCCGGAGCCGCCAAGGGCCGGCGCACGATCAGGCAGTCGGCCCGGGCCAGCGTGGCGAGCATGGCGCTGTCCTGGCGTCCGAAGGGGACGGCGACGCGCCGCCCTTCGGAATCGAAGGTCAGCCGGGCGCGCAGGTAGTCCTGGCGCCGGTCGTTGGCGCCGAGGTCGGTGCCGAGGACGGCGGTCTCGGGCGGGCGCGCCTCGGATTTCCGACCCAGCATGACGTCCATCGCCGGGCGCAGGAACAGGGTCGCGCAGACCAGGCTGGACACCGGGTTGCCGGGCAGGCCCAGGATCGGGGTCGCGCCGATCCGGCCGAACAGGAGCGGCTTGCCCGGCCGCATGGCGATCTTCCAGAAATCGAGCTCCAAGCCCTGGTCGCCGAGCGCGGCGCGGACCAGGTCGTGCTCGCCGACCGAAACGCCGCCCGTGGTCACCAGCAGGTCGGCGCCCCGCGCGCCATCGGCCAGGGCGGCCAGCGCGCCGCGGTCGTCCGGGGCGACCCCCAGGTGCATCGGCTGCCCGCCGCAGGCGGTGACGAAGGCCGCGAGCGAGAGGCCGTTGGACCCGACGATCTGGTTCGGCCCGACCGGATCGCCCGGCATGACGACCTCGTCTCCGGTCCCCAGGACGGCAACGCGCGGCCGGCGGTGGACGCGCAGCCAGGGCCGGTTCATGGCCGCGGCCAAGCCGATATCCCGGGCGCCCAGAAGCCGGCCCGCCGGCACGCCCACCTCGCCGGAGCGGAAGTCGAGCCCGGCCGGCCGGACGTGGCGGCCGGTCGGCGCGCTTTGCTTGATCAGGACGTGGTCGCCGTCGGGCTCGGTGTCCTCCTGGATCACGATGGCATCCGCGCCCTCCGGCAACGGCGCGCCGGTGAAGATGCGCACCGCGTCGCCGGCGCCCAGGACCCCCGGGTACGCCTCTCCGGCGGGGATCCGGCCGACGACCCTGAGCCGGACCGGGGCCTGGGCCACGTCCGCGGCGCGCACGGCGTAGCCGTCCATGGCCGAGACGTCCTTGGGCGGTTGGGTCACGCGCGCCACGACGTCCTCGGCGAGCACACGTCCGAGAGCCTCGGACAGCCCCACCGTCTCGGCCGGCAGCGGTGCGAACGCCGCCGTGATCCGGGCGAGCGCCTCTTCGACCGGGATCATTCAGGGCGCCTCGTAGCTGCCTGACTTGCCGCCCGACTTGTGGGTCAGGCGGATGTCCACGATGCGCATGCCGCGGTCCACGGCCTTGCACATGTCGTAGACGGTGAGCGCCGCCACCGCCACGGCGGTCAGGGCCTCCATCTCGACCCCGGTGCGACCCGCCAGCTTGCAGGTCGCCGTGATGTCGACGGCGTCGCGCTCGGGCGCCAGCGTCAGGTCCACCGTCACCGAGCCGAGCGGGAGCGGGTGGCACAGCGGAATCAGATCGGGCGTGCGCTTGGCGCCCATGATTCCGGCCAGGCGGGCCACCGAGAGCACGTCGCCCTTCTCGACCGCGCCCTCGCGGATGCGCGCCAGGGTCTCGGGCCGCATGACGATCGAGCCCTTGGCCACGGCGACGCGCGCTGTCTCCGGCTTGGCCGAGACGTCGACCATCACGGCCTTGCCGTCCTTGTCGAAATGGGTGAAGCCGGACATCCGCTTGCCGTTCCGGCCGGCGTTCACGCGCTGGCCCGGCGCGGCGCCGGCCCGCCGAGGAGCGCGGCCGTGGCCGCGGCCACGTCGGCCTGGCGCATCAGCGACTCCCCGATCAAGAACGCCGCGGCGCCGAGCCCGTGCATGCGGGCCAGGTCGGCGGCGGTGAACAGCCCGCTTTCCGCGACGAGCAGGCGGTCGCGAGGAACCCGTGGCGCCAGGGCCTCGGTGGTCGCCAGGTCGACCCGGAGGGTCCTGAGGTTGCGGTTGTTGACGCCGATGAGCGGCGATTCGAGGGCGAGCGCCCGCTCCAACTCCGCGGCGTCGTGGACCTCGAGGAGGACATCCATGTCCAGGCCGCGGGCGGCGTTCTCCAGTTCCGCCGCCTGGGCATCGCCGAGTGCGGCCAGGATAAGCAGGACGCAGTCCGCCCCGAGCGCGCGCGACTCCACGATCTGATACGGCTCCAGCATGAAGTCCTTGCGCAGTACCGGCAACTCGACCGCGGCGCGCGCCGCCGCCAAGTCCGCATCGCGGCCCTGAAAGTAGGGCTCGTCGGTCAATACCGACAGGCAGGTCGCGCCGCCATCCGCGTAGGCGCGCGCCAGCGCCGGGGGGTCGAAATCCTTGCGGATCAAGCCCTTGCTCGGCGAGGCTTTCTTGATCTCGCAAATGAGGCCGTACCGGCCGGAGGCGGCGCGCGCGCCGAGCGCCCGGTGGAAGCCGCGCGGCGGGTCGGCCGCACGCGCCAGCAGTTCCAGGTCGGCGAGCGGCACCTCGCCCTTTCGCGCCGCCACGATGGCGCGCTTGTCCGCGCAGATGCGGGCGAGCACGTCGCTCACGGCGCAGCGCCCGACGACGCGGGCTCGTTGCTGATCGCGATGAGCCGAGCGAGGGTCTGGCGCGCGCGCCCGCTGTCCACGGCTTCGGCGGCCACGGCGACGCCTTCCTTGAGGTCCGCCGCCTTGCCCGCGACGATCAGAGCCGCGGCGCTGGAATAGAGCACGATATCGCGGAACGGCCCGTGCTCCCCTTCCAGCATGGCGCGCAGGACGTGGGCGTTGCGCTCGGCGTCGCCGCCCTGCAGGTCACTCAGCTTGGCCGTGGCGAGCCCGGCTTCGGCGGGCGACACCTCGAAGGTGCCGACCTCGCCGTCCTTCAATTCCGCGACCACGGAGGGCCCGGTCGTGGACAGCTCGTCGAGCCCGTCCGCGCCGTGAAACACCCAGGCCCGCTCGTGGCCGAGGCCCTTCAAGACGTGGGCCAGCGGCTCGGTCCAGTCGGGCGCGAAGACGCCGATCGTCTGCCGCTTGACCCGGGCCGGGTTGGACAGCGGCCCGAGCAGGTTGAAGATGGTCCGGGTGCCCAGTTCAACCCGGGCGGGCCCCACGTGGCGCATCGCGCTGTGGTGGCGGGGCGCCATGAGGAAGCAGATCCCGGCCTCCCACAGCGCCTTCTTCACCAGGCCCACGTCGGCCTCGATGTTGACGCCGAGCGCCGCCAGCACGTCGGCCGCGCCGCTCTTCGACGACAGCGCCCGGTTGCCGTGCTTGGCCACCGGCACGCCGCAGGCCGCCGCCACCAGGGCGCTGGCGGTGGAGACGTTGTATGTGCCCTTGCCGTCGCCGCCCGTGCCGCAAGTGTCGATCGCGCCCTGGGGGGCCTCGATGGCGAGCATCTTGGCGCGCATGGCCCGGGCGGCGCCGGTGATCTCGTCCACGGTCTCGCCGCGCACGCGAAGCGCCATGAGGAAGCCGCCCATCTGCGCCGGCGTGGCGTTGCCGGACATGATGATGTCGAAGGCCTGCTCGGCCTGGGCGCTGTCCAGCGCGCGGCCGGTCGCGGCCACGGAGAGCAGCTGCTTGAGATCGTTCATATCGCGAGTCATCGAACCGCCCGCCGCGGCTCCGTCGTCGCCTCGTGCCCGGCCAGGGCGAGGAAGTTCGCGAGCAGGGCATGGCCGTGCTCCGAGGCGATGCTCTCCGGGTGGAACTGCACCCCGTAGACCGGCAACTCCCGATGCTGCAGACCCATGACCAGGCCGTCGTCGGTCTCCGCCGTGATCTCGAGCGCCTCCGGCAGGCTGCCGCGTGCCACGGTCAGGGAGTGGTAGCGGGTGGCGGAGAAGGGCGACGGCAGGCCGGCGAACACGCCGACGCCGCGGTGCCGCACCTCGCTCAGCTTGCCGTGCATGGGCACGGGCGCGCGCACGACCACGCCGCCGAAGGCTTGGCCGATCGCTTGATGGCCGAGGCACACGCCGAGCATCGGCAGCGTGCCGGCCGCGGCACGGACCAGCTCCAGGCAGATGCCGGCCCGGTCCGGGTCGCACGGCCCCGGCGACATGACGATCCCCTGCGGCCGCATCGCCAGGGCCTCGTCAACCGAGACCGCGTCGTTGCGGCGCACCTCGACCTCGGCGCCCAGCTCCCCCAGGAAGTGGTACAGGTTGTAGGTGAAGCTGTCGTAATTATCGATCAGCAGAAACATTTCAATCGCCTAGCAGGCGCACTTGACACCTGCCTTAAAGTCCTTCCCTTTCCTTATAACAGCTTGGGCGGGGCGACGGAAGCAAGCGCCATGGCAAGCGCTACGGGCGAGGCGGAGGCGCCGCGCGGGTGGAGTCGAGGTTTCGCCATCGGGCCTTGACCTTACCAAAATTGAAGGAATGCGTGCTCAGGTGGCATCGGTCTTCGCCGGGTCTAGCCTCTGACATATTCTTTCTTTTTTATCAATAGCTTAATTCGTTCCGTTGGATCGCACGGACAGCCGCCCGGTCCTGTTCGACCTGGCGGGTACGGACGGGCCGGATAACGTTAAGTAATCCCCAAGATACCCTCGCTATAAGGTCTCCACGCTCTGTATGCCACGGGGCGGACCGTGTTAGTCTGCCGTACGCCGGGTGGATTTCAACATGCCGCAAGCCAGGAGGCGTTCCAGAACATCGCCCGTCAGCCGGGCCAGGGCCACGAACCGGCGCCGCCAGCGGTTGCAGGCGCGCCGTGCGGCGCGCGCGCCGCCGCGCGGTCGCGGTGATCGCCGGGCTCGGCGTCGTCTTCACCCTGCTCGGCGGGCTCGGCGGCGCCTATATGGCGCTCCGGTCCGCTCCCGACGCACCGTACCCGCCGCAGGTCGCTCTCAGCCTACCGGCGCCCGAGGAAAACCCGCAGGCGGCGGCCCCCACCGTACGGGCGCCGGCCAAGCCGACGGTCGCGCCGGATGCGCGGGAGGAAATTCTGGCCCGCCTCTACGAGGAGCCGGTCGAGCCGGCCCCGGCGCCCAAGGCCGAGCGGCGCGCCGGGCCCCGACGCGCGACCATGGACGAGGTGCAGCTCGCGCTCATGCGCCTGCCTGCCGTATCGCCCCCCGTCCGCCCGCAGTGGCAGCGCAACGCGGTGGCGGTCTCGGTCCCGCCCGGCCGGCCGATGATCGCGGTCGTGCTCGACGACCTGGGGCTAAACCGGGAGGGTGCCTGGCGCGCGATCGCGCTCCCGCCGCCCGTGACGCTGTCCTTCATGACCTATGCGGAGGGCCTGGAGCGGTTCGCCCGCAATGGCCGGGCCGCGGGGCACGAGCTGCTGCTTCATGTGCCGATGGAGCCCCGCAGCAAGAGTTACAACCCGGGGCCCAACGTTCTGCTGACCGATCTGCCGCCGGAAGAACTGCTTCGCCGGCTCGAATGGGCGCTCGGCCGCTTCCACGGCTTCGTCGGGATCAACAACCACATGGGCAGCAAGTTCACCGCCTCGGCGCAAGGCGTGGCCTATGTGATGCGGAAGCTCAAGGCCCGGGGCCTGCTGTTCCTCGATTCAATGACCTCGCGCGACAGCGTCGGTTGGCTGGCGGCCCAGCGCGCCGGCGTGCCCTACGCCCGGCGCGACGTCTTCCTCGACAACGACTGGCGGGACCCGGCCTCGATTCGCCGGCAGCTTGCCCGCCTGGAGGCGATCGCGCGCCGGCAGGGCTATGCCGTCGGCATCGGCCATCCGCACCGGGCGACGCTCGACGTCCTGGCCCGATGGCTGCCGCGAGCGCGCCGACGCGGCTTCGCCCTCGTGCCGCTCAGCGCGATCGTCCGCCACCAGATCGAGATCGCCAACAAGGTGACCGGCGCGGCCGGGTGAGACTTGCGCGGCCTGCTGAGCGGTTTCGCGCCCTTCAGCCCTTCTGCGCGGCGAAGCGGATCGCCTCCTCGGCGGCGCGGATAAGCGCCCGGGCCTTGCTCCGGGTCTCCTGGTATTCCGCCTCCGGGTCGCTGTCGGCGACCACGCCGCCGCCGGCCTGGACGTACATGACCCCGTCCTTGAGCACGGCCGTGCGCAGGGCGATGCAGGTGTCCATGTCGCCGTTGGCGCCGAAGTAGCCGACCGCGCCGGCGTAGATGCCGCGCCGCTCGGGCTCCAGCTCGTCGATGATCTCCATGGCCCGCACCTTCGGCGCGCCCGAGACGGTCCCCGCCGGAAAGCCGGCGATGAGCGCGGTGAGCGCATCGTAACGGGGATCGAGCGCGCCCTCCACGTTGGAGACGATGTGCATGACGTGGCTGTAGCGCTCGATGATGAACTGCTCGCTCACCCGCACCGTGCCCACCTTGGCCACGCGGCCGACGTCGTTGCGGCCGAGGTCGAGCAGCATGAGGTGCTCGGCCCGCTCCTTGGGATCGGCGAGCAGCTCCTCGGCCAGGTCGCGGTCCTCGCCGGGCGTGCGGCCACGCGGCCGGGTGCCGGCGATGGGGCGGATGGTCACCGTATGGTCGCGTACCCTGACCAGGATCTCCGGGCTCGACCCGACGACCGCGAAGCCGTCGAAGTCGAGGAAGAACAGGAACGGCGACGGGTTGAGCCGGCGCAGCGCGCGGTACAGCGACAGCGGCGGCAGGCGGAAGGGCACGCGGAAGCGCTGGCTCGGGACGACCTGGAACACATCGCCGGCGCGGATGTATTCCTTCGCTCGCTCCACGATGGCGTGGTAACCCTGCCGCGTCACGTTGGACGCGGGCTCGGGCAGGGTCAGGCCCATCTCGACCGGCTCGCGGCGCACCGGCAGCGGGCGCTCGAAGTCCTCGACAGCCCCAGCGAGGCGAGCGCAGGCGGCCTCGAACGCGGCGCGGGCCTCGGTGCCGGGGTTGGGCCAGACCGGCGTGAACAGGGTGACCCGGTCCTCCAGCCGGTCGAAGACGGCGATCACGGTCGGGCGCACGAACATGGCGTCGGGCAAACCCAGCACGTCGGGGTTTTCGTCGGGCAGGCGCTCCATCAGGCGCACCGCGTCGTAGCCCATGTAGCCGATGAGCGCCGAGGCCATGGGCGGCAGGCCCGGCGGCAGGTCGATCCGAGATTCCTCGACGACCGCGCGCAGCGATTCGAGCGCCCCGGCCCCGAGCGGGACGAAGGACGTCTCCCCGGTCGGGGCCCGGCGGCTGATCTCGGCCGTGTCGCCGAAGCAGCGCCAGATCAGGTCCGGCTTGACGCCGATGAAGGAGTAACGCCCGATGATCGCGCCGCCTTCCACGGACTCGAACAGGAAGCTGTTGGGCCGGCCGTTGGCGAGCTTGATGAAGGCCGAGACCGGCGTCTCCAGGTCGGCCACCAAGGTGGCGGATACGACCTGCGCCCGGTTCGCGTCATAGACCGGCGCGAACTCCTCGAACGTGGGGGCCGGTCGCATGAAGGTCAGAAGGTCGCGAGCACGTCTTCGACCAGGCGCTCGTTGACCTGCACCCCGTACTCGCCCCGCAGCACGGCCACGAACTGATCGAGCACGTCGGCGCGCATCGCCGCCGCCAGCCCTTCCTGCAGCGCGGCCACCTCGGCCCGGGCGCGCGACGGGTCGGCCGGGCGCACCTCGAGCAGTTTGACCACGAGATGACCCGCGGGCGCGTTCACGGTCGTCACCTCTCCGGGCGCGATCTGGAACAACTTGGGCGGCAGGGCAGGCGAGGGGCTGCGCGCCGGGTCGCCTTCGAAGCGCGACAGCGCTTCGGTCGTCGTCAGCTCGTAGCCTTCCGCCTTGGCCAGCGCTTCCAGCTTCTCGCCCCGCTTGGCGCGCTCGGCCAGGGCCTTGGCCACCTCGCCGGCGCGCTGGGCGCGCTGAGCGTTGCGCCAAATCTCCGCGACTTGATCGCGCACCTCCTCCAGGGGGCGTAGCTGCGCCGGGGTGACGCCGTCCACGCGCACAATGAAGTAGCCGCCATCGCTGGTCTCGGTGAGCAGGCTCTCCTCGCCCGGCTCGGTGGCGAAGGCGATCTCGAGGAAGCGGTCGCGCGGCAGGCCATCGACCACGTGGCCCTCGGGGTCGCGACCCTGCCGATCGATCGCCTCGATGCGCCGAAGCTGGAAATCGAGTCGCGCCGCCGCCTCTTCGAGCGAGGCGCCGCCGGCCAACTCGTCGTCGAGTTGATTGGCGATCGAGACCATGCTGTCGACGGCGCGGCTCATGGCCATGTCGCGGGTCAGGTCCTCGCGCACGTCCTCGAAGGTCGGTTCCTTCTGCGGCTCGATTTTCGTGACCCGGAGGATATGCCAGCCGAGCGGGCTCTTCAGCGGTCCGCTCACGCCGTTTTCCTCCAAGGCGAAGGCGGGTTCGGCGAGCTCGGGCGGAAGGCCATCCCTTTCCAGCAAGCCCAGGTCAACGGGCGGCTGGCCCGCCAACTCCTGCGCCACCGTCGCAAAGTCGGCCCCGCCCTTGAGCCGGGTATCGGCCTCGCTGGCCGCGGCCTCGTCGAGGAAGACGATCTGCTCGACGCGCCGGCGTTCCGGCGTGACAAACTCTTCCCGGCGCGATTCGAACTCCTTGCGCAGCTCGGTTTCCGACACCGCGATTTCCGCCGCCAAGTCCTCGGCGCGCAGCCGCACCAGGCTCAGCGCCCGGTATTCCGGGGCCATGAAGTTGGCGGCGAACTCCTTGTGAAAGGCCTGCAGCGCGGCCTCGTCCGGCTCGGGTAGGTCGGTGATGCTGGCGTAGGGCACGGTGAGGACCTGGGCGACGCGGCGTTCCTCGCGGTAGCGGTACAGCGTCTCGGCGAGCTGGCGCGGCGCGGACACGGCCTCGGTCATCGCGTCCGCGATTTGCTGGCGCAGGATGTCACCGCGCAAGGAATCAACGAATTCCTGCTCGCTCAAGTTGCTGACCTGCAGGGTCTGGATGAAGCGGTTGCGGTCGAACTGGCCGCGGTCGTTCTGAAAGGCCGCCTCCTCTGTGATACGTCGCTTGATCTGCTCGTCCGTGACCACGAGGCCCAGCTCGTCCGCTTTCTGGTCGAACAGGGCGCGCGCGATCATCTGGCCCAGCACCTGGTCGACGGCACCCAGCGCGCGAAGCTGTTCCATGTCGATCCGGCCGCCGAAGCGCGCGCTCAGCCGGTTGACCTCGCGCGACAGGGCGCGCGCGAAATCCTGCTGGTCGATGCGCGCGTCACCCACCTCGGCCACCGAGCGCTTCTGGCCCGGGCCGCGGAAGATGTCGCCGATGCCCCAGACCGCGAAACTGAGGATCAGCAGGCCGAACAGGACGAACGTGACGATTCTTATGACGAGGTTGCGTGTCTTCACGGGCAAGGCCTGTCATGATGGCACCCGCGCTGGGGTGCTGGGCCGGTCCGGCCGTTGCGGGCAGCGGCGGCCCGCGCGCGGCATCTTAGAAAGCCCGCTCCCGGCCGGCAACACGCAAATCGGGCCCGGAATCAAGTTCGGGGGCGGCGGCTTGGCCCCAACATCCGGGCGTGCTAGGTAGGCCCCCGTCGGACACGGGGCAGGAGCATGCGCCGCAAACTGATCGCGGGAAACTGGAAGATGAACGGGTTGCGCGCCACGGGGGAGGCGCTGGCCCGCGACCTTGCGGACCGGGCGCGCGAGGCGCTCACGTTCGACCTGCTCATCTGTCCGCCGGCCCAGCTCTTGTTCCCCATCGCCGAGGCGATCCGCGGCAGTGTGGTCAAACTGGGCGGCCAGGACTGCCATACGGAGCCGAGCGGCGCGCACACCGGCGATATCAGCGCCGAAATGCTCAAGGACGCGGGCTGCGAATACGTGATCGTCGGGCACTCGGAACGGCGCGGCGGCCATGGCGAGACCGACGCCATGGTCAGGGCCAAGGCCGAGGCCGCCGGCGCGGCCGGCCTGACCCCCATCGTCTGCGTCGGCGAGACGGCCGAGCAACGGGCGGCGGGCCACGCCCTGCGGGTGATCGAGACGCAGGTCCGCGGCTCGCTTCCCGTGGACGGCGATGCCGCGGCGCCGGTGGTCGCCTACGAGCCGGTCTGGGCCATCGGCACCGGCCAGACCGCGACCCCGGGCGACGTGGCCAAAGCCCACGCCCACATCCGCGCCCTGCTCGTCGAGCGCCTGGGCGCGGATGGCGGAAGCGCGATCCGCATCCTGTACGGGGGTTCGGTCAAACCTGGCAACGCCGCCGAACTGCTCGCGGTGGCCGATGTCGACGGCGCACTGGTCGGTGGGGCCAGCCTCAAGGCGGAGGATTTTTGGGCCATCGCCGCCAGTTGTCCCTAGCGGACCGGGCGCGGAGCGATTAAATAGCCCGGCAGGTGCTCCGCCCGGCAAGACAGGAAAGACGGCCTAAATGATCAACGTTCTGCTGGTGATCCATTTGATGCTGGCCATCGGGCTCATCGGCGTGGTCCTGCTCCAGCGCAGCGAGGGCGGCGGCCTGGGTATCGGCGGTGGGGGCGGCGGCGGCATGAGCGGGTTCCTGACGGGGCGCGGCACGGCCAACCTGTTGACCCGCACGACCGCAACGCTCGCCGCCTGTTTCATGGCGACCAGCATCCTGCTGAGCATCCTCTCGACCCGGGCGACCGAACCGCGCTCGATCCTCGATGAGCTGCCGGCCGCGGCCCCGGTCGAACAGCAGCCGGCCCAGCCCACCGTCCCGGTGCAGTGACGACGCCCTCGGCCGCGGCCCGCGCGGCGGAAAGGCCCGGGCGGGGGCGGCCGGGAAACAAATTGTTGCCGGCTGGCCGTCAGAGGGCTTGCCGAAAAGACCGCTTGCGACAATAGTGCGGGTCCATGGCGCGGTTCATATTTATCACCGGCGGCGTCACCTCCTCACTCGGAAAAGGCCTCACCGCCGCGGCCCTGGGGGCGCTCCTCCAGGCGCGGGGCTTCAGCGTGCGCTTGCGCAAGCTCGACCCCTACCTCAACCTCGACCCGGGAACCATGAGCCCCTATCAGCACGGTGAGGTCTACGTCACCGACGACGGCGCCGAGACCGATCTCGACCTCGGCCACTATGAGCGCTTCACCGGGGTGCCGTCGCAGCGCAGCGACAACGTCACCACGGGCCAGATCTACTCCAAGGTCCTCGCCAGGGAGCGGCGCGGCGACTACCTTGGCGCGACCGTCCAGGTCATCCCGCACGTCACCGACGCGATCAAGGAGTTCATCCTGGGCGACCTGCACGACGAGGACTTCGTGGTGTGCGAGATCGGCGGCACGGTCGGCGACATCGAGGGCCTGCCGTTCCTCGAGGCGATCCGTCAACTCGGCAACGAGCTGGGATCCGCACGCAGCATGTTCGTCCATCTGACGCTGGTCCCGTACCTGGCCTCGACCGGTGAGCTCAAGACCAAGCCGACGCAACACTCGGTCAAGGAGCTGCAGAGCGTGGGCATCAAGCCGGACGTCGTCGTCTGCCGTTCGGAACGGCCGATCCCGCTCGAAGCGCGGCGCAAGATCGCACTGTTCTGCAACGTGCGGCTCAGCGCGGTCATCCAGGGGCTCGACGTGGATACGATCTATGCCGTGCCGCGCGCCTACCACGAGGAAGGGTTGGACGAGGAGGTCTGCCGCCACTTCGGCCTGACGGGCCGGGCGCCGGACCTGGCGCGCTGGGACCGGGTCACCGAGCGAATCCGGCAGCCGGACGGCGAGGTCACCATCGGCGTGATCGGCAAGTACACGACGCTGATCGATTCCTACAAGTCGATCGCCGAGGCGATGACCCACGGCGGCATCGCCAACAACGTCCGCGTCAACGTCAACTGGCTCGATTCCGAGATTTTCGAGGGCGAGGGCACGATCCACTACCTGGAGGACGTGCACGGCATCCTGGTGCCCGGCGGCTTTGGCGAGCGCGGGGCGGAAGGCAAGATCGCCGCGGCGCGGTTCGCCCGCGAGCGCAAGGTGCCGTACTTCGGGATCTGCTTCGGCATGCAGATGGCGGTGATCGAGGCGGCGCGCAACCTTGCCGGTCTGGCCAAGGCCGGCTCGACCGAGTTCGGCCCTTGCGAGGACTCGATCGTCGGGCTGCTGACCGAATGGAGCGTCGGCCACCGTATCGAGCGGCGCAACGTGGACAGCGAGCTCGGCGGCACCATGCGCCTCGGCGCCTATCCCTGCGTCATCGAGGCCGGCAGCCGCGTGCACCGGATTTACGATGCGATCGAGATCAGCGAGCGGCACAGGCACCGCTACGAGGTCAACATCAACTACCGCGGGGTTCTGGAGAACGTGGGCCTGCGCTTCTCCGGCCTATCGCCGGACGGCGAGCTGCCCGAGATCGTCGAGATCCCGGACCATCCGTGGTTCATCGGCGTACAGTTCCATCCGGAGTTGAAGTCAAAGCCCTTCGAGCCGCACCCCCTGTTCACCTCGTTCATCGAGGCGGCGGTCGCGCAGTCGCGGCTGATGTAGGGTTGGGGCCATGCCCGGGATCCGCCACGTCCGGATCGGCGAATTGACGCTCGGCAACGACCGGCCGCTCGCGCTGATTGCCGGCCCTTGTGCCTTGGAGAGCCGGGCGCACGCGCTCGAGATGAGCCACGCGCTCGCCGAGATGGCGCGCGGGCTCGGCATCGGCCTCATCTACAAGACCTCGTTCGACAAGGCCAACCGCACCAGCCTGAAGTCCAAACGCGGCCTCGGCATGGAGGCCGGGCTGCCGGTGCTGGCCGAGGTGCGCGAGACCTACGGCTGCCCGGTGCTGACCGACGTGCACGCGCCGGAGCAGTGCGCGCCGGTGGCCGAGGCGGTGGACGTGCTGCAGATCCCGGCCTTCCTGTGCCGCCAGACCGATCTGCTGGTGGCGGCGGCCGAGACGGGCAAGGCGATCAACGTCAAGAAGGGCCAGTTCCTCGCCCCCTGGGACATGCGCAACGTGATCGACAAGCTCGAGGCGTCGGGCAACCGCAACGTGCTGGTGTGCGAGCGCGGGGCCTCCTTCGGCTACAACACGCTAATCTCGGACATGCGCTCGCTGCCGATCATGGCCGCCGAGACCGGCTGTCCGGTCGTCTTCGACGCCACCCACTCGGTGCAGCAGCCGGGCGGGCGCGGCGCGACCTCCGGCGGGCAGCGCGAGTTCGTTCCGGTCCTGGCCCGCGCCGCCGTGGCCGTCGGCGTGGCGGCCGTGTTCATGGAGACGCACCAGGACCCGGACAACGCACCCTCCGACGGCCCGAACATGGTCCACCTGAAGGACCTGCCCAGCCTGGTCGAGAGTCTGATCGCCTTCGACCGCCTGGCCAAGGACCGGCCGGTGGCGCTCGGCTGACGAAGTGGCGGTGGCATGCCGGCGGCGCCGTAGGATACCCGAGGCCCCGGCATGCGGAGACCGTCATCGGACCGCGCGCCGCGC
>JBHHZJ010000060.1:0-22779 GCA_046758005.1 Kiloniellaceae bacterium
GATACTCCGCCCGGCCCATGTCAAAACGGCGGCCCGACCGACGGGCCATCGCTAGCGCATACTTTGCCGGGCAACTCCGGAGTTCCTGCGACGATGCCCGATGAGCCAGAGACCAAAGAGCCCGATTGCGAAAACGGTCACGGTCGCCGGTTCAGGCACGGCCGTAATTGTCGCGAAGCCCAATATTATCGGGGGGAATGGCCGGTCTCTTATGGCTATGTTATCTAGCTCCGTGGTTGTTCCTATCGGCAGCGGAATGACCCCTGAAAAGAAACCACCCAAACCCAGAATATCTGGGAGACCGAGCGGATTAGGACCGGTGGCGGCAACTCTGTCGCCAGCCTGCCAGGCGATAAGGCGAATGTTCCTACCTGTCAAAGAAATGACCGTTTGAGGGGCGGATAGGCTGAAGTCGTTCAGTACATCCTGAAAGAACGAAGGAAACGGATTCGTTGTTCCCACATCCGGATTGAACAGGTTGAAATTCAGACGGAAATCACCGAGGAACGGATTGTTAGGGTCAGCCGTCACGACAATCGCATAATCACCGGTTGCGTTGTCAAAAGTGACGACGGAGCTTATTAGGTCGATTGATCCTTCCTGATCGCCTACTGGGTCCGTGAAAGAAAAGTGTAGAAGCACTGCGTTCGCAGTATTCGAAACGGCTACGGTCGGCGCAATCACCGCAAATAAGAGATTTGCTAAGATCCTTTTGGCTCCAGCCATCGCACTCCCCTCCTTTTCGCCTGACAGATTAGACGGTGATCTCCAGGTTGAAACCGCCGGGGACGATCAAGGCCGCATCGACATCCGTGGGCGTCACGGAGACGACCAAAAAAAGTCCGCGATCAAAGTCCGGGCCGCCCTGGCTGGAAATCCGCTGGCCAAGCGAATACAGGCGGTGAAGGATCGAGTGCCGAAATATCCCTCTCCCCGAATTGCCGCGGACCGCAAACCGCCCACATTCGGGCACGACGCGAATTGCGGGAACGTGCCTCCCAATAACAAGGACGCGGCAAGCGCGGAGACGACTCTGAAACCGGATTGATCGCCCCTCCTAGCCATCGATCGACCTTTTCCTCATCGCCTCATGCGGTGCGTGGCCCCGGCGCGCCCGATGCCCGCGTGGCTCGACGAGCTTCGCCCGATGCCGAGCGGAGGTCATCCTTCGGACCGCTACGAGGCCGAGCGAGTTGGCGGTAATTCGCTACCGCGCCGCTCGAAGCTGTTGCGGCCGCGGCGGCCATGGCCGTGGCAAGGGTGAACCCCAAGGAAAATTCGACGCGACCCATTGAAACCCCTCCCCATCGTGACGGGCGACGGACATTATCGCCCATTTATTGCTTGAGGTTCGGCGGCGCCCAATGCCGTCCCTAGGTATCTTACAGGTTACCGCACCTGATTATTTGTAATGCAACATTATTTGTAATGCAACGGTTGGGTGCATGAAGCTCTATTGATGACCCTCCTCGAAATCGACGCCATCCATGCCTTATTTATTGAATATCTTAGCGTATATTCTCGACACCGTGTAGTTTTTTGGTCGGCAAGCGGACTGCGCCGTATGATTGGCGCATGAACTGGTGTGTCGTTGGCCGAAGAGCACAACTTGTGGCGCATCCGCCGACGGGCCCGGTGCCCGGAGCGAAGCGTTCGCATCGCATGTTGACCTAGATCAGTTAACCTCCGCCGGAATCCGGCTATGGTTCACGGAACGAAAGTCGCGCGGTCGGCGGCGGCGATCGTTGCGGGACACGCGGTCTGGATGCCGTCGCGCGGCACAGATGCGGTACATATTCCGTGACCGCAAGGCCGGGCCGGCGCTTCTCGAGCGACGCCAAGGCGCGCCCGCCGGTCGCCGGAAGCGCCCGGATGACAAACCGGCAACCCCGAGACCCGGCGCCGGCGTTTCGCGGCCGATCGGGAACCGCCAAGGAGGCTGGATCATGGACTACAACCGATTCTTCGCCGAAAAGCTGGACGGCCTGAGGACCGAGGGCCGCTACCGCATCTTCGCGGAACTCGGGCGCCAGGCGGGGCGCTTTCCCTTGGCGGACAACCACGGGCAGACCGGGCCGGGCGAGATCACCGTCTGGTGCAGCAACGACTACCTGGGGATGGGCCAACACCCGGTGGTCCTGCGGGCGATGACCGAGGCGCTCGCCAAGTACGGCGGCGGCGCGGGCGGCACGCGCAACATCTCGGGCACCTCGCACCCGCTGGTGAGCTTGGAGAGGGAGCTGGCCGACCTGCACGGCAAGCCCGCGGCGCTCGTCTTCACCTCCGGCTATGTCGCCAATCAGGCCGCGCTGTCCACGCTGGCCTCGCTCCTGCCCGGGTGCATCATCTTTTCCGACGCCCTCAACCACGCGTCCATGATCGAGGGCATCCGGCACAGCCGGGCGCAGAAACAGATCTTCCGGCACAACGACCCCGAGCACCTGGAAAGCCTCCTGCGGCAGGTCGATCCCGCGGCGCCGAAGATCGTCGCCTTCGAATCCGTCTATTCGATGGACGGGGACATCGCGCCCATCGCCGAGATCTGCGACGTGGCCGCGCGCCACGGCGCCATGACCTACCTGGACGAGGTGCACGCGGTCGGGCTCTACGGGCCGCGCGGCGGCGGCGTGGCGGAGCAGCGCGGCCTGATGGACCGGCTGAACGTGATCAACGGCACGCTGGCCAAGGCCTTCGGCGTGCTCGGCGGCTACATCGCCTCATCCGCGCAGATCGTGGACACGGTGCGCAGTTTCGCCTCGCCCTTCATCTTCACGACCGCGCTGCCGCCGGCAGTGGCCGCGGGGGCGCTGGCTTCGGTGCGCTACCTGAAGTCCAGCGCCGCGGAGCGCGCGCGCCATCAGGAACGGGCGGCCACGCTCAAGCGCCGGCTGGGCGAAGCCGGCTTGCCGGCGATGCCGTCGCAGAGCCACATCGTGCCGGTTCTGGTCGGCGATCCGGTACGCTGCAGGCAGGTGACCGACATCCTGCTCGCCGAGTACGGGATCTACATCCAGCCGATCAACTACCCGACGGTGCCGCGCGGCACGGAGCGCCTGCGCATCACACCCGGGCCGTACCACACCGACGCCATGATGCGCGATCTCGTCGCGGCGTTGTCCGAGATCTGGAGCCGTCTGGAGATTCCGCTCGCCGCGTAGCCCGGCCGCCCGCCCGCGCCGCGCCGCGCGGCAAGAATTCCGACTCGCGGATCGGCGTGCGCGAAGAGGGCTCGGGCCATCCCGACGCGGAGGCCCACGCGGGCGAGAGGCTTCGCGGCGCGGCCGAGGCGTTCCGGAATTTCGGCGTCAGGGTCGCGCCGGCTGTGCCGCGCGGGGACGAGAGGCCCGCTCGTTCGCTCCCCGGAACGCCCGCAGCACCGTGACGACGCCGGCGAGCGCGTCCCAGCCGGAGGTGTGCCCGATGGCGTCGAGGGCCGCCATGCGGGCCAGAAAACGCGCGCCGCGGCCGGCGAGCGCGTCGTCCAGAATCTCGTGCAGGGCGGCGCCGCCGAGGCCCTCGGCGGCGGCCGCCAGATGGGCGCGGCCGAGCGCGCAGGTCGCCACCGACGCCGGATCGCGGATCGCCCGCCACAGCGCGCCCGCCACGTCGCCCCGGCCGAGCCGGCGCAACGCGACCATCGCGCCGCCGAGGAAGTCGTCGCCGGACGGCGTCAGGCCCGGGCCGAGCCCGAGCAGGGGGCGGACGACGGAAAAGTCCCTTGCGCGGGAACCCGCCCCCGGCGCCAGCGCCGCGCGCAGCCGCACCGCGAGCGCGCTTGCCGGCCCGAAGGCCGCGGCCGCGACCGGCGGCAGGCGCGCGCCGCGCGTCGGAGACAGGCCCAAGAGACCGAGGCCGTCCTGCGGCACGCGGCCGCGCATCGCGCGTTCCAAGGCCTCGAGGCCGGCGCGGAGGCTCTCGGCGGACCACGGTCCCGGCGCGCCCGGCGTCCACGTCGCCGCGCGCGCCAAGAGAAAGACGAGGCCGGGCGCGACGTGGATCGCCTCCGGCGCGACGCGCACCGGTGCGCCCACGGCGAGCCCGCTCCTGCGCCAGTCCACGGGTTCCGGCAGCGCGCAGCGCGCGTTGAGCGGACCCGCGCCCGCGCCCGCCGGGACGATGCACGTCCACTGCCCTCCCAACGTCAGGTAGAAGCTGCGCGCGAAGACCGCCGCCACCGCGCCGGTCGCGCCGGGGCTCGACGCGCGCCGGGCGATGGGGCCGATGTCGACGATCTCGACCGCACGGCATCGGCCGCGATCAGGCATCGTCCGGCACGATGTGGGTGCCCGTCCGGCCGTGCAGGGCGGCGATGGCCTCGTTCAGGTGGCCGATGATGACCCGTTCGCCGCCGCCCTCGAGGAAGCGGATCGCCGCCTCGAACTTGGGCCCCATGCTGCCCGGCGCGAAATGCCCCTCGGCGTGCAGCGCCTTGGCCTCGCGCAGGGTGAGCGTGTCCAGCTCGCGCTGCTTCGGCGTTCCGTAGTGGATCGCCGCCTTCGACACCGCACTCAGGATCATCATCAGCTCCATGCCGAGGACGTTGGCCATGTGCGCCGAGGTCAGATCTTTGTCGATCACGGCCGACACCCCATGGCGCACGCCCTTGGGGCCCCGGACCACGGGGATTCCGCCGCCGCCGCCGGCGATGACGACCGTGCCCCGGCGGGCGAGCCCCTGGATGAGCGAGATGTCCACGATGTGCCGCGGCAGGGGCGAGGGCACGACGTGGCGCCATCCGCGCCCCGCGTCCTCCTTCATCGGCCAGCCGAGCTCCCGGCCGATCCGTTCGGCCTCCTCTCTGGCGAAGAAGGGGCCCACCGGCTTGGTCGGATTCGCGAAGGCGGGGTCCGCGGGATCGACCTCGACCTGGGTCAGGAGGCAGGCGACGTGGCGCGGGTTGTCCGCCTCGCGCAGCGCGTTCTCCAGCCCCTGCATCAGCAGGTAGGCGATGCCGCCCTGGCTGTGCGCGACGCAGATGTCGAGCGACATCGGCGGGATGCGGTCGCGCGTGAGCGCCTGGCGCATCATGATCTTGCCGACCACCGGGCCGTTGCCGTGGGTGATGACCAGCTCGTTGTCCAACTGGGCGAGCGGCAGCAGGGCATGCGCCGTGCGCGCCGCGATCGCCTTCTGCTCCTCGGAGGTGCCGCGGATATTCTCGGGGTGCGTGGCGTTGCCGCCTATGGCGACCAGCAGCCGCCGGGGAATGGCCTCGCTCGCCGGCACGGAGTCGTCTCCTCAATCGGGCTTGCGGCACAACGCCAGCGCCAACTCCGTGGCCTGAGCGTTGGACGGCGCGACCAGCGCGCCGGCCCGCTCCAGCGCCGCCACTTGGCGCGAGCGCACCTGCGGGTCCGCCTCGGTGCCGGTCACCGAGGCGACGACCGCGGGCCCGTCGGCCGGCCCGGCCGCCAGGACGCCGGCCAGATGGCCGGCCGGATCGGCGTGCGCACCGTGGCCGATAACCAGGTCGAGCAGGACGACGGCGGCGTTCGGGTCCTCGAAGGCGCGCCGCACGGCGTCGTCGCGCACCGCAGGGTCGATCATCGGATGGGGCCGTCCGCGGGTGTATTCGTCGGCGCCGAGATCGAGCAACCTGTGGGCGCCGCCTCCCGCCCCGGCGAGCGGCAGGGCGCCCGGCACCGGCGCGTTCGACGCGACCGTTCGGCCGCGCGAGGCCAGCACCACCTGCGCCTCGGCGCACAGCGTGCCCCCGGCGTAAAGGCCGACGATCACGCCCGCGCGCGCGCGGTCCGCCGCGGTGGAAGGGGCGAACCCGGCGCCGACCGCCGCGCCGAGCGCCAGCTCCGCCGCTGCCTTCAGGGTCGGCGCGAAGCGCGCGTTGTCCGGCAGGTCCAGCCCCTCCGTCCCGATGAAGCAGACGACGAACGGCTTGCGGCTTCGCCCGACGCGCTCGAGGATATCCCGGGCCACCCTCGGGGCGGGGGGCTTGGAGATCAGGACGACTTGGCGCGTGTCCGGGTCCCGGTCCAGGGCGTCGATGGCCATGAGCGTCGTCGTGCCGCCGACCCGCTCGTGCAGGTCCCGGCCGCCGACGCCGATCGCCTGCGAGATGCCGCGGCCCGCCTGCGCGATCAGGCACGTGACCTCCTGCGTGCCCGTGCCCGAGGCGCCGACGACGCCGATGTCGCCGCGCGCGACGCGGTTGGCGAAGGCCAACGGCACGCCGTTGAGGATCGCCGTGCCGCAGTCCGGCCCCATGACCAGCAGGCCCAGCGCGCGCCCCTCCCGCTTCAGGGCGGCCTCGTCCTCGAGCGGCACGTTGTCGCTGAAGATCATGACGTGGAGCCCGGCCCGGAGCGCCTTGCGCGCCTCGGCCGCGGCGAAGTCGCCGGGCACGGAGATGATGGCGAGATTGGCCTCCGGCATGGCCCGGCGCGCGGCGCGAAGCGTGTGCGGGCACCAATGCGCGCCGGCCCCGCCCGCCTGGCGCGGCCGGTCGAGCAGGCGCTCGGCCTCGGCCAGCGCGGCCCGTGCGGCGGCCTCGTCCACCGCCCTCACGCCGACGATCAGGTCGTTGCTCTGCGCGGCCCGGCCGGTGCGCGTGAGCAGGCCGGCCCGTTCCATGATCCCCTTGTTCGACGGGGTGCCGATCATCAGCGCCGCCTCCTCGACGCCGGGCAGCCCCGCGATGGTCCGCGACAGCCGCATCAGGGCCACCGAATCCAGGTAGACGCCGTTACGGACCAGATTGGCGGTCTTCGCGCTCATGACACGCCGAGCCTCTCCGCGAAGGCGCGCAGGGCCCGCTCGAAGCAGGCCGTCGGCGCCCGCACCACGCCGGCCCCGACTTGGCCGATGCCGGGCTCGCGGTGGGCGATCCCCGTGTTGATGGTCGGTGCGAGGCCGGTCTCGAGCACGAGCCGGATGTCGATGCCCGTGGGCACGCCGGCGTAGTCGAGCGCGGGGATGGTCCACGCCGGGTTCTCGCCCACGGTGATTTCACGCATGGTCCGGGTGTAGTCGAGCGCCGAGGATGGCGCGCCGGCACCGACGAAGCCGGCGACCGCCGGGGCCGCCGCCATTGCGAAGCCGCCCAGTCCGACGGTCTCGACGATCGTCGAATCGCCGATGTCCGGATTGGCGTCGGCCGCGGTGAAGCCGGGGAAGTAGAGGCCTTCGGGCATCTCGACGGGGGCGGTGAACCAGGCATCGCCGGTGCCGCTGACGCGGATGCCGAAGTCGGCGCCGTTGCGCGACATGGCGGTGACGACCGACGAGCCCTCGATGCCGCCCACCGGGTCCGTGATGGCCTTGCCCATGGCCATGGCGACGTTGAGGAAGAACTGGTCGTTGCCGCCGATGAAGGCGAGCACCTCGGCCAGCGCCGCCGTGTCGGCCGCGGTGCGCGCCAGCCAGGGCGCCAGCTCCCGGAGGAGAAGGCTGGTGCAGGCGACGTTGCGCTGGTGCATCTCGTCGCCCATGGTCAGGCCCCGGGCGATCAGGGGCTTGAGCGCGATCCCCCCGGATTCGCGCAGCGCCCTGCCGAGCGCCGGCCCGAGGACGTCACGGAGCCACGCCAGGCGGTCCAGGACCTCGGCATCGTTGCCGCCGAAGCGCATGACCTTGCCCAGGCCCTCGTTGACGGTGCAATAGGCGCGGTTGCCGAAGGCCCGGTTCTCCACCACCATGAGCGGCATGGACCGGGTGGTCAGGCCGGTCATCGGGCCGACGGCGTCGAAGTGATGGTTCGGGTGGAACGCGACCCCGCCGCCCGCGGCCAGCGCCTCGGCCGCGGCCAGGTCGGGCGCCCATCCTTCGAAGACGACGGCGCCGGCTACCGCGCCGCGCATGGGTCCGCACATGCGTTCCCAGGCGATGGGCGGGCCGGCGTGGAGCACGACGCGCTCGCCCAGGGCCGAAACGAGCTCGGCGGCCGGACGCACGTCGACCAGGACCGGATCGCCGTTCAGCATCCGGCGCAAGGCTTCCTGATTGGCGCGCTCGACCAGCTCCAAGGCCGCGCCTCCGGCCGCTCAGCTTCCCAGCTTCGACAAGAGGTCGGCCAGCTTCGGGTCGCCGCCGGCCGGCGGTGACCAGTCGACCTGCACGACCGGGACCTCGAGGGCCTCCAGCTCACGCGCGAAGCCACCCAGCCCGACGTTGATGATGCGCAAGGGCGATTTCAGGAACGCGTCGACGCGCTCGCCGGTCATGGCCCCGACCCCGGCCCGCGGCAACGTTCGCCTCATTGCCCCGCGTCCCGGTAAACCCCGTAGGCGGCATCGACGCCGGCGCCCGGCCTCGCGGCGAAGCCATGCTGGCGCAGCACCGCTTCCAGCGCCGCGAGGCATTTCAGCACGTTGCCCTTCCGGCACACGTAGCCCATCGTGCCGATGCGCCAGATGCGCCCGTGCAGGGGTCCGAACGAGGTGCCGATCTCGATGTCGAAGTCGCGGAGCATCGCGGCGCGCACCTCGTCACCCGGCACGCCGTCGGGGATGGATACGCCGGTCGCGTTGACCATGCGGTGCGCCGGGTCGCCGAACAGCTTCAGGCCCATGGCCTCGATCCCCGCGCGCAGGGCCCGGCTGGCCAGCCGGTGGCGCGCGAAGGCGTTTTCCAGCCCTTCGGCGAGGACGAGGCGGGCGCACTCGCGCGCGGCGTAGAGCATCGCCGTCGCCTCGGTGTGATGGTTGAGGCGCGCCGGGCCCCAATAGTCCATTAGCATGGGCAGGTCGAAGTAGTTGGACTGAATTCGCGGCCCGTCGCCGGGCACGAATCCGGGCGGGCGGACGCCCGCCTCGACGTGCTTGCGCCGCTCGACTAGCTCTACCACGCGTTCGTTGAACGTGACCGGCGAGGTGCCGGGCGGGCCGGACATGCACTTTTGCAAGCCGGCCGAAACGGCGTCGAGCCGCCAGCCGTCCACCTCGACCGCCATGCCGCCCAGCGTCGCGGTGGCGTCGACGTAAAGGATTGCGCCGTGTTTGCGGCAGATCGCGCCGATCTCGTCGAGCGGCTGGGCCATCGTGGTCGAGGTGTCGCCGTGGACCATGGCCACGACCTTGGGTCGGAAGTCGCGGAGCGCCTGCTCGACCGCCGACGGCGCGAACACCTGGCCCCATTCGACCTCGATCGTACGCACCTCGCCGGCGCAGCGCTCCGAGATCTCCTTGAGCAGATGACCGAAGCGTCCGAAGATGGGTACCAGAACCCGGTCGCCGGGACAGATCAACGACGCGAGCAGCGCCTCGATCCCGGCGCGCGCCGTGCCGTCGACCAGCAGGGCCCAGCGGTTCCCGGTGCGGAACACCTGGCGGTAGAGCGCCATGACCTGGTTCATGTAGCCGGTGAACTGCGGGTCGAACTGGCCGAGCATCGGCATCGACATCGCGCGCAGCACCTGCGGATACACGTTGACCGGCCCGGGACCCATGAGCAGGCGCGGCTCGGGCGCCAGGTCCTCGAACAGCTCGTCCGTGCGGGTGCTCATGGCGTCCACGGTTCAGGTAACGGTTCACGTAATGGTTCAGGTAACGGTGGCGTGTCGCCGACCCGGCGTCTGCCGCGCCGGCCGCGCCCTCGGAAATTCGTAGCATTGCTTCGGGATCGCGCACCACCGCTTAGTTGGCATACCCTGACCCGGCTCGCGGCAGGCGCCCGCTGGCCGTTCGCCCGCCTGCTCCGGTTGTTTTTGGGTGCATGAGTGTATATGATACTAAAGATAGGAAGATGAAATAATAGGTTGACTCCGCGAGGGGAGGCCGCTCCGGCCGGGCGCATCCGCGGCGGCCGATCGAACCGGGGCAGACGGGCCGTTGCGCGGCGCGTCCGTGCCCGGCCGGTCCGCCCGCGCACGGGACGAGATCCGGATTCGGGCTATGGGGCCATTCCAGTTGTCGACGGAGATTGCCGATGACGCCGTCTACCGGCGCGCCGTCGCGCACCTGCGCGAGGCCGGCGTACGGCTCCCCACCTTCGCGCAGCTCGCCGATCCCGGGCGCATCCCCGAGGCGGTCGCGGCCGCCCTCGAACCGGTTGATCCCGACGCGCCCCATCCGGCCAATCTGTTCCGCGTCCACTGGTACAACGACGCGGCGCGCCGCGGCGGCAGCGCGGTTCCCGGCCACCTCGTCCTGCCCGCGCGCCTGACCGGAGTGGCGGCGCCCATCGTCGTTGCGCTGGGCGAGCGGTTTCCGATGATCGGGGCGCACAAGGTGCTGGCGGCCTACGGCTGCCTCGCGCCGAGGATCGTGACCGGCCGTTTCGATCCACAAGGACAGCGGGCGGTCTGGCCCTCGACCGGGAATTACTGCCGCGGCGGGGTGGCGATTTCGCGCATCCTCGGCTGCCGGGGCGTGGCCGTGCTGCCCGAGGGCATGAGCGCCGAGCGCTTCGAATGGCTGGCCGAGTGGGTAAGCGCCCCGGACGACGTGATCCGCACCCCCGGCTCGGAGAGCAACGTCAAGGAAATCTACGACAAGTGCGCCGAACTGGCGCGGGACCCCGGCAACGTGATCCTGAACCAGTTCTCCGAGTTCGGGAACTACCTGGTGCATTACGTGTGCACCGGCCGCGCGCTCGAGACGGTGTACCAGGACCTGAGGCGGCGGCGTCCCGGCCTGCGCGCCGCCGCCTTCGTCGCGGGCACCGGCTCGGCGGGAACGCTGGGCGCGGGCGACCACCTCAAGGAAGCGCTCGGCGCGCGCATCGTCGCGGTCGAGCCGCTGGAATGCCCCACCATGCTCTACAACGGCTACGGCGAGCACAACATCCAGGGCATCGGCGACAAGCACATCCCGCTGATCCAGAACGTCATGAACGGGGATGTCGTCGTCGGCGTCTCGGACAGGAGCTGCGACGCCTTGAACGCGCTGTTCAACAGCGACGCCGGCCGCCGCTTCCTGGTCGAGCGGAAGGGGCTGCCGGCCGATCTCGTCCGGGGCCTCAGCGGCCTGGGGCTTTCCGGCATCGCCAACGTGCTCGCCGCCATCAAGACCGCGCGCCGGCTCGACCTCGGCGCGAACGACGCGATCCTGACCGTGGCCACCGACGCCGCCGCGTTGTACGAGAGCGAACGCGACAAGTGGCTGCGCCGCCGCGCCCCCGGCGGCTTCGACGCGGTGGCCGCCGCGGAGGCCTTCGGCGCCCACCTGGGCCAACTCGAAAGCGACCACGTCCTCGAGCTGACCCAGCGCGATCGCGGGCGCATCTTCAACCTCGGTTACTTCACCTGGGTCGAGCAGCAGGGAGTCCCGCTGGTCGAATTCGACGCGCGCAAGAAGCAAGGCTTCTGGCGCGGCCTGCGCGACGTGCTGCCCGCCTGGGACGAACTGATCGAGAAGTTCAACCGCGAGACCGGCCTGGCCGGCCACGCCTGAGGAACGGTCGAGGCCAAGACCGGCGGAGCGGTCGGCGAGACCAAAGATATGGAGACGAACGCTTGGTGCAGTCCTACGCCGAACTGAGACGGAGCACGACCGCGCGGGACCGGAGCCTGCGCGAGAAGGTCATGTCGCTGGAGGCGGCGGCCGCCCTGGTCCACGACGGCGACCACGTCGCCCTCGGCGGGTGCACGGTCTCGCGCACGCCGTTCGCGATGCTGTGGGCGCTGGTCCGCGCGGGGAAGAAGGACCTGACGGTCTCGCGCAGCATCGTGTCCACGGAAGGCGACGTTCTGTTCGCCTCCGGCGCGAGCCGGCACATCCTGACCAGCTGGTTCAGCCAGGGCATCGTCTGGGGCATCTCCAAGGTCATGCGCCATTACACCGAGTCCGGGCAGGCGCGCTTCGAGGAATGGAGCCACATGTCCATGGGCCTGCGTTATCGGGCCGGCGCGATGGGCGTGCCGTTCATGCCCGTGCGCTCCATGATGGGCTCCGACGTGGCCGCGCGCCTGGACGGCGAGACCCGCGACATGACCTGCCCGTTCACGGGCGAGAAGCTTCTGCTGCTGCCCGCGCTGAACCCGGATGTGGCGCTGATCCACGTCCAGCGCTGCGACGCCTATGGCAATGCCCAGGTCGACGGGCTGCAGTTCATGGACATCGACATCGCCATGGCGGCCCAGCGCGTGATCCTGACCACGGAACGCATCATCTCGAACGACCAGATCCGCCGCCGGCCCGACCGGACCAAGATCCCGTTCTTCACCGTCGAGGCGGTGGTCGAGGCGGCCTACGGGTGCGCGCCGCACGAGTGCTACGGCATGTACGAGCCGTTCTTCCGCCACATGGACACCTACGCCGAGCTCACCAAGAAGGACCCGGAGGCCGGCGCCAAGGAATACCTCGAGCGGTTCTATTACGCGCCCGGGAGCTGGGCCGATTATCTCGGCCTGCTCGGCATGGACGAGATCCTGGACGCGGCGCGCCGGGGCAGGAGCATTTACAATGACTGAGCGCGGCGGCTATACGGCCTCCGAGCTGCTCTGCATCATGAGCGCCCGCCTGCTCGAGGACGGCCAGTGCGTGTTCGCGGGCGTCGGCGTCCCGTTGCTCGCCGCGACGCTCGCCCAGCGCCTGCACGCGCCGGGGCTCACGATCCTGTTCGAGGGCGGCGTGGTCGGGCCCTTCGTCTTGCCCGGCGAGCTGCCGCCGTCAACCAACGAGCAGCGCTGCACGCGCCGGGCCAACATGGTCCTGGGGATCACCGACGTCCTGCTCTTGCTGCAGCGCGGCTACGTGGACGTGGGCTTCATGGGCGGGGCGCAGATCGACAAGTACGGCAACCTCAACAGCTCGTTCATCGGCCGACCCGAGGATCCCCAGGTCCGCCTGCCGGGGACCGGCGGCGGCAACGACATCTCCAGCCTGACCCAGATGATCGTCACCATGAGACACGAAAAGCGCCGCTTCGTGGACAAGGTGGACTTCATCACCAGCCCCGGATTCCTCCACGGCGGTACCAGCCGCGCCGAGGCCGGGCTGGTGGCTGGCGGCATGTACCGGGTCGTGACCGACCTCGCGATCCTCGACTTCGACGAGCGGACCAAGCGGATGAAGGTCGCGGCCCTGCACCCGGGCGTCACCCCGGAGCGGGTCCGGGACAACACCGGGTTCGAGCTGCCGATCGACCCGCACGCGCGCACGACCGAGGCGCCCCGCGCGCGCGAGCTCGAGGTGCTGCGCGAGCTCGATCCGGAGCGCCTGTACACGGCCTGAGCGGCGCCGGCCCGGACATTCCGTTCTCGTAACCACCCGACCCAGGGGAGCGACATGGCTGCAAGACCGACCGCCTTCGGCATCGCGATGCGCAACTTCCAGGCCTATCCGGCCATGCCCGACCCGCGGGCCCTGATCGACTACGCCGTGCGCATGGAGGAGCTTGGCTACGAATCGGTCTGGGTCTGGGATCACATTCTGCTCGGCGTCGATCCGCACTTCCCGATCATCGAGTCGCTGTCGCTGCTCACCGCCGTGGCCGCGCGCACCAAGACCATCCGGCTCGGCACCGGGATTCTCGTGTTGCCGCTACGCAACGCCGTCGTGCTGGCCAAGCAGCTTTCGAGCCTCGACCAGATCTCGAACGGGCGCCTGGTGCTCGGCATGGCGTCCGGCTGGTACAAGCGCGAGTTCGACGCGGTCGGGATCGACTTCCACAAGCGCGGCAAGATCATGGACCAAAACCTCGAGATCCTCCGGCGCCTGTGGACCGAGGACATGGTCGAGGGCGAGTATCCGCCGCACAACCTGCGCAACGCCGTCATGTTCCCCAAGCCGGTGCAGAAGCCGCACCCGCCGATCCTGATCGGCGGCTACGTGGACCGCGTCTTGAAGCGCGCGGCCGTGGCCGGCGACGGCTGGCTGACCTACTTCTACACGCCGGAGAGCTTCGCGAAGGCCTGGGCCAAGATCCGCAACTTCGCCGAGGCGGCGGGCAAGGACCCGGATACGCTGACCAACTGCAACCAGCTCCCGATCATGATCGGCGAGCGCGCGAAGATCGAGGGGCCCATGAACGAGTGGCTGCACACCGAGTGGGACTTCGCGTCGTGGAGCGAGTCGACGCCCGAGAGCGCGATCGTCGGCAGCGTCGAGGAATGCGCCGAGCGGCTCCAGGCCCACATCGACGCCGGCGTCGAACGGATCATCTTCGTGCCCTACCGCTACGAGACGGAGCAGGTCGAGGCGATCGCCACGGAGATCATCCCGCGCCTCAAAACCGGGTGATCCTCTCCCGAGGGGCTCGACCGTCGGGCTGGGGCCGGGCGGCATCCCGGCTCGTCCGCCGGAACTTGCACGCCAATTCCGGAATTAGCCGCCGATTCCGTATGGCCGGGCCCAGCCGAGGCCGGCCTCGGTGGCGCCCGCGGGCCGGTACTCGCAGCCGACCCAGCCGTCGTAGCCGAGCGCGTCGAGCAGGCTCAACAAGTAAGCGTAGTTCACCTCGCCCGTGTCCGGCTCGTGCCGCTCGGGCACGCCGGCGATCTGGACGTGGCGGATGCGCGCGAAGTTCGCCCGGATGCGCGTGGCCAGATCGCCCTCGACGATCTGGCAGTGATAGAGGTCCATCTGCAGGCCGGCGTTGGCCGCGCGCACGGCGTCGAGCGCCGCCACCGCCTCGCCCTGGCGGTTCAGGAAATAGCCCGGGATGTCCCGCGCGTTGATCGGTTCCAGCAGGACTGAGATGCCGTGCGGGGCGAAGAACTCGGCGGCCGCGCGCACGTTGCGGACATAGGTCTGGCGGCATGCGGCGCGCACGGCGTCCCGGGGCGGGACGCCGGCCATGACGTGCAGGCGGCGCGCGTCCAGCGCCACGGCGTACGGCAGCGCGGTCTCGAGGCTGCGCCGAAACTCGGCCTCGCGCCCGGGCAGCGCGGCCAAGCCGCGCTCGCCCGCCTCCCAGTCGCCCGACGGAAGGTTGAACAGGACCATCTCCAGGCCGTTGCCGCGCAGCTTCTCGGCCACGACGTCGGGCGGGAAATCATACGGGAACAGGAACTCCACGCCCGTGAAGCCGGCGCGGGCGGCGCGCTCGAAACGCTCGAGGAACGGCGCGTCGGTGAACAGCATGCTCAGGTTGGCGGACAGTTTCGGCATGGCGTCCCTCCGGGGTTTGCCGCTAATCAAGGAAATCAACCCGGCGCAGCTCCGCGATCTGCGCCTCGCCCAGGCATTGGCCGGGCAGGTTGCCGACGAACTGCGCCTCGCGCGGCTGCGTCATGCCCGCACGCGGCCCTACAGGCCGTCGCACAGCAAGGGGTTCTCGCCCGTCAGGCGGGCGCGGAACGCCTCCACCTGCGCCGGGCTCTTGCGCGCCTCGCGGCTGAGCCGCACGGGGATGTCCGCGAGCACCGTGCCCGGCGCCGCGGACAAGAGGATGATCCGGTCGGCGAGGAAGATCGCTTCCCGTACGTTGTGCGAGACGAACAGCACCGTGGTCGGCTGCTTGTTCAGGATTTCCAGCAGGAGCGCACGCAGGTGCTGCGCGGTAGCCGCGTCCAGCGAAACGAACGGCTCGTCCATCAACAGCAGGTCCGGCTGCACGGCGAAGGCCCGCACCAGGGCCACCCGTCGGCTCATGCCGAGCGACAGGCGCTGCGGGTAGGCGTTGCGGAACCCATCGAGCCCGGCGGCGACCAGTAGCTCGTCGACGATCCCGGAGCCGACCTGCGCCGGCGACAGCACCAGCTCGATGTTCCGGGCGACGGTGTACCAGGGCAGGAGGCGCGGCTCCTGGAACACGTAGCCCACGACCGCCTCGCTTCGGCCGGGCAGGGGCGGCGGCCGCACCCGGCCTTCGAAGTTCCGGTCGAGGCCCGCGATGATGTTGAGCAGGGTCGTCTTGCCGCAGCCCGATGGCCCGAGGACACAGATGAACTCGCCGTGGCGCGCCGTGATGCGCACGTCCTTGAGCGCGACGTGCGCGGCCGCCTCGCCCACGGCCGGGTAGCGCTTCTCCCTGACGTCGATCTCGAGTTCGCTCAACGGCGCCATTGGTTGGCCCGCCGCTCCAGGGGTTGCAGCGCGCCAAGCTCGATGCATTGCACGACGGCGACGAAGGTGAAGGTGTAGGCCAGGATGCCGGCAACGTCGAACAACTGAAACAACGTATAGATCTGGAACCCGACACCGTCGCTGCGCCCGAGCAGCTCGACCACAAGGACGATCTTCCAGATGAGCGCGAGGCCCGAGCGCGCCGCCGCGACCACGAAGGGGAAGAGTTGCGGTAGGACGACGTGGCGCAGCGTCTTGGCGCGGCCGAGGCGGAAGCTCTCGGCCATCTCGAGGTAATCGCGGTCGATCGCCCGGGCGCCTTCGCGCACGGTCACGACCACGTTCGGGATCTTGTTGATGGCGACCGCGGCGATGGCCGCGGTCTCGACCAGGCCGAACCATACGTAGCACAGAATCATCGTCACCAGGGCCGGGATGTTGAGGAACAGCACCAGCCAGCCGTCGAAGAAGCGGTCCAAGGGCCGGGACCGGCCCATCGCGATGCCGATGGCCACACCGATCAGCATCGAGAGCGCAAAGCTCACCGCCACGCGGATCAGCGTGATGGCCACGTGGTACGGGATCTCGCCGTCCTTGAATCCGGCGACGAGCGCCCCCATCACCGCATCGGGCGGGGGCAGCACGCGGGACCCCAGGAGCGTGGCGGAAAGCTGCCAGACGGCCAGCAGCGCCCCGAAGGACAGCGCCTGATACCAGACGGTCGCGCGGGGCGCGGTCAAGCGGGTCAGTACGCGAGGTGGAGCCAGAATGTGCCTTCCTCCAGGTCCGTGGATTTGCCGACCAGTTTCTTGCCGCCGAGCCGGGCCAGGATCGCGAACAGGCGCCGGGCGTCGGCGCGCTCGGCTTCGCCCCAGCGTTTGGGGATGCCGGCGCGGTAGCCGTCGCGCAGGGCGCGGAAGGTTGCCTCGTCCTCGGCCTTCATCAGGGGGCGGAGGCGGCTCCACTCGGCGGACGACCCGGCGAGCAGCGCGCGCGCCTTGCGCGTGGCGCGGATGAAGCCGAGCACGTCGTCCCGATGCGCCTCGGCCCAGGTCTCGTCGAAAACGTAGCCGATAAGCGGCACCTTGGACCGAATGCCCAGCTCGCGCGCCATGTCCGCGACGCCCATGACGCGGCGCAGCCCGGCCGCCTCCAGGCGTGCCGCGAAGTGCCAGAAGTCGAGCACGGCGTCCAGCCGGCCGGCCAGGATCTGCTCGCTGAGCAGGGGCGCGGCGCCGAAGACCTTGTCGACCTCCCGGTCGACGTCGAAGCCGAACTTCTCGCTCGCCAGGCCGCGCAGCAGCAGCCAGCTCTTGTCGAGCGGCCCGCCCGCGATGCCGAGCCGCCTGCCCTTGAGGTCGGCGAGGTTGCGGATCGGCGAATCCGCCGGCACCATCAATGCGCCGAGCGCGGTCGAGTAGGGCACGAAAGTGTAGCCTTGGCCCTCCGCGCGCTGCCGTGAAACCCAGATCCAGTCGGTCACGATCACATCCACGTCGCCCGCCTGGAGCGCGATCGTGGTCGCGCCCTTGCTCGCGAGCGGCCGGACCTCGACGCTCACGCCCTCCGCCTCGTCGAGGCCGTGGGTCCGCACCACGTCCAGCTCCCAGTTGACGGTGCCGAACTTCAGGACGCCGACCTTGACGGTCCCCGCGACCACGGTGCGGGCCGAGGCGGCGAGAAAGATCAGGGCGAGCGCCAGGATCGCGTGGACCGCGCCACCCGTCGCCTGTCTCCGCATGGACGTCCTCCCCGCGCGCGTCGTTGGGCCCGGCCTGCCTGGACCGGGGGCATGCTACTGGGGCTATCGGCAGCGATTCAAGAACTTAGGATGACGGGGCCGAACCGCGCGGTCAGCCCTTGAGCAGGCGCCGGCGCACCAGGTACGACAGGCCGCGCGACCAGGACTCGTCGGGCCGCTCTCCCCGCAGCTCGCCCTCGTGGCCGGTGTCGATCAGCTCGAATTTGAACACGGCGGCCCAGCCTAGCGCGCCGCCTCGCCCGGCTCAAAGAGTTCTTGGGCCGCGGTCGGCCAAGTCGGGGTCCGCTCGGGCCTCGGCCCGGGCCGGAGGCGCATCCCCCTGGTTTGAAACGGGGAAATTTGGTGCAATGGTGCCGCCTCGGGATCCGCGTGTCGCCTCGGGAGGGGGCTTCGGCCGTGCGCCGCCTCAATATGTGGAAGACGTTTTGATGTGGAAGACGTTTTGCGCCGTCGCCTGCGGCGCGGCCCTGACGTGGGGCGGCGCCGTTTCGGGCGCCCGGGCGCAGACGGCGAAGGCGCCGCTCGAGGTCCGGATCGTCTACATCACCAAGCAGGAGAAGACGCGCGTTCCCCTGTCGCTCGTGGAGCCGGTCGTGACCGACGCGGGGCTCGCCGGGGCCCGGGTCGCCGTCAGGGACAACAGCACGACGGGCCGTTTTCTCGACCACACGTATGACTTGATCGAAGCGGTCGTACCGGAAGACGGGGACCTGCTCGCGACGTTCGGGGCGCAATTGGCGCAAGGCCATCGGTTGTTCGTGGCCGACGTGCACGCGGACCAGCTTCTCGCCCTGGCGGACGCCCCCGGTGCGGCCGGGGCGCTGATCTTCAACGTCCGCGCAAGCGACGACGCGCTGCGCAACGAGCGGTGCCGCGCCAACGTGCTCCACGTCATGCCGAGCCGGGCAATGAAGGCCGACGCGCTCGCCCAATACCTGGTATGGAAGAAGTGGACCCGCTGGTTCCTGGTCTACGGCACCGGGAGCGGCGATCTGGCCTACGCCGAGGCGCTGCGGCGGGCGGCCAAGAAGTTCGGCGCCAAGATCGTCGAGGAGCGCGCGATCGAGGAGAACGCGCCGGCGGCGCGCACCGACACCGGCCACGTCCAGATCCAGCGCCAGATTCCGGTGCTCACCCAGGGCGCGAAGGACCATGACGTGCTCGTGGTCTCCGACGAAAGCGACGTCTTCGGCGAGTACCTGCCGTACCGGACCTGGGATCCGCGGCCCGTCGCCGGCACGCAAGGCCTGATCGCGACCCCCTGGCACCGCACGCAGGAGCAATGGGGCGCGACCCAGATGCAGCGGCGCTTCGCGCGCGCCGCCGGGCGCTTCATGGGCGAGCGCGACCATACGGCCTGGGCCGCAGTCAGGAGCATCGGCGAGGCCGTGACCCGCACCGGTTCGGCCGACGCCGCCCGGATCAAGGAATTCCTGCTAAGCGGCGCCTTCAAGCTGGCCGCCTTCAAGGGCGAGCCGTTGACGTTCCGGCCCTGGAACGGCCAGCTGCGCCAACCGATCCTGCTGGCCGCTCCGCGCACGCTCGTGTCGGTCTCGCCGCAGGAGGGTTTCCTGCACCAGCATTCGCGGTTGGACACGCTGGGCTACGACCGGCCCGAGGCGCGCTGCCGGTTCCAATGAGACGAACCGAATAAGCATAACGGACGCGGCGCGGGAGATGCGGCGCCGTAAAGCGAAGGGGAGGAGAGGCGTGATGCGGAGAAGCGTGCTGGGCGCGGTGTTCGGCCTGGGTGTCGCCTTTTCGACGCCCACGGCGGCGCAGACCGTGTACGTGTCGAACGAAAAGGACAACACAATCACGATCATCGACGCCCGCGAGCTGGAGGTCACCGCCACGGTGCCGGTCGGCCAGAGGCCGCGAGGAATTATCCTGAGCCGAGACGGGAAGCATTTGTACATCTGCGCCAGCGACGACAACACGGTGCAGATCATGGACACCGAAACCCGGCGGATCGTCGGCACGTTTCCGAGCGGGCCGGACCCGGAGCTCTTGGCGCTCCACCCCAGCGGCAACCCGCTCTACATCGCCAACGAGGACGACAACCTGGTGACGGTCGTCGATGTCGAGAAAGGCTCGGTCGCTGCCGAGGTGCCGGTCGGCGTGGAGCCGGAGGGAATGGCGGTCAGCCCGGACGGCAAGGTGCTGGTCAATACCTCCGAGACCACGAACATGGCGCACTTCATCGACACCGGGAGCTACGAGATCACCGACAACGTCCTGGTCGACAGCCGCCCCCGGTTCGCCGAGTTCACCAAGGACAACAAGTACGTCTGGGTCACCTCGGAGATCGGCGGCACGGTCAGCGTGATCGACGCCAAGACGCGCCAGGTCGTCCACAAGATCAGCTTCGAGATCCCCGGCGTGCAGCCCGAGGCGCTCCAGCCCGTCGGCGTGCGCATCACCAGCGACGGCAAGCTCGCCTTCGTGGCCCTCGGCCCGGCCAACCGCGTCGCCGTGATCGACGCGCGGAAATTCGAGGTGATGAAGTACCTCCTGGTCGGGCAACGGGTCTGGCAGCTCGCGTTCGGCCCGGACGAGCGCCTGCTGTTCACGACCAACGGCGTCTCGAACGACGTCTCGGTGATCGACGTGAGGAAGCTCAAGGTGATCAAGTCGATCACGGTGGGGCGCTTCCCGTGGGGCGTGGCGGTCAAGGGCTGAGCGGGCGTGGCCGTCGAGGCGCGCGTGCGGTAAGCTTGGATGCCACGTCCGGGATGCACATGAACGAAGCCGTCGTTGCCACGCAAACGCCGGACCGGCCCGGCGAGGCCGCCGCGCTCGCGGTCGAAGATCTCGGCCACAGCTTCGGACCGCGGCGCGCGCTCGAGGCGGTCTCGTTCAGCCTGTGGCCCGGCGAGTTCACGGTCCTGCTGGGCCAGAACGGCGCCGGCAAGACCACGCTGTTCTCGCTGGTCACGCGCCTTTACACCAACCGCGGCGGCGCGATCCGCGTCTACGGTTTCGACGTGCGGGCGCAGTCCTCGCAGGCGCTCGCGCGCATCGGCGCGGTGTTCCAGCAGCGGACCCTGGACCTCGACCTCACGGTCGCGCAGAACCTGTACTACCACGCGGCCCTGCACGGCATCGCGCGCGGCCTCGCGCGGGAGCGCATCGAGGCCGAGCTCGCCCGGCTCGCGCTGAGCGAACGGGCCGGGGACAAGGTGCGCCAACTCTCCGGCGGGCAGCTGCGCCGGGTCGAGATCGCGCGCGCCCTGCTCCACGATCCGCGCCTGCTGCTGCTCGACGAGCCCACGGTGGGACTCGACATCGGCAGCCGCCAGGGCATCCTGGACCACGTGCGCACGCTCGTGCGCGAGCAGCGCCTGGCCGTCCTGTGGGCGACCCACCTGATCGACGAGGTCGCCGCGGGCGACCGGGTCATCGTTCTGCACGAGGGGCGCGTGCTCGCCGACGGCAAGGTGGACGAGGTGGTCCGGCGGGCCGGCGCCGGGGACATCCGCGAGGCCTTCGGCAAGCTGACCGGGAGCGATGAGCGATGACGACAACCCAGTACCTGCGCTGTCTCAGGGGCATCGTCTGGCGCGAGGCCCTGCGCTTCCTGCACCAGCGCGAACGTTTCGTCGCCGCGCTCGTGCGCCCGCTGGTCTGGCTGTTCATCTTCGCCGCCGGGTTCCGTTCGGTGCTCGGCGTGTCGATCATGCCGCCCTACGAGACCTACGTGCTTTACGAGGTCTACATCACGCCGGGGCTGATCGGCATGATCCAGTTGTTCAACGGCATGCAGAGCTCGCTGTCGATGGTCTACGACCGCGAGATGGGCAGCATGCGCACGTTGCTCGTCAGCCCCATGCCGCGCTGGTACCTGCTGAGCTGCAAGCTGCTCGCCGGTGTCAGCGTCTCGGTCCTGCAGGTCTACGCCTTCCTGATCATCGCGTGGTTCTGGGGCGTGCAGCCGCCGCTCTACGGCTACGCCACGGTGATCCCGGCGCTCGTCCTGTCCGGCATGATGCTGGGCGCGCTTGGCCTGCTGCTGTCTTCGTTCATCAAGCAGCTCGAGAACTTCGCCGGGATCATGAACTTCGTCATCTTTCCGATGTTCTTCGCCTCCTCGGCGCTTTATCCGCTGTGGCGGATGAAGGAGACCAGCCTGCTGCTCTACCAGATCTGCGCCGCCAATCCGTTCACCCACGCCGTGGAGCTGATCCGCTTCGCGCTGTACGGTCAGGTCAACCTGCAGGCGCTGCTCGTCGTCGTGCTGTGCACCGTCCTGTTCATGGGGCTCGCCGTCTACGGCTACGACCCGGCGCGCGGGCTCATGGCCCGGCGCGGCGCCCCCGCCAGGTGAGGCGCCCGTTCGCGGACGACCGGGGCCTTTGCGCCGGGATCGCCTCCTCGACGTGGACGTGGAGACCGCCGGCGACGCCGAAATGGCGCGCCGGCTTGTCGACATGGGCTCCGGTCCGCTCCGCGTCCGGCCCCTTCGTGTTGCCGCCACACGGGGATTTGCATATTCTGGCCGGCGATCCGAAATCTTTCCCGAACGTTATAAAAGGGGCGTCGGAATTCAATGACCGCGCGCGCCAAGGAACGGACCTACTCGGCCGGTGAGGTCGAGGAGCGCCTGAAGACGGAGTTGCCGAACTGGCACCTGGAGCAGGGCTGGATCCGGCGCACGTACAACACGCATGGCTGGAAGGGCACCCTCATGGTGATCAACACCGTGGGCCATCTGGCCGAGGCCGCGTTCCATCACCCGGACATTGCCGCGTCCTACGCCTGGGTCGAGGTGCGCCTGCAGAACCACGCGGCCAAGGGCATCACCGACAAGGACTTCGAGCTGGCCAAAAAGATCGAGGAGGTCATTCAGTGGCGGCCGGGCACGGAAGGCGGCGCCCTCGAAGGCACGCCGGCCGACCCGCGCTTCGCCTACATCAAGTACGATTAGCGCCCTCGGTCGGGCGCCGCGGGACGCATCCGGCTGGCCACTCGAGGAGCGGCACCTCGCCGAGGTTGGGCTCGACCGAGTCGCCCGGCGTCGGCCAGTGCTCGGCACCGATCCGTTACCGCGTCGCCCGCGCGCCCGGCGCAAATCGCTCCGCTATTTTCATGGTAACGCGAACCCGGCATGCGGGC
>JBHHZJ010000061.1:0-22575 GCA_046758005.1 Kiloniellaceae bacterium
GCCGACAGGTGCTTGCGCACGCAGTTCATCTGCGCGATGTCGGCGCCGGAGGCGAGCAGGGCGCGGTTGACCGCCTGCTTGTCCTCGAGCGTCAGCCCCGGGGCGGGCAGGCTGAGCAGGGCCGAGCCGCCGCCCGAGATCAGGCACAACGCCAGATCGTCCGCGCTCAACCCGCGGACCAGGTCCAGGATGCGCTGCGCCGCGCGGCGCCCCGCCGCGTCCGGCACCGGGTGCGCCGCCTCGACCACCTCGATGGAGCGGCAGGGCACGGCGTGGCCGTAGCGCGTGACGACGAGCCCCGTCAGCGGTCCGGGCCAGTGATCCTCGACCGCGCGCGCCATGGCCGCGGCGGCCTTTCCCGCCCCGACGACGACGGTGCGGCCCGGCGGCGGCGCGGGCAGGTGCGGCGGCACCGCGCGCCGGGGATCGGCGGCGGCGAGGGCCGCGTCGAACAGACCGCGCAACAGTGCTCGCGCCGCGGCCGGTGTCATCCCGGGCGGTGCGCGCGCGCGGATTTTCCGGAAACCGTGGATCGGGCGAGGTCTCGGGCCCGGTGCCGGCTCCCGGTGGCTCGTCTGCCTCGCCCCGAACGCGCCGGGCGAGCCAGCCTCTTTGGGGAGCAAGAGTTCACGAGACCTTTATGCGGCGCGGGCGCGCGCCGCGTCAAGACGCGGCGCCCTGTTGCAAGCCGACCCGAGCCGCTATAGTCCGGTCATGATGCCGGACGCCGTGATGTCGAGCGAAACCGGCGCCGAGGCGAAGGGGGGCAGCCTGCTCGCGGCCGAAGAACCGGCGCCCTACGAGCTGTACAACGAGGCTGGCCGCGCGCCGGTGCTGTTGCTGTGCGACCACGCCTCGCGGCGGCTGCCGCGCGCGCTGGGGACCCTGGGCCTGAGCGAGGCCGAGCTGCTGCGGCACGTCGCTTGGGACATCGGGATCGCCGAGGTCACCCGCGCGCTCGCGGAGCGGCTCGACGCGCCGGCGGTTCTCAGCCGCTTCTCCCGCCTGATCGTCGATCCGAACCGGGCGCTCGACGACCCCACGCTGATCCCGCGCCTGAGCGACGGCGTGATCGTTCCGGGCAACAGGGACCTGTCGCCGGCGGCGGTCCGGGCCCGGGTCGAGCGTTTCCATCGGCCCTATCACGCGGCCATCGACCGCATGCTCGACGCCCTGGCCGCGCGCGCAGCGGCGCCGGCCGTCGTTTCCATGCATAGCTTCACCCCGGTCATGAAGGGCTTCGAGCGGCCCTGGCACGTGGGGGTCCTGTGGAACGAGGACCCGCGACTGCCCCTGCCGTTGATGGCCAAGCTGCGGGCGCAGGGCCTGAGCGTGGGGGACAACGAGCCCTATTCCGGCCGCGACGGCCACGGCTACACCCTGCACGTGCACGCCGAGCCGCGTGGATTGGCCCATGCGCTGATCGAGGTTCGCCAGGACCTGATCGACACCCATCACGGCGCCGCCGAATGGGCCGAGCGGCTGAGCGGCGTCCTGGGCGCGGTGCTCGACGATCCGGCCGTCCGCCGGACGGAACGGGACCAATGAGCCAGGACGAACCGCCGTTCACGGTCGGCATCGAGGAGGAGTACCTGCTCGTCGATCCGCAGACCCGGGACCTGGCCACCGAGGTGCCGGACGCGCTCATGGTCGAGTGCCAGCGGCGCCTGGAGGACCAGGTGAGCCCGGAGTTCCTGCAGTCGCAGATCGAGGTCGGCACGCGGGTGTGCAGCACCGTCAAGCAGGCCGCCCGGGAACTGGCGCGCATGCGCAAGGCCGTGGCCGAGGTGGCGGCCGAGCACGGGCTGGCGCCCATCGCCGCCTCGACCCATCCCTTCGCGGCCTGGGAGCGGCAGGAGCACACCGACAAGGAGCGCTACCACATCATCGCGCGCGACATGCAGGCGGTGGCGCGGCGCCTGCTCATCTGCGGCATGCACGTCCATGTCGGGCTGGAAAACGACGAGCTGCGCATCGACCTGTTGGGCCAGGTCAGCTACTTCCTGCCGCACCTGCTGGCGCTGTCCACGTCGTCCCCTTTCTGGCGCGGGCAGGAGACCGGGCTCAAGTCGTACCGCATCGCCGTGTTCGACGAGCTGCCCCGCACCGGGCTGCCCGAAACGTTCGAGAGCTACGGCGAATACATCCGCCACGTGGACATCCTGGTCAACGCCGGGGTGATCGAGGACGCGACCAAGCTGTGGTGGGACGTGCGCCCCTCGGCGCGCTTCCCGACGCTCGAGCTGCGCATCGCCGACATATGCACGCGGCTCAAGGACGGCATCGCGGTGGCCGCGATCTACGTCTGCCTGCTGCGCATGCTCTACCGCCTGAAGCGCAACAACCAGCGCTGGCGGCGCTATTCCAACATGCTGATCCAGGAGAACCGCTGGCGGGCGCAGCGCTACGGCATCGACCAGGGCCTGATCGACTTCGGCATCGGCAATATCGTGCCCTACGCGGAATTGCTCGAGGAGATCATCGAGCTGGTCCGCGTCGACGCCTTGGCCCTCGACTGCCTGCCCGAGGTCGAGCGCGCGCGCAAGATCGTCACCGGCGGCACCAGCGCGCACCGCCAGCTCGCCGTCTACCGCGAGGCGCTCGAGGCCGGCGCGGACAAGATGGAGGCCCAGCGCAAGGTGGTCGACATGCTGATCGAGGAGACGGTCGCCGGTCTGTAGGGGGCCGGCCGTGCGGCGCGAGGCCGGGATGCGGCTTGGGGCGCAATGTCGGATGCCGGACGCCAGTCGCTCTGCACCGAAACCCCCCTCCGGACCCGCCGTGCCGACCCACGGTCCTCCGCGCGTCCCGCACCGGCCCGTTGAGGGCGGTGGAATCGGTGCGTCTTGGTGCCTCCCTCGGTGCCGGGCGGCGCAGGCGATTGGCCGGGCCCCTGCCGGCTCCGCTTCCTCGGCCTATCGCGTATGGCAATGATTTCGAGGCTTTCTGTATGATCGCTCTCGGGCCAGCGCAACCGCTATGAGAACGCCGGGCCAACCGGGTCGTGTCGGTTCCTGCTGCCCCGTCCGCGCCGGCGCAACGCGCGCGGGCAAACCCGTTATCGAATTTTGGGGAGGACATGTGATGAAACGCGGTGTCATGACCATCGTCGCCGCCGTGGCCGTGCTCGCGCTCGGCGCGTCGTCGGTTGTCGCGGCGGGGAAGGTGGCGGGCTTTCCGCCGGTGCCGCCCAAGGTGAGCCCCATCCAGGGCGCGATCGACTTCCAGGTCCATTCGGCGCCGGACATCATCGGGCTCAGCGTCAACGACCTGGAGGTCGCCCGCGCCGCGAGGCGCGCCGGCATGCGGGCCATCGTGCTGATGAACCACATCACGATCACCGCCGACCGGGCGGGGCTGGTGGCCGCCGAGGTCCCGGGCATCGAAGTCTTCGGGGGCATCGTGCTCAACCGCGCCGTGGGCGGCATCAATCCCATCGCCGTCGAATGGATGCACCGCTTCGAGGGTGGCCGCGGCAAGGTGGTGTGGTTCCCGACCTTCGAGGCCGACCACCACAAGAAAACCTTCGGCGGCGGCGACGGCATCAAGCTCATGAAGGACGGCAAGCTGAAGCCCGAGGTCGAAGAGGTGCTGAAGATCATCGCCCGGGAGAATTTGGTCCTTCACACCGGCCACGTCACGCCGAAGGAAACCCTCGCCCTCATCAAGCGGGGCAAGGAACTCGGGATCGAGAACATGGCCGTGACCCACGCCATGGCGGACGTGCCGGGCCTGTCGCTCGATCAGATGAAGCAGGCCGCGGCCATGGGGGCGATGCTTGAGCTCGTTTATCTGAACGTGCTCATGGGCCCCAAAGCGCACCTCGGCTGGATGCGCCGGTGGAAGCGCGTTTCGCCGAAAGATATGGCTGCGGCCATCAAAGCCGTGGGCGCGGACCATTTCATCCTGTCGAGCGATTTGGGCCAGAGCGGCAACCCCATTCATCCCGACGGCTACAAGAGGCTCGTCATCGGGCTCAAGAAAGCTGGGGTCTCGCAGGCCGAGATCGACAAGATGATGAAGACGAACCCGGCGAAGCTTCTGGGCCTCGACTGATCGCGGGCGGCATGGGTCGCGGTGCCTGAGGGGTGAGGCCGCGGGGCTCCGGCGGCGCCGTTCGGCGCGCCGGGTTGGCCCTGGGCGGCGGCGCGCGAACATAGGACGAAATACGACCGAGCGGATGGCTTCGCCGGCTCGCCGGTATGACCCGTCCCAAGGCGAAGCTGAACCGCCGCCCCCCGGGAACAGGGGGCGGCGGGCCGAGCGTTCAGGGTGGTGCGTGAAATTTTCGGTGGCGGAACGCGAAGTCCTATGCGCCGTTGCCCACGAAGACCCTCTTCTTGATCGTCGCGTGGACGCCCCAGTTGCCATCGACAACCTGGGTCACGCCGAAGTCCGTGGCGACGGACATGAGGGAGATCGCTTCGTCCTCGCTCAGGGACTGCGTGGTCATGAGGAAATGCCGCATCTTGCGGAAGGCGTCCCTCATCGCCTTGTCCACGGAGGAACTCTCATAGATCTTCTGCTGGGCCTTCGCGCCTAGCTCTTGCAGGTAATTCGCGTAGCTGAAGCCGTGGACGACCCATTCATCCTTGGTTTCCAGGAGCGGATAGCTCAGGTTATCGAGGATGGTGCCGCCCAAATCGCCTTTCTTATGAAGAACGAGCTGAAAAACGCCGGTCAGCGACATCTCGATCGCCGTCCCGCACAGCTCCGAGTCCCCCTGGGCCGCATGCGAATCGCCGACCGATAGGAGACCTCCTTCCACGGCGACCGGGTAATACATCGTCGCGCCCTTCCCGATACGCCAGTCGTCGATGTTGCCGCCGAAATAGCTGGGCGGAATCGAGTCGACGATATCCTGCTCCTTGGGCGCCAGACCGAGCACCCCGAAGTGGGGGCGGATCGGAACGCGGACGTTTTTCAGGATGCCGTGGTTCTCTTGCACGAGCGAATGATCGACCGGTACGCCGGGGTAATCGATGATCTTGTGGACGACGCCGAATGGGTCCGTCTGCGGCACCCAACGGAAATTGTAGACGGCTTTGGCCCAGTCCCGCTCGCCGTCGGCTTCCAGCTCGTAGATCGTGATGATTTCCCGCGGCTTGGGATCCTCGATCAGATCGTGATAGTGAAACCCCCACCAGGCGGCGGCATTGCTGCCGAAGGCTTTGCCTTTGTATTTCGGGTTGGCCGACGGGCGTGGATGGACGTCGAGGATGCGAACCTCGAGGATGTCCCCGGGTGCCGCGCCCCGGACGTAGACCGGACCGGTCAGGATGTGGACGCCGAAACCTTCACCGGCGCCGCGCCCGAATACCGATGCATCCATCGGTCCGGCGCCTCTGCGGTTCACGTTCTTTTGCTCCTTGGTCCAGAGGTACACGCTCTCCAGGCCCGGGTCCCCTTTGATCATGCGTTCGGAGTCGTCGTTGGCGTGGTGGGTCAGGGACTCGATGGTCACGAAGTCGCCCGAATCAACCTCGATCAGGGGTTTCAGGTTCTTGCTGAAATAGCCCCAGTGGACCGTGTCTGCGGAGGCGGGAACGTAGTAGTGGTTGGTGGTCCCGACCTTTCCCGGCTTCAATTCCGCGGCTCGCGCCGGGGAGATGTGCGGAAATCCGATCGCCCCAAGGGTTGCGGCGGCGCTGCTCGCCGCGACGGCGCCCTTCAAAAAGTTCCGACGGCCTTTGGTCGCCGCCCCGGTATTCGTCCTCCCGTCGCATTCTTCCTTCATGGTGTTTCTCCCCCTGTGAACACGGCCTTGGCACGTGAGGCCGGCCGAATCCGAATGTCGGTCCGTTCCGGAATATCCCCAATCACGCCCGCCGGTTGCCGAAAGGTTAACAAGTTTCGGCGTCTGGTGGGAGCCGGATGTCGATGCATCGCCTTCGCGCGATTCTCATCGACCCGGACCTGCTCTAGGTACGCCTCGCGCGCCAATCCTTACCTGCAGCGACGCAGAGAAATGCCTCACGCCGGGAAAATCCCCAAGGGCGTCCGGAAATGATAGGTTCGCGCCTGCAAGGCTCTTTTGCCTGCCGTCAACGTTTCTTGAAGGGGGGGTGAAATCGCATGAGCGAAGGATTGGAATTCGACGAGGACGCCAGCCGGCGGATCGAACGGGTCTACCAGACACCCGACGTGGTCGCGCAGCGGCGCGACGTGCTCGAGGCGCTGGACCTGACACCGGGCGAACGGGTCCTGGACGTCGGCTCCGGGCCGGGGCTGCTTGCCTACGACATGGCGGCCGCGGTCGGGCCCGAGGGCCGCGTTCGCGGCATCGATCTCAGCGAGGACATGCTGGCCATGTCGAGGGCGCGCTGCGCCGAACACCCGTGGGCGGAGTTCGAGCCGGCGGATGCCGCGAAACTCCCTTATCCGGACGGCGGCTTCGACGCCGCGGTCTCGACCCAGGTTTACGAGTACGTTCCCGACATTCCGGCCGCGCTCGCGGAACTCTACCGGGTGCTGCGTCCCGGCGGCCGCGCGGTGATTCTGGATACCGATTACGATTCGCTGGTGATGCACACCGAAAACCGGGCGCGCATGGCGCGCGTGCTCGCGGCCTGGGACGAACACTTCGTGCATGCCGGCCTTCCGCGCACCCTGTCGCCCCAACTCCGGGACGCCGGCTTCACGGTCCGGCGGCGCGCCGTGATCCCCATGTTCAACCCGGAGTACGACACGGATACGTTCAGCCACGGCATGATCGGCATCATCGCGTCGTTCGTCGTCGGACGTAAGGGCGTGACCCGGGAGGAGGCCGATGCCTGGGCCGCGGAGTTGCGCGAGCTCGGGGAGCGGGGAAGATATTTCTTCAGCCTCAACCGTTACCTGTTCGTGGCGGACAAACCGGGCGCGCCTTGAGGGCGGATCGCCGAGGATCCCGCCTGCCGCTTGCCGGTACGGCATGCCCACACGGCCTCTTCGGGCCCCGGGACCCGGCCGCCCGCCGAGCGGATCGGACTGGACAAGAGGGACCGAGCCGGCAAAATCGGGGAAATCCCGGAACCGAAGGGAGAGCGCAGCGATGGACGAACGCACCCGCATCGAACTCGAGGCCGCCGCCTTCCGCCGCCTGGTGGAACACCTGCGCGCGCGCACCGACGTGCAGAACATCGACCTGATGAACCTGAGCGGCTTCTGCCGCAATTGCCTGTCCAAGTGGTATGCGGCGGCCGCCCGGGAGCGCGGGATCGAAATCGACGAGGCCGCCGCGCGCGAGATCATCTACGGCATGCCCTATTCCGAGTGGAAGGCCAGGTACCAGAGCGAGGCCACGCCGGAGCAGACGGCCGCCTTCGCGAAGGCCCATCCGGACCACCACTGACGGCGCGCCGACACCGGGCGCGGGCGGGCGCCGTTGAAAAGGCGCGGGCGCGTGCGGGCCGATCGGGCGCCCGGCCTAGAACCGGCGGCTGGCCGCCGCGCCGCGCCTCTCCAGATACTGCTGGTGGTAGTCCTCGGCCATGTAGAACGGGCCGGCCGGCTCGATCTGAGTGACCACCGGGCGGCGCAACGTTCCCGAGGCCTCGAGCCGCGCCTTGGACGCGCGCGCCGCGGCCTCCTGCTCCGGGCCGTGGGCGAAGATCACGGAGCGGTACTGGGTGCCGATGTCCGGGCCCTGGCGGTCGCGCTGCGTCGGGTCGTGCGCCGCCCAGAACACCTCGAGCAGGTCGTCGTAGCCGACCTTGGACGGATCGAAGGTCACCCGGACCACCTCGGCGTGCCCGGTGCGTCCGGTGCACACGTCCTTGTAGCTCGGATTGGCGAGCGTGCCGCCGGAATAGCCGACGGCGGTCTCGATCACGCCCTCGATCCGGCGGAACGCCGCCTCCACGCCCCAGAAGCAGCCGGCTCCAAAGGTCGCTGTCTCCATCTGCCCATCCTCCCTCACAGGCGCGCCGCAAGTCTAGCGCCTCCGCCCCCGGTTTTCCAGGAGGCCCGGGAGAGTGACCACAGGAATTACGCCATGAATTAGGCGCGGCCGCCGGCCGCGCCCGCGCCCCGGCGTCCGTCCGTCCGCTCCCCGTGAATCCGCTCGCCGGGCAGGCGGACGGTCACGGTGGTCCCTTCGCCCTCGCGGCTGTGCAGGTGCAGGCTGCCGCCGTGCAGCTCGGCGAGACACTTGATCAGGGGCAGCCCCAGTCCGGTGCCCGCGTACTTGCGGGACAGCGCGCTTTCCACCTGGCCGAAGGGCGCCAGCGCCGCCGCGATGTCCTTCTCGGCGATGCCGATGCCCGTGTCGCGCACGATCAAGGCCAAGCCGCCGCGCGGTTCGACCTGGGCCGACACCTGGACCTTGCCGCCCTCGGGCGTGAACTTGACGGCGTTGGACAGCAGGTTGATCAGAATCTGTTTGATCATGCGCCGGTCGGCCCACACCGGCGGCAGGGTATCGGGCACGTCGGACTCGAGGGTGACGCGGCCGCTCCGGGCGCGCTCCCTGAGCAGGCGCAGGGCCGCCTCGACGGCGGCGCCGATATTGACGTAACCCTCGTGCAGCTCCAGCTTTCCCGCCTCGGCCTTGGAGACGTCCAGGATGTCGTTGATGATGTTCAGCAGATGCACGCCGCTGTCGTGAATGTCCTTTACGTACTCGAGGTGGCGCTCGGAGCCCAGTGGCCCGAACATCTGCGCCGTCAGCACCTCGGAGAAGCCGATGATCGCGTTCAGCGGCGTGCGCAATTCGTGGCTCACGTTGGCCAGGAACTCCGACTTGGTGCGGTTGGCGAGCTCGGCCTCCTCCTTGGCCCGGCGCAGCGCCTGCTCGGCCCGTTTGCGCCGGATCGCGATGCCGGCCACGTGCGCCGCGGTCTCGATGACCTCCAGGTCCGACCCGCTGGGCAGGCGCGCTTCGCGGTAGTAGATGGCGAACGTGCCCAGGATTTCGCCCGAGGTCGAACCGATGGGCTCCGCCCAGCACGCCCGCAATCCGGCCCGTTCGGCGAGATCCCTGAACGGCGCCCAACCGGGATGGGTCATGATGTCGTCTACGATGACCCGTTCGCCGCGAAAGGCCGCGGTGCCGCAGGATCCCACGTCGGGGCCGATCTCCAGGCCGTCGATGGCCTCGTTGTAGAAGGCCGGCAGGCTGGGCGCGGCGCCGTGGCGCAGCCGCCGCCCGTCCTCGTCCAGGAGCAGGACCGAGCACACCATCTCGGGCTTTGCCTCCTCGATCGTCGCGACGAGGATCGCGAGCACTTCCTCCAGCGAGGCGCCGGCGGCCAGACGCTCGAGCACCCGCCCGCGGCCTTTCTGCACCTTCTCGCCACGTTTGCGCTCGGTGATGTCGCTGAACACGACGACCGCGCCCGTCACGCCTCCCCGCTCGTCTATCAGTGGGGTGCACGTGTACTCCACCGGGAAGCTCGTACCGTCCGGGCTCCGGAACACTTCGTCCGAGACGTGACAGGCCGTGCCGTCGTGGAGCGCCGCGTGGATCGGGCTCTCCTCGCGTGGATAGGCGCTGCCATCGGCGCGGGTGTGATGGTGGACCTCGTGCCGCGGCTTGCCGACCAGTTCCTCGGGCTCGCGCCCGAGCATGTGCGCCCCCGCCGGGTTGATGAACGTGATCCGGCCGTCCAAATCGAGGCCGTAGATTCCCTCGCCGGCGGCGTTCAGGATCATCTCGCGCTGGCGATGCAGGGCCCGCATGGTCTCCTCGGCCGCCACGACGCGCTCGCGCGATTCGATGACCTCCCGAAGCTCGCGGTTGCGCGCGCGGATGTTCTGCCAAACGAACGAGCCGCACAACGCGCCGATCACCGTCAACAACCCGATCAGACCGGTGAGTCCGTAGTTGGCGGTCCGCCGCAATTCGGCGGCGCGCGCGGTCATGTCCACGTAGACCTCGATGATGCCCTTGGGCCCCCTATCGGTGGCGATGGGGACGTAGGCATCGCCCGCGATCATGGTGCTTCCGCCCACGCTGACGTCCTGTATCAGCTTGACAAAAGGCCGCCCCGTCTCGAGCACCGCAACGACGGCGGGATCGGTCCTGGTCCTGCGGAAATCCCCGGCCCAGGAGGACAGCGCGCTGACCCCGTCGGGCCTGATCAGTTCGTAGCGGAAGACCCGGCCCGCTTCGCTGGCGAAGTCGAAGACGCGCTGGTCCCCGGCGGAGACCAGGCCGTAGCGCAGGATCTCGTCCAGGTTGGCCAGGTTGTCCTGCAGGAACCTCGCCCAGTGCAGGCCGGTCGCCGAGGCCTCGCTCTCCAGGAGATATCGCTCGGCCTTGCGCACCGCGACCCAGCTCATGAGGAGGGCGGCAAGGCTGACCGCCAGGATCGCAATCAGCAGCCTCTGGTCGCGGCCCGGGCGAAACCGGAACCTCCTTGGGGACGCCGTGTCCAGCTGCGATGCGCTCACGCCAGGACTCTTTTCCAGGGAGCGCCCGGCCGCGCGCGCCGTCGGTCGGGGCCCCGGTTGCGTCAGCTCAGACCCAACTTGAGCCGGTGTCCCTTGATCGCCTCCGGGGTCACGTAGCCCAGGCTTCCCGACATCATGTAATCGAGCTGGACCTTGAAGATCCGCGCCGCGCTCTTGTCCTTGTTGGCCCAGGCGAACCAGAGCGGGATGGCGAGTTCGGTGAATTTCGCCACGTCGGTCTCGGACAGCCGGGTGACCACGGCGCCAACGTCCTCGAACTTCCTCCACGCCTCCTGGTCGGCCTTCTGGATTGCGGCGTGATGCATGTCGGAATAGACGTGCACCTCCATCTCGACGAAACGCTTCATACGCGGCGACAGGGCGTTCCAGGCCTTCATCCCCACCGTCAGGTCCATGAGGTCGACCGGCTGGTAGAGCGACATCAGGCCCGGCGGGCCCATGGAGATGTACTTGGTGAGCTTGTGGAATCCGAGGGCGTAGTTGATCGCCGGGCCGACGTAGTCGGCCACGTCGATGGTGCCGTTCTGCAGGGCCGGGAAGATCTCCGAGCCGGGCAGCATGGTCGTCTTGGCTCCGGCCGCTTGGAACAGCTCGGCGACCATGCCGCCGGGCAGCCGCATCTTGCGTCCGCGGAAGTCCTCGATCGAGCGGATCGGGACCTTGGAATGGATGATGTTGGGGCCGTGATGGATCGGTCCCACGTAGTGCATGTTGAACCTGGCGAACAGCCCGCGCGCCATCTCCAGGCCGCCGAGGGCGTAGTAGAACACGTCCCACTCGTGGGGAAAGCGCAGCCCCATCGGATAGGAGCTCAAGAACACGGCGGCCGGCATCCGTCCGGCCCAGTACAGGGTGAAGGGGTTCATCGCCTCCAGCACGCCGTTCTGGACCGCGTCGAAAAGCTGGAACTCGCCGACGAGGTCCTTCGCCCCGTAGGGAATGAAGGCGAGCTCGCCGTTGGTCTTCTCGACGATGCCGTTGCACCAGTTCTTGAAGATCTCGAGCCCGATGCCGCCGGGCCACGAGGTCTGGATCTTCCACGTGGTGCCGACCGCGCCGCCCGAAACGATGGCGGGCGCCGCCACCGAGGCCGCTCGGGAGGCCCTGCGGGCCACCGGCTCGAGCAGCACGCCGCCGGCGAGGCCCGTCGCCAGTCCCGCCGTAGCGCCCGTCAAGAAGTCACGCCGTTTCATCGCCTTCGTCCTGCGCCGTTGGGTGGGCCCGGCGCCCATGCGACGCCGGAGGGCCGGTCGGACGGCCCGCAAGGCGGGCGCCTCGCCTCGATCCGCCCGGATCCGCATCGGCCCGCCGAGCGCCGCGCAAACCGGGTAAAAGCCGCGGCAAACCAAGCAGGACTATTAAGCTCATCGTGGTTAAGTTATCGATAAGACGGCCGCCGCGCGGTCTGTGCGGCGCGCGGCCGGCGGTCGAGTCGTCGTCGTGATTCGCTGCCCCTGCGATCGGCCGAGGCGGGCATGCGCGGCGAGGACCGGACCAAGGGGCGTGCGTGCGGTTGCCTCCACCTGCGGGCGCCGGTCGCTTCGGATCGCCCGCTGCGGGCAATCCGGAGGATCGTGGCCGCGGCGGCGAAGCCGTACACCCAACCCAAGGAAGGCTCTTGCATAAGAACCCGACGTGATTGAGCGTACGCGAGCAGCCGTTCCGCCCCGGCGGGAGATCGATCTCCCCATTCCCGCGCAAATGGAGTAGCCTCGAACGCCGGTCACGCGGGGGAGCAAACACGGCGAAAAAGGGCGGCGCGCCATGGCAGTCAAGGCGGAGCAACTCAAGGACGAACTGATCGACCGCGTCGCCGAACGGGCGCACGAACGGCTGGAAGCCGAGCGGGCCGCCGCCGCGGAACGCTTCCTGCGCCAGTTCTACGCCCACGTGCCGCCGGACGATATCGTCAACGAGAACCCGGAAAACCTCTACGGCGCGGCGCTCGCCCTGTGGAGCTTCGGGCAGAAGCGCCGCCCCGGCGGCGCCAAGATCCGCGTCTACAACCCGCGCCCGGAGGAGCAGGGCTGGAAGTCGTCGCACACGATCGTGGAGATCATCAACGACGACATGCCGTTCCTGGTCGACTCCGTCACCGCCGAGCTGACCCGCCTCGGCGTCGAGGTCCACCTGGTCATCCATCCCATCATCCGCGTGGCGCGCGACGCCAAGGGCAAGCTGCTGGCGCTGGACGCGTTCGGCGAGGCGGGCGAGGACGCCGGCGGCGAGTCCTTCATGCACGTCCAGATCAGCGAGCAGCCGCCCGAACGACACGAGGAAATCCGCAAGGGCCTCCAGGCGGTGTTGCGCGACGTGCGCTTCGCGGTCGAGGACTGGCAGCGCATGCGCGGGCGCCTGCGCGACATCGTGGCCGAGCTCGAGAAATCGCCACCGCCCCTGCCGGCCGAGGAAATCGCCGAGGGCTTGGCGTTCCTGAAATGGATTGACGACGACCACTTCACCTACCTCGGCTACCGGGAATACCGCTTCGAGGGCGAAGGCGAGGCCGCGGTGGCCCGGGTGCTTCCCGACAGCGGCCTCGGCATCCTGCGTGACGAGGACGTGCCGGTCTTCGAGGCCTTGCGCAACTTGGGCAGCCTGCCGGCGGACGTGCGGGACTTCGTCAAGCAGCCGGAGCTGCTGCGCTGCACGAAGGCGAACCGGCGCGCCACCGTGCACCGGCCGGTGCACATGGACACGGTGGCCATAAAGTGCTTCGACGCGGCGGGCCGGGTGATCGGCGAGCGCTTGTTCCTCGGCCTGTTCACCTCGGTCGCCTATTCGCGTTCGCCGCGCTCCATCCCGCTCTTGCGGCAGAAGATCGACCGGGTGGCCGGGCGCGCCGGCTTCGCGCCGAACAGCCACGACGGCAAGGCCTTGATGCACATCCTCGAGACCTATCCGCGCGATGAGCTGTTCCAGATCACCGAGGACGAGCTTTACGACACCGCGATGGGCGTCCTGCACCTGCAGGAGCGCCAGCGCATCGCGCTGTTCGCGCGCCGCGATCCCTTCGAGCGCTTCGTATCCTGCCTGGTCTACGTCCCGCGCGACCGCTACGACACCGCGCTCAGGCTCAGGTTCCAGGACATCCTGGCCAAAGCCTACGGCGGCTCGATCGCCGCCTTCGCCACCCATTTGACCGACGACGCGCTCGCCCGCCTGCACATCATCGTCAAGACGACGCGCGGCGAGGTGCCGGAGGTCGATGTCGAGGACCTGGAGCGCAAGCTGGTCGAGTCCGGCCGCTCCTGGGCCGACCGCCTGCAGCAGGCGCTTATCGAGGACCGCGGGGAGGAGCGGGGTCTGAGACTGTTGCGCCGCTACGCCCGGGCCTTCCCGGCCAGCTACTGCGACCATTTCAACGAGCAGACCGCGGTCTTCGACATCGCCCGCATCGAGGACGCGCTGGCCACCGGCGAGATCGCCATGAACCTGTACCGCCCGATCGAGGCGGAGGAGGACGAGCTCCGTTTCAAGATCTACCTGGCCGGCGATCCGGTGCCGCTGTCCGACATCCTGCCCATGCTGGAAAACATGGGCCTCAAGGTGATCAGCGAGATCCCCTACGACGTGCGCCCGGTCGGCGTGGAGGGCCCGGTTTGGATCCACGATTTCGCCATGCGCACCGAGGACCGCGCGACGGTCGACCTCGGCGCGGTCAAGGACGCCTTCCACGAGGCCTTCGCCAAGGTCTGGCACGGGGAGATCGACAACGACGGCTTCAACAAGCTGGTCCTGCGCGCCGGGTTGCGCGCGCGCGAGGTGCTGGTCCTACGCGCCTATTGCAAGTTCCTGCGCCAGGCCGCGATCCCGTTCAGCCAGGCCTACATGGAGCAGACCATGGCCAACAACGCGGGAATCGCGCGGCGCCTGGTCGACCTGTTCCGCGCCCGTTTTGTCCCGGGCGGGGCCGGGGCGGTCGGCGGCGAGGCCGCGGCCAAGGCGCTCGTGGCCGAGGTCGAGGAGGCGCTGGATGCCGTCACCAACCTGGACGAGGACCGCATCATCCGTCGTTTCCTGAACTGCGTCGAATGCACCCTGCGCACCAACTTCGCGCAGAAGGGCGGCGACGGGGCACCGAAGCCCTATCTCGCCTTCAAATTCGATTCGCAGAAGCTCGACGAGCTTCCCCTGCCGCGTCCGTTCCGCGAGATCTTCGTTTACAGCCCCCGCGTCGAGGGCGTGCACCTTCGTTTCGGCATGGTCGCGCGAGGCGGCCTGCGCTGGTCGGACCGGCGCGAGGACTTCCGCACCGAGATCCTCGGCCTGGTCAAGGCGCAGCAGGTCAAGAACGCTGTCATCGTCCCGGTCGGCTCCAAGGGCGGCTTCGTGGTCAAGCGGCCGCCGCCGGAGGGCGGGCGCGAGGCGCTGCTCGCGGAAGGCATCGCCTGCTACCGCATGTTGATCTCCGGCCTGCTCGACCTCACCGATAACCTCAAGGGCGGGCAGGTGGTGCCGCCGCCCGAGGTTGTGCGCCACGACGGCGACGACCCGTACCTGGTGGTCGCCGCCGACAAGGGCACGGCAACGTTCTCCGACATCGCCAACGAGGTGTCGGCGAGTTACGGCTTCTGGCTCGACGACGCCTTCGCCTCCGGCGGATCGGCCGGCTACGACCACAAGATGATGGGCATCACGGCGCGCGGCGCCTGGGAGTCGGTCAAGCGCCATTTCCGCGAGATCGGCAAGGACATCCAGGCGCAGGACTTCACCGTGGTCGGCTGCGGCGACATGTCCGGTGACGTGTTCGGCAACGGCATGCTGCTGTCCAAGCACATTAAGCTGATCGGCGCCTTCAACCACCTCCACGTCTTCGTCGACCCCGATCCCGACCCGGAGGCAAGCTGGGCGGAACGCAAGCGCCTGTTCGACCAGCCGCGCTCGGCGTGGAGCGATTACAAGGCGACTCTCATCTCCAAGGGCGGCGGCGTGTTCGAGCGCAAGGCCAAGTCGATCAAGGTGACGGCGCAGATGAAGCGGCTGTTCGGCCTGACCCGCGACCAGGTGACGCCCAGCGAGCTTATCCGCGCGATGCTCACGGCCGATGTCGAGCTGCTCTGGTTCGGCGGCATCGGCACCTACGTCAAGGCGAGCCACGAGAGCCACGCCGATGTCGGCGACCGCGCCAACGACGCGCTGCGCGTCAACGCGCCCGAGCTGCGCTGCAAGGTGATCGGCGAGGGCGCCAACCTGGGCATGACCCAGCGCGCCCGGATCGAATACGCGCTGAGGGGCGGGCGCCTCAACACCGACTCCATCGACAACTCGGCCGGCGTGGACTGCTCGGACCATGAGGTCAACATCAAGATCCTGCTGGGCGATATCGAGGCCGCCGGCGACATGACGCGCAAGCAGCGCAACCAGCTTCTGGAGCGGATGACCGACGAGGTCGCCGAGCTGGTGCTGCGCGACAACTACCTGCAGACCCAGTCGATCTCGGTGACCAGCACGGTGGGCGCCCATCTTCTCGACCGCATGGCGCGTTACATGCGGCTGCTCGAAAAGAGTGGCCGTCTGGATCGCGCGATCGAGTTCCTGCCCGACGACGAGCTGATCGCGGAGCGGCTCGCCAAGGGCATCGGCCTGACCCGCCCGGAGCTGGCGGTGCTGTTGTCCTACGCCAAGATCACGCTGTACGACGAGCTGCTGTCGTCCGACCTTCCCGACGATCCCTACACGGGCCAGGACCTGCTGCGCTACTTCCCGCAGCCGCTGCGGGAGCGCTACGCGGAGCCGATCACCCGCCACCGCCTGCGCCGCGAGATCATCGCGACGGTCGTGACCAACGATATCGTCAATCGCCTGGGCATCACCTTCGTGCATGAGGTCAAGGAGAATACCGGCATGTCCTCGGCCGAGGTCGCGCGCGCCTACACGATCAGCCGCGAGGTCTTCGGCATGCGCGAGCTGTTCGCGCAGATCGAGGCGCTCGACAACCAGGTGCCGGCCGCGCTTCAGGCCGCCATGCTGATCGAATGCGGTCGGCTGATCGAGCGCGGCACGGTTTGGTTCCTGCGCGAGATGGCGCAGCCGCTCGACATCCAGCGCGAGGTCGACGCCTACCGCGAGGACGTGGCGCGTTTGGCCGACGACCTGGAGGACCTGCTCTCCGACTCGGACCGCGCGGCGGTCGCCGAGCAGACCGCCAGCTATGCCGGGCGCGGCGTGCCCGCGGCGCTGGCCCGGCGCGCGGCCAGCCTCTCGCTCTTGTCGCCGGCCTGCGACATCGTGCGCATCGCCCAAGGCGCGGGGCTGCCCGTGCTCGACGTGGGCAAGGCGTACTTCGCGATCGGCGCGCGCTTCGGCTTCGACTGGTTGCGCCGGGCCGCCGGCCACCTGCCGAGCGACAGCGCCTGGGACAAGTTGGCGGTCACGGCCATCGTCGACGACCTGTACGGGCACCAGAGCGAGCTGACCTCGCGCGTCGTCAACGGCGCCAAGGACCTGTCCGCGCCCGCCGGCGTGATCGACGTCTGGGCCGAGACGCGGCGGCCGCTGGTCGCGCGCACCGAGCAGCTGCTCGCCGAACTGCGGTCGGCCGGCACGCCCGATCTCGCCATGCTCGCGGTCGCCAACCGGCAGCTGCGGGCGATGGTGGGGGCGTAGGCCAGGCGGTATTCGCCGCGGTCATTCGAGCCGTACCGCCGTGCCGTTGGCGCTGACCATGAGCATGGAGTCGCCGACGGTCTCGTAGTCGAGGTCCACGCCCACGATCGCGTTGGCGCCGAGCGCGCGCGCCTCCTCCTCCATGTCCTCGAGCGCCGCCTGCTTGGCGGCCCTGAGCGCCTTTTCGTAGCCGCCGGCGCGGCCGCCCACGATGTCGCGGATGCTGGCGAGGAAATCGCGGAACAGGTTCGCCCCGACGATGGCGTCGCCGCTGACGATGCCGAGGTATTCGGCGATGCGCCGACCCGTCACCTCGGGGGTCGTGACGATCAACATGGGCCTGCCTCCAGCCGGATGGGTCTGCCGCGTGCAGGCTACAGAACCGCAGGCGATGCGCGGAAGGCAATTCCGCCCTGGCCGGGAAATCGTGGCCTGGTGTGCGGCATCTTTACAGACGAACCGGCGCCTCCGGAATTAGGGTGTACAGCCCTAATTCAACGATATTAGGACATAAACGCCTAGTAAAAATAGGGCGTCATACCCGATCATCGCTTTATACGGGCGTCATACCCTAATCTATAGGGCGCAATCAATTCATCTCTTCCATACGAAGTCCTAAATACCTAAAATTGCAAACGAAAATGCTTGTGTCATCTTTGTGATGACTGTATATTCCGACCAGATATTCGGAAACCGGCGCGTGGCGGGCAGGAGGCCCGCGATCCGCCGCCGAGCCCGGACCCGGGAAACGAATGGAGGACATCATGGCCGAGATCGCATACACGCCCTCCGCGTTCGTCAGCGACACGCTGGAAACCGCCAGGACCGGGCTGACCCCGGCGATCGTGGGGGTGGCCGGGGCCATGATGGGCCTCTACGTCCTGACCCCGTTCCTCGCGCCGGCCAGCGTGCCGATGAGCGTGCTCGGGATCGTCTTCGGGCGCCGCAGCGAGAATTTGGCCGCGGTCGCGCTCGGCGCGCTCGGGGTGTCGTTCGCAATCTCCGCCCTGCTCCGTTCCGACGCCTTCTGGCTCGCCTTCGCCGCCGTCTTCGGCGGCGTCGGCGCCCCGTAACCGCCCACGGCGTCCCGGCGAGGCGCACCGGGCCAGAATTTCCAACAAACGGAGGCCGGATCGCCCGCATCCGCCCAGGCAGGGCCGGGCGGGCGATTCGCGCTGCGGGTGCTATACTCGCGCGCCGCCGGCGCCCCCTGCGGGGCGTCGTTTCGCACGCGAATCCGGCAGGCATGACCCGGGAACCCGAGCCACCGATCGAACACGTGGACCCACGCCGGCGGGCGGTGATCGCCTGGTGCGTGTACGACTGGGCCAACTCGGCCTACCCCACGGTCGTCGTCACCTTCATCTTTGCCGCCTACTTCACGACCGTGCTGAGCGCGGATCCGGTGGTCGGGACCGGGCAGTGGGGCCAGATGTTGGCGCTCTCCGGGCTGGCGATCGCGGTGCTCGCGCCCGTGCTCGGCGCGGTCGCCGACCAGGGCGGCCGGCGCAAGCCCTGGATCGGGGGCTTCACCGCCTTGGCGGTGCTGAGCGCCGCAGCCCTCTGGCTGATCGAACCGGACCCGGCCTTCGCGCTCGCGGCGCTGGTTCTCGTTGCCCTCGGCAACGCCGCCTTCGAGCTGGGCCAGGTTTTCTACAACGCCATGCTGCCCGACATGGCCGCGCGGGCGCGGCTGGGCCGCATCTCGGGTTGGGCCTGGGGTCTCGGCTACGCCGGCGGCCTCGCCTGCCTGGCGCTCGCCCTGGTGCTCTTCGTGCGCGCCGAGGGCGCGCTCGTTCCCCTCGACACGCAAGCGGCCGAGCACGTCCGCATCATCGGGCCGTTCGTCGCGTTGTGGCTCGCCGTCTTCGCCGTGCCCCTGTTCCTGTTCACACCGGACCGGGCGGCCAGGCGGCCGCCTCTGACGGCGGCGGTCACCCAAGGCCTGCGCTCCCTCTGGACGACGCTCCGGGACCTGCCCCGGCACGGTCCGATCGGCCGGTTCCTGCTCGCCCGCATGATCTACACCGACGGGCTCAACACCCTGTTCGCCTTCGGCGGGGTGTACGCCGCCGGCACCTTCCACATGAGCTTCGAGGACATCCTGGTCTTCGGCATCCTGCTCAACGTCTTCGCCGGGCTGGGCGCGGCCGCGTTCGCCTGGCTCGACGACCTCATCGGCGCCCGGCGCACGGTCGCGATCGCGCTCATCGGGCTGATCGCCGCCGGGTCCGCGATCCTCCTCATCGACACCAAATTCTGGTTCACGGTGCTCGGCTGCGTCATCGGGGTCTTCATCGGGCCGGCGCAGTCGGCCAGCCGCTCGCTCATGGCGCGTCTGGCGCCGGAGGAGGTGCGCACCGAGCTGTTCGGCCTCTATGCGCTCTCCGGCAAGGCCACCGCCTTCGTCGGTCCCGCCGTGGTCGGCTGGGTCACGGTTTGGGCGGACAGCCAGCGCGCCGGGATGGCCACCATCCTGATCTTCTTCGCCGCCGGCCTCGTGCTCCTCTGGCCGTTGCCCGAGCCCGCCGATTGAGCGCCGCGCTGCCGGGCCACGACGCACGGCGGGCCCTTTCCGCTCAGTGCCGGAAATGGCGCATGCCGGTGAACACCATGGCGACGCCGGCCTCGTCGGCGGCGGCGATGATGTCCCTGTCGCGCAGCGATCCGCCGGGCTGGATCACTGCGGTCGCGCCGGCCTCGACCGCCGCCGTCAGGGCATCGACGAAGGGGAAGAAGGCGTCGGAGGCGACCACAGAGCGAGCCGCGCCGCCGGCGGCCTCGGTCGCCTCGCGCGCCTTCCAGGCCGCCATGCGCGTGGAGTCGACGCGGCTCATCTGCCCCGCGCCGATGCCGAGCGTGGCGCCGTCGCGGGCGAAGACGATGGCGTTGGACTTGACGTGCTTGGCGACGCGGAGGGCGAACAGCAAGTCGGCCAATTCCCGCTCGCTCGGCGCGCGTTTGGTGACGACGTCGAGGCGGTCGCGCGCGACCCGGCCGTTGTCCCGGGTCTGCAGCAGGAACCCGCCGGCCAGCGACTTGAGGGTCATGCCCGGCGCGGCCGGATCGGGCATCGCGCCGGCGACCAGCAGGCGCAGGTTCTCCTTGGCGGCGAGCGCCGCGCGCGCCTCGGGCTCGACCGCGGGCGCGATCACGACTTCGGTGAACAGCTTGGAGATCTCGGCGGCGGTCACGCCGTCGAGCGGCCGGTTGAGCGCGACGATCCCGCCGTACGCGCTCACCGGGTCGCAGGCGAGCGCCTTGCGGTAGGCCTCGGCCGGGGTGTCCCCCAGGGCCACGCCGCACGGGTTGGCGTGCTTGATGATGGCGGCCGCCGCACGGTCGAAGTCGGGCGGGGCGAATTCGGACACCAGTTCGAAGGCCGCGTCGGTGTCGTTCAGGTTGTTGTAGCTGAGCTCCTTGCCCTGAATCTGCTCGGCCGTGGCGACGCCCGGCCGCGGCGCGCCGTCCGTGTAGAGCGCCGCCTGCTGGTGCGGGTTCTCGCCGTAGCGCAGCCGCAGCCGCAGGCGGCCGGCGACGGAAAGGCGCGCGGGCAGGGACTCGCCCCGGCGCTCCTGCATCCAGGCCGCGATCGTCGCGTCGTAGGCCGCGGTGTGGGCGAAAGCCGCCGCCGCCAGGCGCGCGCGCAGCGCCGGCGTCGTCGCCCCGCCGTGGACCCGCATCTCCTCGACCACCGCCGCGTAATCGGCCGGTTCGGTGACGACGGTGACGAATTCGTGGTTCTTGGCCGCGGCGCGCAGCAGCGCCGGCCCGCCGATGTCGATGTTCTCGATGCAGGCGGGCGCGTCCGCGCCCGAGGCCCGCGCCGCCTCGAAGGGATAGAGGTTGACCGCGACCAGGTCGATCGGCGCGATGCCGTGCTCGGTCATGGCCGCGCGGTGGTCGGCGAGGTCGCGGCGCGCCAGGATGCCGCCGTGGATCCTGGGATGCAGCGTCTTGACCCGCCCGTCCATGATCTCGGGAAACCCGGTGTGGGCGGAGACCTCGGTGATCCTGAGGCCGGCTTCCATCAGCGCGCGGGCCGAGCCCCCGGTGGAGAGAATTTCGACGCCGTGGCCGGCCAGGGCGCGGCCGAACTCGGACAGCCCGCCCTTGTCCGACACCGAAATCAGGGCCCGCCGGATCGGCATGAGCGAGGCAGCGGATGTCATCGGCCGACCTCCAGGCTAACCGGGTGCGCAACGGCGCGCGGCGGCGCGCACGGGCGCCGGTTTAGGCGGCGCGCCGGGGCGCGTCAAGCCGGGGCTCGATCAGGAGGCGACGGCGGCGGAGTCGGCGGCGGCCGTCTCGGACGGATGATACTCCGGCACCAGGCGGCGGATCATGGCGAGGGCTTCGGCGCTCCGCCCCTTGGCGGCGAGCGCCGCCAGCTCGTCGAGGCTGCGGCCGAGCAGCTCCTGATTGACGGTACGCGGCGAGGCCAGGCGAAGGCCCGGATGGCGGGCCGGCAGGAGCGGCTCGGCCTCGTGGAAGAGTTCCTCGTGCAGCTTTTCCCCCGGGCGCGGTCCGGTCACCACGATCTTGACGTCCTTGTCCGGGCGCAGGCCCGACAGCCGGATCATGTGCCGGGCCAGGTCCATGATCTTGACCGGTTCGCCCATCTCGAGGACGTAGATCTTGCCGGCCTCCTCGGCCGGCCCCTCGACGCCGAGCGCCGAGGCCTGCAACACCAGCTCCACCGCCTCGCGCACGGTCATGAAGTAGCGCCTCATGTCCGGATGCGTGACCGTCAGCGGCCCGCCCGCAGCGAGCTGGCGATGGAACAGGGGCACGACGGAGCCGGTCGAGCCGAGCACGTTGCCGAAGCGCACGGTGACGAAGCGCGTCCCCGACTGGCCGCGGCGGCGCTCGGCGATGTCCAGGGCCTGGCAGTACGATTCCGCCAGGCGCTTGGTCGCGCCCATCACGCTGCTCGGGTTGATGGCCTTGTCGGTGGAGATCAGGACCATCGCGGCGACGCCCGCCTTGCGGCAGGCCTCGGCCGTGTTGCGCGTACCGATGACGTTGGTCAGCACCCCCTCGAGCGCGTTGGCCTCGAGCATGGGCACGTGCTTGAGGGCGGCGGCGTGGAACACGAGATCGGGCGCCTCCGCGGCCATGATCTGGTCGAGCCGGGCCCGGTCGCGCACGTCGGCGAGCATCATGGAGCGGGACAGCGCGCCGTGCGTTTCGTCGAGCTCGAGGCCGATCTCGTAGAGCTGGTATTCGGAGTTGTCGAGCAGCGCCAGGTGCGCCGGCCGGAACCCCGCGACCTGGCGCACCAGCTCGGCGCCGATCGAGCCGCCGGCGCCCGTGACCAGGACGCGCCGGCCCTCGATGAGGCGCAGCATCGCCGCGCGGTCGAGCTTGGTCTGCGTCCGCCCGAGCAGGTCTTCGATGGCCACGGGGCGCAGCTCGATGCGCTGGTCCTCCCCGCTTCTGAGCTCGGTCAGGCGCGGCAGGCGGGCGATGGTCATGCCGGCGCCATCGGCGACGTCGAGGATCAGCTCCAGGTCCGCGCGGGTCGGCCGCTTGGTCAGGATGAGGCGTTGCGGCGCCCGGCCGGTGCGC
>JBHHZJ010000062.1:0-22323 GCA_046758005.1 Kiloniellaceae bacterium
GCTTGACGATCTCGAACTGCGAGTGCTCGCTCTCGGCGACGATGTATTCGCAGTCGAAGTCCCCGTTGGAGATCATCTGCGATACGTACTGCATGACGGTGTCGTACGGCCGGATGGGGTAGGCCGTGATCACGTCGACATCGGCCAGCCGGCAGGCGTGCGCGATCGCTTCGCTGCCGCTGATCAGCTCCTCCGACCCGCCGCCCGGTAGCCCGGCGCCCTCGGCTTGGGCCGTCTTCGCAGTGGCGGTCTCAGGCGGACTCATCGGCCATCTCCTCGGCGTACTGGCCCCTGTGGTGAAACCCGTGCGAGCGGGCGGGCCGTTCGGCAACCTTTTCGGACAGCCAGGCGGCGTAACCTTCCTTGTCCCTGTTCCACATTTCCCACTGGCTGGCGTTATCCTCGAAGGCCTCCTCGTTGACCATGGTGACGCACCCCTCCACGGGGCACACGGCCTCGCACACGCCGCAGCCGCAGCAAGCCTGCATGTTGGCGTCGTACAAGCCGTCGGGAGTAATGTCGAAGCAGGTGTCCGGACAATTCAGCCAACACAGCGTGCACTTCGTGCAGGTGTCGAAGTTGATCACCGGGCGCATGGTGCGCGTCGAGAACTTCTTGAACGTGGCGTTGCGCGTCGGGACGTAGCCGCCGTCCCGGCCGGGAACCTCTTGTTCCTGCGCGGCTATGCCGCGAATCACCAGGCCCTCTTCCATCTTCGTCCAGCCCGGCAATTCGAACGCGAAGGGGACCTCGTCGCTGCCCTGTTCGGCGCTTACGGGGATCGATTCGATCCGATCGTGGGCATTCTTCGCGGAGGCGACCTTCAGCTCGTCCTTCCACTGCTCGCCGATCGCCTCGACGATGGAGTCCAGGCTCACGATGTGCGGGGCGACCTTGGCGAAGGCGCCGAGGAGGCGCACATCGGTGTGATCGTCCTTGTACACCCACAGCCCCGAGAAACTGGCCGCGGTCCTGACGATGGCGAGGTTGTAGGGAACCCCCTTGCGGTGGATGAAGTTGATCAGCTTGTTGGGCGACTGGGTCGAGGTGACCAAGAGCGTGCCGCCCTCCCTGAGCAGCTTGTTGATCGGCTGCAGACCATACCAGGCCCAGGACTCGACGCCCTTGCACAGGGCGTCGTCGGCGACAATGGTCACGTCGTTGTTGTCGGGCTCGTACCTGGACAGGTACTCCTGCAACTCCTCTTCGGTGTCGGAAACCACGGCGAACTGCTTGGCCGGGATGCCGTTGCGTTCGGGCGAGTCGCCGTAGCGCCCGAAGGCGATTCCGATCTTCCCTTCTTTTCTGGCCGCCAAGACGACCCCGCGGCAGATGTTCTTGGCCAACGTCTTTTGAAAGATGCCGCGGTACACGACCTCCACGGAACCGGTGCTCATTCACCTTCCTCCTGTTGGGGCCAATTATTCGCTCAGGCGCCTCCCGAACAAAGCAGGCCCGAGCACGTGGATCGGGTCGACGCTGCCTGGATAACTTCGGAAACGGGGGCCATGTTAGCCACTCGATCCATTCGTGGGAAGTCGGGGAGCGGCTTCCTTCAGATCGCCCCGTCTCATATCGCCCCGTCCTGCCGCGCCACGGCGATCTCGTTGTCGCCGTAGCCGAGCTCGCGCATGATCTCCTCCGTGTGCTCGCCAAGCAGCGGCGAGCTGCGCACCTCGACATCGTTGTCCGAGAGCTTGATCGGATTGCCGACGGTCTTGAAGGTGCCGCGCTCGGGGTGATTGACCGCGACCACGGTGCCGCGCGCGGCCAGCGACTCGTCGTTCAACAGGTCCTTCATGTCGAGGACCGGGCCGCAGGGCACGTTGAGCGCGTTCAGCTCTTCCATAACCTCGAACTTGGTCCGCGTCTGCGTCCACTGCTCGATGATGCGGAAGCATTCGTCCAGATGGGGCAGGCGCGCCTCGGGAGTCGCGTAGTCGGGATGATCGATCAGGTCCTTGCGCCCGCACAGCTTCATCAGCGACTCCCAACCCTGCGGCTGGATGATCACGTAGATGTAGTCGTTCGGTCCGCCGCCCTTCGTCTTCACGCACCAGCCCGGCTGGCCGCCGCCGGAGGCGTTGCCGGACCTTGGCGTGGCCTCGCCGAAGGTGCCGTTGGGATACTGCGGGTATTCCTTGAGCGGCCCGTGGGCGAGGCGCTGTTGGTCGCGCAACTTGACCCGGCAGAGATTGAGCACCACGTCCTGCATGGCGACCTCCACGCGCTGGCCGCGGCCGGTTCTTTCGCGTTGGACGAGCGCCGCCAGGATGCCGGCGACGCAGTGGATGCCGGAGCCGGAATCGCCGATCTGGGCGCCGGTGACCAACGGCGGGCCGTCGTCGAACCCGGTGGTGCTGGCCGAACCGCCGGTGCACTGGGCGACGTTCTCGTAGACCTTGCAGTCCTGATAGGGGCCGGGGCCGAAGCCCTTGATCGAGGCGTAGACGATGCGCGGGTTGATCTCGCGGATCGCCTCCCAGGCAAAGCCCTGGCGATCGAGCGCGCCGGGGGCGAAATTCTCGACCAGGACGTCGCACTTCTCGATCAGCTTGCGGAAGATCTCCTTGCCCCGCCCGGTCTTGGTGTTGAGCGTGATGCTGCGCTTGTTGCAGTTCAGCATCGTGAAGTAGAGGCTGTCCACGTCGGGCAGGTCGCGCAGCTGCGCGCGGGTGATGTCGCCGCGCCCGGGCAGCTCGACCTTGATCACGTCGGCCCCGAACCAGGCCAGGATCTGCGTGCACGAGGGACCCGACTGGACGTGCGTCATGTCCAGAACGTGGATGCCGTCCAAAGCCTTCGTCATGATCGCCTCGTCGGTGCGTCGGACCCCGGATGATTTGATCGCCGCTACTTGTACATGGTCTGGGCCATCGTCCCGGGCGCATAGACCTCCGGGTCGACCCAGATGTTGACGAGCGCCGGCACGCCGGACCTGACCGCCTCGCGCGCGCGCTCGAGCGCCGGGCGGATCCGGCCGGGCTCCCGCACCTCCTCGCCGTGGCCGCCGAGCATCCGGGCGAACTTGCTGAACTCGACGTCGCCCAGCTTGTTGGCGACGTCGCCCCGCTCCGGCCCGTACTTGGCGATCTGGCCGTAGCGGATCTGGTTCATGGCCGAGTTGTTGCCGATGACGCCGAGGAACGGCAGCTTGAAGCGCACGCAGGTCTCGAAGTCCCAGCCGGTGAGCGTGAAGGCGCCGTCGCCGAAGTAGCACAGCACCTCCTTGTCCGGGTGGACGAACTTGGCGGCCATGGCGAACGGCGTGCCCACACCCAGGGTGCCGAGCGGGCCCGGGTCCATCCAGTGCCCGGGCGAGCGCGGCTGCACGGCCTGGGCCGAGATGGTGACCACGTCCCCGCCGTCGCCGATGTAGATCGTGTCCTCGCTCAAGAACGCGTTGATCTCGTAAGCGACCCGGTACGGGTTGATGGGAGTGGAGTCGTCCGTGAGCCTGGGCAGCAGCTTCTCGTATGCCGCCTTCTCCGCCGCGCGCAACTCCTCCAGCCAGGCCTCGCGCCTCTTGGCCCCGATATCGGCGCGCCCCGTCGCGGCGTCGGTCACCGCTTGGACGATGCGCCCGACGTCGCCGACCAGCCCGAGCGAGATGTCGCGGTTCTTGCCGACCGTCCGGTAGTCCATGTCGATCTGCACCACGGTCGCGTCGGCGCGCAGGCGCTTGCCATAGCCCATGCGGAAGTCGAACGGCGTGCCCACGATCACGATCACGTCCGCCTTGTCGAAGGCGTAGCGGCGCGTGCGGTGGAAGTGGTGCGGGTCGCCCGGCGGCAGGGTGCCGCGCCCGGCGCCGTTGAAGTAGGCCGGAATGTTGAGGGTGCGCACGAACTCGATCGCGGCGTTGGTGCCGCCGCAGGTCCACAGTTGCTGGCCGAACAGGACGCACGGCCGCTCGGCGTTGACCAGCAGGTTGGCCAGCTTCTCGACGTCCGCCGGGTCGCCGATCGACCGGGTCGAGGCCCGGTAGCGGCCGGCCTGCGGGATCACCGCCGTCGAGATGTCGATCTCGTCGTCCAGGATGTCGCGCGGGATCTCCAGGAACGACGGGCCCGGCGCGCCGTTGTAGCATTCGCGGAACGCCATGGAGATCATGTCCGCGACGCGGGCGGTGGACGGTACGGTGGCGGCGAACTTGGTGATGGGCTGCATCATGTCGACGTGCGGCAGGTCCTGCAGCGAGCCCATCTTGTGCTGGCCGAGCGCGCCCTGGCCGCCGATCACCAGCATCGGGCTCTCGGCGCGGAAGGCGTTGGCCACGCCGGTCACGGCGTCGGTGGTGCCCGGCCCGGCGGTCACGACGGCGCAGCCCGGCTTGCCCGACATGCGGGCGTAGCCGTCGGCGGCGTGCGCGGCAACCTGCTCGTGGCGTACGTCGATGATCTTGATGCCCTCATCGAGGCAACCGTCGTAGATGTCGATGATGTGCCCTCCGCAAAGGGTGAAGATCACGTCGATGCCCTCGTTCTTGAGGGCCTTCGCAACCAGGTGCCCGCCCGAGATCACGTTTCCCGACCGCGTCTTCTTCGCCAGCGTATCGGTTGCCGCCCCAGCCATGATCCTCCTCCAGGGTGAGACTTGAACGTCCGCGACCTGCGTCAATCGAGGTAGTCGACGTTGGCGGCCACGTGGTCCGCCAGGTTCAGGGTGTGCTCGCGCACCAGGCGCTCGGCCAGATCCGTGTCGCGCCGCTCGATCGCCTCGATGATGTGCATGTGGTCGATGATCGATCGCCTGGCCCGGTTGGCCTCCGAGATCGTGCGCGCCCGGATCGAGCGCATATGGATAAACAGGTTGCTCGCCATCTCGTTGAGCAACTCGCACCGGCTGCGCTTAAGAATCTGCGAGTGGAAGTCGATGTTGCGCTCCGAGTACTCGTCGATCCGAGCGGTGACCTCGTCGCCCTCGAAGGTCGAGAACAGCGTGCGCAGGGTGGCGATCTCCTCGTCGCTGGCGCGCAGGGTGACCAGGCGCGCCGCCATGCTCTCCAGCGCCGCCCACACCGTGATCATTTCAAGGATCTCGTCCTTGGTCTTGCGCACGATGAACACGCCCTTGCGCGGCACGATGCGCACCAGGCCCTCCTGCTCGAGGCGGGCCAGGGCCTCGCGGATCGGCGTGCGGCTGATGGCCAGCTTCTCGGACAGCTCGCGCTCGTCCAGGCGCGGCTCGGAATCCTCGGCGTAAATGTTCATGGACGTGATCGCCTGCTTGAGCGAACTGTAGATCCTGTCCTTCAGGCTGAAGTTCGCCTCGATCGGCGCCACGTCCAGTTTGGCGGTCGCCATGACCAGAATTCCGTCTCCCGCCCTCTCCCGCCCGAAGCCGTTTGGCGCGGCGCGTCATGCGAGAAGGCCGAACGCCTGAGCCCTCGGCCTAGGTGCCCTCGACCCCTGGCTTGGGCGCCGACCGGCGCCCGCAAAGCAGGAAGGGCCCAGCCCGGCCCGGCCCGGCTGCTTCGGACTCCCGCACGGCCCCGGCGCCCTCGCCGTCAGGCATCTGGTATACGATATACCAAATACAACGCGCCGCGCAAGGCCGGGGCACGGTGGCCCGCCGATCGTCCCGGGGCCGTGGCCGATCACGCCGCCCCGCCGGCGGCCCGGCGGATCAGCAGGTTCTTGAGGGCGTTCAAGAGCGGCAGGAGGAGCAGGCCGATGGCGGCGACCATGATCGCGGCGGCGATCGGCCGCTCGAAGAAGATCATGAACGACCCTTCGGAGATGAGGAGCGACTGGCGCATGGCCGGTTCGGCCAGCGGACCGAGCACGATGGCCAGCACCGCCGGGGCCATGGGGTAGTCGAGCTTGCGCATGAGATAGCCCATGATGCCGAACAGCAGCATGAGCCAGACGTCGTGCATGTCCTGGGTCGGCGCGTAGCCGCCGACCACGCAGAGCACGAAGATGATGGGCGCCAGGATCGTGAAGGGCATCTTCAGGACCCAGATGAAGACCGGAATGAACGCGATGTTGATCAGGAGCGCGAACAGGTTGGCCGCATAGAGGCTCGCGATCAGGCCCCAGACGAAATCCTTGTGCTCGACGAACAGCATCGGCCCGGGCTCGAGGCCCCAGATGACCATGCCGCCGAGCAGGATCGCGGTCGTGGGCGAGCCCGGAATGCCCAGCGTCAGCATGGGCAGCATGGCCCCGGTCGAGGCCGCGTTGTTGGCCGCTTCCGCGGCCACCACGCCGTCGACGTTGCCCTTGCCGAAGGTCTCGGGCTTCTTGGCCATGGTCTTGGCCACGCCGTAGGCCATGAGCGAGCCCGGCGTCGCCCCGGCGGCCGGCAGGATGCCGACGAAGTAGCCGAGGAACGAGCCCATCAGCATGGTCTTGATGCTGCCGGCAAGGCCCTTGAGGTTGTCCAGGATACGCCTGACCGTCACCGTGGCCTGGGAGATCGACACCTCGCCCTTGCTCGCCTCCATGGTCCACAGCATCTCGCCGATGCCGTAGATGCCGATCGCGAGGACCAGGAAGTTGATCCCGTGATAGAAGCCGGGCAGACCGAAGAAGATGAGCCGGGGCTGGCCGCTGATGATGTCGAGCCCCACGGCGCTCATCGCCAGCCCGAGGAAGATCGAGAAGAAGGTCTTCGGGATGTCGTCGCCGCCCAGTCCGATGAAGGTGGCGAAGGCCAGGATCATGAGCGCGAAGATTTCGGGCGCGCCGAAGGTGAGCGCCACTTCCGCCAGCGGCGGGGCGAAGGCCGTGAACAGCACGACGGAGATCGTCCCGCCGACGAACGAGGCCGTGGCCGCGGCGACAAGGGCCGTGTCCGCCTTGCCCTTCAGCGCCAGCGGCCGTCCGTCGAAGGTCGTGGCCACCGCGGTCGAGGCGCCCGGAATGCCCAGCATGATCGAACTGATCGCGCCGCCGTACATCGCGCCGTAATAGAGCGCCGCCAGGAAGATGATGGCCGCGGTCGGCGGCACCAGGAAAGTCATGGGCAGCAGGATGGCCACCCCGTTGACCGAGCCCAGCCCCGGCATCGCCCCGATGAACAGGCCGACGGCGCAGCCGAAGATGACGACGGCCAGGTTGAGCGGCTGGAAGGCGACGATGAAACCGTCGATCAAGAGACTGAGAATGTCCATCCTTGGTCAGCCGTCGTGCTTCCAACTGTGCGGCCCGGCCTCGCCCGATCCTGCCCGCCCGGATGTCGCCCGGTCGAACCCCGGGGCTCGCCTCGAACGCCGGGATCCTTAGAGGAACACGCCGGGATCCTTAGAGGAAGATGTCGTACAAGGGATAGAAGATCTGCTCTTCGATTACCGGCAGGCCCTTCGGCAAGCTGATGTTGAGGGCGATCTCGAAGAAGAAAAAGGTGACGACCGGCGTGGCGGCGGCAATCGCCCCGGTCGTGACCCAGGGGTGCCGTCCCAGGAACCGCACGTAGAAGACGAGGAACAGCGGGACCGAACCGTAAATGCCGATGACGTGGATTAGCCCGATCATCACGGTCAGCGACCCCGCCACGAGGAGGAACTGTTTGAGCGTGCGGCCGCTCATGTAGGGCTCGTCGGAGCGCGCTGGCGCGCTCGCGCGCGTGAGCCAGCGCGCGATCACGGCCAGGCAGCACACCAACATCCCCGTGGCCAGCCAGAACGAAAACGCCCCGCCGCCCGGACCCTCGTCGGGAATCCAGCCGATGGGGAGATCCGTGCTCTTCCACATGAGGTAGAGGGAGAAGATCGCCATGACGACGGCCATGACGAGCTCGGCCAACCGCATGATCGCGATCCCCTCCCCCGCGTCCGACTTCTTCGCGTTCGCTATCGCATCAACCGATTTCGCCGATGTCCTTCAGGATCTTCTCGTGGATCCTCCGCTCCTTCTTCCAATACTCCATGAGATCGTTCCCGGTCAGGAAGTCCCCGAGCAGGCTCTTCTTCTTCATGTACTGCTGCCACTCGGACGAGTCGTAGACCTTGCGGAACACATCCTGATAATAGGCCGCGGCCTCCGCGCTCATGCCCGGCGCGCCGACCACGCTGCGCTGCATGAAGTAGACGTAGTCCTTGCCGAGCTCGCGGAAGGTCGGAACATCCGGGAAGACCTCGAGGCGGCTCGGCGTGAAGGCGGCGAGCGGCCGGGTCTTGCCGGCCTGCCAGAAGCCGAGCTGTTCGGAGGGGTTGTTCACCGTGGAATCGGCGTTCTTGCCGGCCAGCTCCTTGGCCACCCGTCCGCCGCCCTTGTAGGGGACGTACTTCATGTTGAGCCCGTAGGCCGAGTTGAGGAAGCTGGTCAGGAGTTGGTCCTCCTGGCCCTTGCCGGTGCCGGCCATGATCCACTGGGAGCCCTTGGCCTTGGCGGCCTTGACGAAGTCCGGGACCGACTTGATGTCGGTGTCGGCGTGCACCCAGAGCAGGAAGGTGTCTTCCGCCATGCGCCCGATCGGCGTGAAGGTGGTGATGTCCACGCCCAGGCCCGGGTTGCGCAGCGGCGTCGTGTAGAAGCTGTTCAGCGTGACCATGATGACATGGTCGTCGCCGGTGTGCTCCTTCAGATATACCAGGGATTCGGCGCCGGAGCCGCCCGGTTTGTTGATCGGCGTGAACGGCTTGGACGAAAACTTGTGCTTGGCGATGATGGTCTGCATCAGGCGGGCCATCTTGTCGGCCCCGCCGCCCTTGCCGGCCATGATGATGAATTCGACCGGTTTCTTGGGCTGCCATCCCGCCGCGGCGTGGTTCGGCGCGGCGGCGAGCCCCGCGCCCAGACCGAGGGCAATGCCCAGTGACAAGACTTTTGCGGCCAGTTTTTTCACCGTTTCCTCCCTTGATGGCGTTTCGTGATCTTGGTTGACGTGCATCGTGCCCGTGTCGTACCCGTGTCGTACCCGTGTCGTGCCCGGATCATTGCCGGATCGTTGCCGTATTATGCCCAAAGCGACCGGGCACGCCGCAACCGATTTATCGATTCCAGCAGTCCGCGTTTCCCGATCCGATGTCTGTGGAATGTGGTATACCACAACCGACTCTAGGAAACCTCGCCTGCGTTGTACAGCGTAATTTGATCCGCCGCCCTCCGGGCGCGCGGCGCGCCGGTTTGCCCGTCGCCGCGGGCGCGCCGGTCCCGGCGGCCGCGCAGGGGTCGCGAATTCCGGTTGCGGCCTGTCGGAGCGCCTGGTATAATGTATACCAGACACCCAGGCGGAGAGGACCGGAGAGGGCCGGGGGCGCGGCGGCCGGGACGGCCGCGCGAGGACCCCCGGGGGGTGCGTGCGATGTACGTCCACGAATACCAGGCCAAGGAGCTGCTGCGACGCTACGGCGTGAGGACGCCGCGCGGCGCGGTCGCGCGCAGTCCGGCCGAGGCCGAGGCGGTGGCCCGCGACCTGCGCGGCTCGCCGTGCATGGTCAAGGCCCAGATCCATGCCGGCGGCCGCGGCAAGGCGGGCGGCGTGCGCATGGTCCGCTCGATCGACCAGGCCAAGGCCGCGGCCACGGAGATGCTGGGCTCCTCGCTGGTGACCTACCAGACCGGCGCGGAGGGCAAGCGGGTCAAGGCCGTCTACGTCGAGGAGCGGATCGAGGCGGCGCGCGAGCTGTACCTGGCGGCGCTGGTCGACCGCGGCGCGGGGCGGGTGGCCCTGCTCGCCTCGGCCGCAGGCGGCGAGGACATCGAGGAGGCGGCGGCCCAGGACCCCTCGATGCTGCACAGGCTCGTCGTCGATCCCGCCGTCGGCCTGCCGCGCGACGGCGCCCACGGGCTGGCCGCCGAGCTCGGCGTGCACGGCGCCGCGGCCGAGGCGGCGGCCGAGATCATGGCCGGGGTCTACACAGCCTTCGTCGAGCTGGACGCGAGCCTCATCGAGATCAATCCCCTGGCGGTGACCGAGGCCGGCGAGCTGCTCGCGGTCGACGTCAAGATGGGCTTCGACGACAACGCGCTGTTCCGCCACCCGGAGGTCGCGGCGCTCAGGGACGAGGACGAGGTCGACCCTGCCGAGCTGGAGGCCGCGCGTTACGAGATCAATTACGTCAAGCTTGACGGCGACATCGGCTGCATGGTCAACGGCGCGGGCCTGGCGCTGGCCACCGTCGACCTGATCAAGCAGTGCGGCGGCGAACCGGCCGACTTCATGGACGTGCGCCCCGTGGCCACGCGCCAGCAGGTGGCCACCGGCTTCCGGATGATCCTGCGCAACCCGAAGGTGAAGGCGATTCTGGTCAACATCTACGGCGGCGGCATCCTGCGCTGCGACACCATCGCCGAGGGGATCGCCGCGGCCGTGCGCGAGACCGGCCTCGGGGCGCCGCTCATCGTCCGCGCCGCCGGGACCAACATGGAGATCGCCAAGAAGACGCTCATCGGCCAGGCCATCCCGGCCGTCTTCGCCGACGACATGGCCGAGGCGGCGCGGAAGGCGGTCGAGGCCGCCAAGCGGGCGGCGGCGTAATGGCGGTCCTGGTCGACCGCGACACCAAGGTCGTCTGCCAGGGCATGACCGGTGCGCAGGCGACCTTCCACTGCGAGCAGGCGATCGCCTACGGCACCAACATCGTGGCCGGCGTGACCCCGGGCAAGGGCGGGACCAGGCACCTCTATCTGCCGGTCTTCGACACGGTGGCCGAGGCCGTGCGGGCGACCGGCGCGGACGCCAGCCTGGTCTTCGTGCCGCCGCGCTCCGCGGCCGAGGCGATGATCGAGGCGATCGAGGCCGAGGTGCCGCTCGTGGTGTGCGTGACCGAGCGCGTGCCCGTGCTCGACATGGTCCGGGTCAAGCGCCGGCTCCAGGATTCGCGCACCCGCCTGATCGGCCCCAATTCCCAAGGCATCATCACGCCCGAGCAGTGCAAGATCGGGATCATGCCCGGGCACATCCACGCGCCCGGACGCATCGGCATCGCCTCGCGCTCGGCCTCGCTCACCTACGAGGCGGTCGGCCAATGCACGGCCGCCCGGCTCGGCCAGTCGACGGTCGTGGGCATCGGCGGCGACCCGGTCTACGGCGTGGGGTTCGTCGAGTGCCTCGAGCTGTTCCTGGCCGACCCGGAAACGCGCGCCATCGTGCTGATCGGCGAGATCGGCGGCACCGCCGAGGAGGAGGCGGCCGAATTCATCAGGGCCGAAAAGCCGGCCAAGCCCATCGTCGCCTTCGTCGCCGGCCTGCACGCGCCGACCGGGCGGCGCATGGGCCACGCCGGCACGGTCAACGTGTTCGGCACCGGCGCCGGGGCGGAGAAGGCCGAGGCGCTGAAGGCCGCGGGCGTCCACGTCGCCCCCTCGGCGGCCGCCATAGCCGCCACCATGCGCGAGGCGCTCGCGCGCTAAGTCTTTCGGGGACAGTATACTTAATTATTTAGGGGACAGCATACTTAATTCGTTGAATTAAGTATGCTGTCCCCTAAACAAGCCGTCCTGCCATACCGATAACGCATGGCCGCAGTGCAAAAGCCGCGGCCTTTAAGCCGCTGAACGGGCGCACTATATTTATATTGTGCAATGCACCATTCCGCGCCCAGACAGGACCCGGGAGAACGGACGATGCGGCAGACCCTCACCTTCGAAGCGACCTATCCGCGCTATCCTTTCGCGCCGCTGGTAAGCCTCGGGATCGCGCTCGCCAGGCTGATGGTCCGCGCGCGGGACGGGCGTGCGGCCGGGTCGGCCCGCCCCGGCAACAGGGTCGCCCGCGCCGGCTGAGGCGTGCGCGCTCAGGCCCCTTCGGCCTCCCCGCAGCAGCCGCGCGCGGCGGGCGGAACGATCCGGGTCTCCACCGCCGCCCCTTCGAGCACGTCCTCCTCGACGAGCTCGCCGGGCCGGTCCCGGCGCCGCTCCCGCACGATCTCGGCCAGCACGGACAACGCGATTTCCTCCGGCGTGACCGCCCCCAGGTCGAGGCCGGCGGGCGAGCGCAGCGCCGCGACCCGCGCCGGGTCCGCGCCGCGGGCCACAAGCTCATCCTTCAACTTGGCCGCCTTGCGCCGGCTGCCGATGAAGGCGACGTACGGCGCGCCCGTGGCCAGCGCCGCCTCGAGCGCCTCGCGGTCCCGCTTGCCCTGCGTCGCCACCACCACGAAGCTCGAGTCCGCGCGCGGCGCGCCCGTCAGATCGAACCCCGCGATCCGGCCGTCGCAGTCGGGCATATGCACCAGGTCCTCGGGCAGGGCGGCAAGCGTGACCGCGAACCCGAGGCGCCGGCCGAGGTCGCACAGCGCGCGCGCCGTCTGCGCGGCGCCGGCCACCAGCAGCAGGGGCCGGGGCAGGATCGGTTCGACGAACACCTCGGCGGAGCCGCCGCTCGGGCACGCGCTCTTGTAGTCCTCGACGCCGTCCGCGGCCGCCGCCTCGCGCGCCGGGCGCACGCGGATCATGCGCGCGCGCCCGTCGGCGAGCGCCTGCGCGGCCACCTTGCGCACCACGCCCTGGAGGCAGCCGCCGCCGACCCAGCCGGCCATCGACCCGTCGGACCGCACGATCGCCTTCGCCCCCACCTTGGCCGCGGTGGCGTCGCGCGTGCGCACCACGGTGGCGAGCGCGAAGGGCTGCCCGTTCCGCTTCAGGCGCGCCATGGCCTCGATGATGTCCTCGGGCTCGGCGGCCGGCCGCACCTCCGGCGCGCGCGCCGGCGGCGGCGCGGCGGCGGCCCCGCGCCTAGCGGTCGATCCCGAGGGCATGGCAGGTCTGCCAGATGCGCCAGGCGGTGTGCGGCATGGGCATGTGCGTCACCCCCAGGTGGGCGAAGGCGTCGACCACCGCGTTGGAGAAGGCCGAGACCCCGCCGACGTTGGGCGATTCGCCGACGCCCTTGGCGCCGATCGGGTGATGCGGCGAGGGCGTCACGGTGTAGTCGGTCTCCCAATAGGGGGTCTCGACCGCGGTCGGCAGGAAGTAGTCCAGGAAGCTCGCGCCCTGGACGTTGCCCATCTCGTCGAAGGCGACCTCCTGGCCCATGGCGATGGCGAAGGCCTCGGCCAGCCCGCCGTGCACCTGGCCCTCGATGATCATCGGGTTGATCCGGGTGCCGCAATCGTCGAGGGCGTAGAAGCGCCGGACCTCGACCTCGCCGGTGAAGCGGTCGACGTCGACCACGCAGACGTAGGCGCCGAACGGGTAGGTCATGTTGGGCGGGTCGTAGTAGTCGACGAACTCCAGGCCCGGCTCCATGCCCTCGGGCAGGTTGCTGTAGGCGGCCATGGCGATGTCCTTCATGGTCGCCGACATCGCCGGCACGCCCTTGACCGCGAAGCGGTCGACGTCCCATTCGAGGTCCTCTTCGCTGACCTCGAGCATGTGGGCGGCGATCTTGCGCGCCTTGTCGCGGATCTTGCGCCCGGCGCGCGCGGCCGCGGCCGCGCCCACCGGCGTCGAGCGCGAGCCGTAGGTGCCCAGCCCGTACGGCGCGGTGTCGGTGTCGCCTTCCTCGATCGTGATGTCGTCGGACGGGATGCCGATCTCCGAGGCGAGGATCTGGGCGTAGGTGGTCTCGTGCCCCTGGCCCGTGCCCCGCGTGCCGAAGCGGGCGATCGCGCTGCCCGTGGGATGGACCCGGACCTCGCAGCTGTCGAACATCTTGATGCCGAGGATGTCGCAGTTGCGCGATGGGCCGGCGCCGACGATCTCGGTAAACGTAGCGATGCCGATGCCCATCAGCTCGCCCCTCTTGCGCTTCTCCGCCTGCTCCTTGCGCAATTCCTCGTAGCCGACGGCCGCGAGCGCCTTCTCGAGCGCCGCCGGGTAGTCGCCGCTGTCGTATTCCCAGCCGAGCGTCGAGACGTAGGGGAACCGCTCGGGCCCGATGAAGTTGCGCAGGCGGACCTCCGCCTTGTCGATGCCCGCCTTCTGGGCGAGCACGTCGATCATGCGCTCGATCAGGTACGAGGCCTCGGTCACCCGGAACGAGCAGCGGTAGGCGACCCCGCCCGGCGCCTTGTTGGTGTAGACCCCGTCCACCGCGATGTGGGCGGCGGGGATGTCGTAGCTGCCGGTGACGATGTTGAAGAACCCGGCCGGCCACTTGCTCGGCTGGGCGTGGGCGTTGAAGGCGCCGTGGTCGGCCAGCACGTACACGCGCAGCGCCTTGATCCTGCCGTCCTTGTCGGCGGCCAGCTCGCCGGTCATGTGGTAGTCGCGCGCGAACGCCGTGGTCGAGATGTTGTCGATCCGGCTTTCGATCCACTTGACCGGCCGGCCAAGCACGATCGAGGCCACGGCGGCGCAGATGTAACCCGGATAGGCGCCCACCTTGTTGCCGAAGCCCCCGCCCACGTCGGGCGAGACGACGCGGATCTTGCTTTCGGGCAGCCCCGCGATCAGCGAGACCACCGTGCGGATGACGTGCGGCGCCTGGAAGGTGCCGTAGAGCGTGAGCGCGCCCTGCACCGGGTCCATCGAGGCGACGCAGCCGCACGTCTCGAGCGGCGCCGGGTGGACACGCTGGTAGAAGATCTCCTCCTTGACGGCGATATCGGCCGCGGCGAAGGCCCGCTCGGTCGCGTCCTTGTCGCCCGACTCCCAGGTGAAGATATGGTTGGGATGGCGGCGCGGGCCCTGGCCGACCTCGTTCTGGTCGCGCGCGTCCTCGCGCAGCACCGGCGCGTCCGGCGCCATCGCCCGCTTGGGATCGACGAGCACCGGAAGCTCCTCGTAATCCACGTCGATGAGCTGGATGGCGTCGGCCGCGGCGTAACGGTCCTCGGCGACGACGAAGGCGATCTCCTGGTTCTGGAAGTGGACCTTCCCGTCGGCCAGCACCGCCTGCTTGTCGCCGGCCAGCGTCGGCATCCAGTGCAGGTTGAGCGGTTTCAGGTCTTCCGCCGTCAGCACGGCCAGCACGCCGGGCAGGGCCCTGGCCTGCTCGGTGTCGATCGACTTGATCCGCGCGTGCGCGTGCGCGCTGCGCACGAAGTCGCCGAAGACCATGCCGGGCAGCTTGATGTCGTCGACGTAGTTGCCCTTGCCCTGGATGAAGCGGGCGTCCTCCTTGCGCCGGCGCTCGCAGCCGATGCCGCCGAGGCGCTCCTCGCGTTCGGCCGCCGTGGCCGTTGTCGTCTCGCCCATTACTCCGCAGCCTCCGTTTCCCTGAGTTGGCGCGCCGCGTTGCGGATCGCCTTGACGATGTTCTGATAGCCCGTGCAGCGGCACAGGTTGCCCGAGATGCCCCGGCGGATGTCCTCGTCGCCGGGGTCCGGATTCTCCTGCAACAGCCGGTAGCCGCGCATGAGCATCCCCGGCGTGCAGTAGCCGCACTGCAGCCCGTGGTCCTCGGCGAAGGTGTCCTGGAGCGGGTGGCGCTTGCCGTCCCGGGCCAGGCCCTCCACGCTCAGCACCGCGCCGCCGTCGGCCTGCACCGCGAACACCGTGCAGCTTTTCACCGAGCGGCCGTCGAGGTCGACCGTGCAGGCGCCGCAGTGCGAGGTCTCGCACCCGATGTGCGCGCCGGTCAGGTTCAGGTGCTCGCGCAGGAAATGGATGAGCAGCAGGCGCGGCTCGACCTCGGCCTCGACCGCGCCGCCGTTGACGGTCAGGGTGATTCGGGTCTTTTCCATGGGCTTCAGGCTCCCCTCGCGCGGCTCAGCGCCTTTTCGATCGCGCGCCGGGTCATGACCCCGGCGGCGTGCCGGCGGAACTCCACCGGGCCCCGCAGGTCCGCGACCGGGTCGGTGATCGCGACCGCGCGGGCCGCGGCCTCGTCCACCGCCCCGGCATCGACCGCGGTGCCCTCCAGCGCCGCGCCCGCGGCCGCGGCGTAAAGCGGCGTCGGCGCCACGTTGGTCAGCGCGATGGCGGCCCGCCGGCACGCGCCGCCATCCAGGGCGAGGATCGCCGCGGCGGCCGCGGTGGCGTAGTCGCCGACCTTGCGCTTCAGCTTCTCGTAAGCGTAGCCGTGGCCGGCCGGCGGCAGCGGGATCCGGACCTGGGTCAGGACCTCGCCGTCCTTGAGCGCGGTGGCGAACGTGCCCTCGTAGAACGCGCGCGCGGCGACGATCCGCTCGCCCTGCGGGCCGCGCAGGGCGTAGGCGGCGTCCAGGCACATCATCACCGCCGGCATGTCGTTGCCGGGGTCGCCGTTGGCGACGTTGCCGCCGATCGTGCCGAGGGAGCGGACCTGCGGGTCGGCGATCTGCGCCGCCGCCTCGCGCAGGATCGGGCACACCTCGGCCAGCGCCTCCGAGGCCAGGATCTCGGCCTGCGTCGTCATGGCGCCGATGTGGATCGCCTCGCCCACCTGGGCGATGCCGCGCAGCTCCGGCACGCCCTGGAGATCGATCAGGTGCGCTGGCTGGGCCAGGCGCAGCTTCATCATGGGGATCAGGCTGTGCCCGCCGGCGAGCACCCGCCCCTCCTCGCCGAACTGGGCGAGCAACGAGACGGCCTCGTCGAGCGAACGGGGCCGATGATAGTCGAAGCTTCCCGGGACCAACTTTCCCTCCCATGCCAAGATCCGCGGCCGTTGTCGCCGGCCTTTGCGGTCATGCCCCGCGCGGAACCGGGCCCGCCCGGGGCGAGCGTCATTGTCTACCGCCGGGCCGCCGTGCGGAAGCCCTCTTGTCGAAAAATTTCCCTCGGCGTGGGACCGGCGGGCGACCGGCGGCGCTCAGGCGTCCCGCGCCCGCTCGCCGCTCACGTGATGGCGGGTCATCAGCGGCACCTGCGCGAACGAGAACAAGAGCGTCAGCCCGACCAGGCCGAAGACCTTGAAGGCAACCCACACGTCGGTGGGCTGGGTGCGCCACACGACCTCGTTGAGCGCCGCGCTCGCGGCGAAGAACAGGGCGAAGCGCAGGGTCAGCTTGCGCCAGCCCGCCTCGTTCATGGACCAGGCCGCCCCCAGCAGCGGCTTGAGCAGCGGCCGCCCGAGCGCGAGCCCGCCCAGCAGCAGCGCCGAGAGCAGGCCCTGTACGATGGTCGGCTTCATCTTGATGAAGGTGTCGTCCTTGAGCCCCAGGGTGAGCCCGCCGAACACGCCCACGGCGGCCGCGGTCACGAGCGGCAGCCAGGGCACGCGCCGGGTCAGCACGAGCGAGAGCGCGCACGCCGCGGCGGCCGCCGCCATCAATGCCCCGGTCGCGGCGAACAACCCCGCCTTCACGTAGACCAGGAAGAAAACCGCCAGCGGCCCATGGTCGACCGCGGGCCTGAGCCAGCGGGGAGGCGTGCGCTTCATCGGCATCGTCTCGAACGTCCGTGCGATCGGCCGGGTGCGCGGCGAGAGTACCGCACGCGCGGCGGCGCGGCCACCGGGGAGGAAGGGCCGGCCAACTCGCCCTTGGGCGCGGCGGGCTTGTGCTGCTATCCTGTCCCGCGCAGGGATTGGCAGGGAAACCGGCGCGAAGGCATGCTCATGCCCGCGGCATCGAGACGCGTGATGGCGGTCGCGCTGGCCGCCGCTCTGATCCGTGCCGCCGGGGCGGCGGCGGCCGAGGCGCCGGGACCCGGGGAGGTGATCGGCTACGCCGCCCCGGACCGCAGCGGGCCGTCGAAGACCTGGCGGCTGCCGCCCGACAGGCCCTATCTTTACGTGCCCTACGTGGGCGACGACGTGGACGGCGCGGTCGCGGCGGTCGACACCGGGCCGGGCGTCGGGGTGGCGCTGTTCCAGCGGCCCTTCTTCGCGTCCCGGGACGTGGGCTGCCTGCCCGCGGTGGGCACGGATGCGCGCTCGGACCTGAAATGGCTGGGCGCCACCGCACGATTCGCGCCCGCGCCCGCACACCAGCCGAGCGGGCCGGGGACCGACCCGGGCGCGGCGGGCGGCTATGCCTCCTTGATCGTGTATCGCGACGACCTCGGCCCGCCGCCGGGCGCGCTGCTGCTCGACCGGCGCAGCACCATCGGAATCCGCTGCCGCAATCCCATCCACAAGACGGTCTACGACCGCGTGTTCGTCCCGGTCGCCGGCGCGCCGGAGACCGCGCGCTGCTTCGACCTCGCCGGGACCTACCGATACGAAGGCTCGCAGGACAAGGTCCTCGACTTCACGGCCAGCGACCGCCTGGTGCTGCTCATGCCCGCCGATCTCGACGATCGCTACCGGACCGTCCGCCACGACGTGACCGCGACCCTGTTCGACGGCCTCGGGTGCCGGGGTGTGTCGGTCAGCTTCAAGAGCGGGGCGAGCCTCACGCGCGACTTCCGGCTCGGCCGTTCCGATTTCCGGGACCGGGCGCGCTCGGTGCGGATCGTCTACGAGAACGGCGCGCTCGCGCCCTACCTGATACGGCCCGCGGCGCCGGCGCCGGAACCGACGGCGCAGGAGACCGAGCCGGCGCCGAAACCGACCGCGCAGGAGACCGAGCCGGCGCCGGCCGAGCCCGAGGACACCTTGGCGGCCGCGCCGCGCTCCGGGCCGGCCCCTGCGGCCGAGGCACCGCCAACCCCCGCGCCCGCGCCCGAGCCGACTGCGCCCGAGCCGACCGCGCCCGAGCCCGGCAGCGCCGCCGCCACGCCCGCCGCTCGCGCCGAGCCCGCGCCGGCGCCCCGGCCGAAGCCGGAGCCGGCGGAAGCGCAGGCCCAGGCAAAACCGGGGCCGGCCGAGGCCCCGGCCGCGCGGAGCGAACCGGCTGAGCCGGTCCCGGCCCCGGCGTCCTCGCCCAGGGAGGTCCAGCAGGCCCTGCCCAAGCTCCGGCCGGTGCTGCCGCCGCCCGCGGGCAAGGCGCCGCCGCCCGCCGGCCAGAACCAGACCTTCCGGTTCCCGGTCTACGAGATCTACCGCCTCAATTACTGCCTGCACCGGGACAAGGACTGCGGCGAGCCGGCCGCCGCCGCCTGGTGCCGGGCCCGCGGGTTCGCGCGCGCCGCCGCCTGGAAGATCGACGAGAACATCGGCGGGCTCTTTCCCACCATCGTCATGGGCGAGGAACGGGTCTGCGCCCAGTTCGTCTGCGACGGCTTCCGGGAGATCACCTGCGCGCGGTAATCGGGGTCGGGCGGGGCGCTGCGCGTCCGGCCGTTACGCGTCCCGGACCGCTCGCGGCTGGTCCCTCTCATATTAGCGGTCATTGCAAATGACCGCTGGGCGTTCAAACGCCACGCAGGCTTTCCTCGCCCATGCTCGGGCGCGCGGTCGCGCTTGCCAAAGGGCATTGTGAGTCAATCACAATGCCCTTCGGTATTAACGGTTTGGCAAGCGCGCTCTGGCACAACTGGGGCTCCGCCGGGTCTTCGATAAGCCAGGGAGCAGCAACGTGTCCCACGCCTCGAACCCCGCCGTTCAGGAGCGGGGAACGAACCGGGCCCGTCCGGCGCGCAAAAACAAGGCCAAGCACCCGGGCGGTTCGGTCCGACTCCGCTTGAGCGACGTCGTCCTCGAGCATTACCTGAAGCGCGTGGACCCCGAGGTTGCGGCCGGCTTCACCGAGGATCAGCGCGAGGCGATCAAGATCATGCTCGGCACCCGGGGCGTGGCCAATCACAAGGTCGAGATCCGGCGCTCGGTCCCGTTCGGCCGGCGGCGCTTCTATCTCGTGGTTCTGATGGGACGCGAGCATCGGGCGCTGGCGCGCCTGTACGGCGAGGGCATGGTGTCCGGCCGGTTCAACGCGCTCGTCTACCTCGGGCTTGCCGCGCTGTTGCTGACGCCGTTGATCGGGCTGCTCGCGATCGCCGGCCTGTAGGTCCGGCCGGGGCGCGCCACCGCGAGCCAAGCCCGCCGGACCATTTCCGGACCATTTGACGTGCTTGGCGCGCGTCCAATTTGCTACCATCGATCAGATCCACAGGAGACCGGCCCCGGATTCGGGATCGGGATGTTATGGCATTCAAGAAGGTCATCTCAGCCGAAGACGCGATCGCGCTCGTCCGGGACGGCGACGTGCTGGCGACCGCGGGCTACGGCGGAAACGGGACGCCCGATCAACTGTTCGTCGCTCTCGAGCAGCGGTTCCTCGCAACCGGAACGCCCACGAATCTGACCCTTGTCTACGCCGGCGGCCAGGGCGACGGCAAGGATCGGGGGCTCAACCACCTCGGCCACGAAGGGCTCCTGAAGCGGGTGATCGGGGGGCACTACGGGCTCATTCCCGCGATCGAGAAGCTTGCCGTCGAAAACAGGATCGAGGCCTACAATCTGCCGGAGGGCGTGATCACGCACCTGTACCGGGACATCGCGGCCGGCAAGCCGGGCACGCTTTCGCGGGTGGGCCTGGGAACGTTCGTCGATCCACGCATCGAGGCAGGCAAGGTCAACGAGGCGGCCAAGGAGGATCTGGTCGAAGTCGTCGAGCTCGGCGGCACCGAGTCGCTTTTCTTCAAGGCCTTCCCGATCGACGTGGCGTTCATCCGCGGCACCAGCGCCGATCCCGACGGCAACGTCACGATGGAGAAGGAATCGCTCCGGCTCGAGACCCTGGCAATGGCGCTCGCCGTCAAGAATTCGGGTGGTCTCGTGCTGTGCCAGGTCGAGCGCATCGCGGAGAGCGGCTCGCTCGACGCAAGGCGCGTTCGGGTGCCGGGAATCGTTGTCGATGCCGTCGTCGTGGCCGAACCCGAGCACCACCGGCAAAACTACGGAACGCGGTACAACCCGGCTCTTTCGGGCGAGCTGCGCGTACCTCTCGAGGCGCTGCCGCAACTCCCGCTCGATGCGAAGAAGGTGATCGCGCGCAGGGCGGCGATGGAGCTGCTTCCCAACAGCGTCGTTAACCTCGGCATCGGCCTGCCCGACGCCATCGGCATGATCGCCAACGAAGAGAAAATTCACGATCTCATCACGTTCATCGTCGACCCGGGGGTGATCGGCGGTGTCCCCTTGGGCGGCTTCGACTTCGGCGCCGCGGTCAATTTCAGCGCCCACATCGACCATCCCTCCCAGTTCGATTTCATCGACGGCGGCGGGCTCGATTCGGCTTATCTCGGCTTCGCCGAGTGCGATCGCGAAGGCAACGTCAACGCGAGCCGTTTCGGCAACCGTGTCTCCGGCTGCGGCGGCTTCATCAACATCACCCAGAACAGCAAGAAGGTGGTCTTCGTCGGGACCTTCACCTCAGGCGGGTTCGAGGCCGAGGTCCGGGACGGCAGGATCGCCATCGGCAAGGAAGGCAGATTCGGCAAGTTCGTCAACAAGGTCGGCCAGATAACGTTCTCCGGACGCCTCGCAGCAGAGGCCGGCAAGGAAGTCTACTACGTCACCGAACGCTGCGTTTTCGCCCTGACGCGGGCCGGCCTCGCGTTGATCGAGGTGGCGCCCGGGATCGACGTCGAAAACGATATCCTCGAGCGCATGCCGTTCGCGCCGGTGGTCGATGACCCGAAGGCCATGGGTGCGCACATCTTCCGCGAAGGGCCGATGGGCCTGCGCGAACGCATGGTCGACATCCGCATAGAGGACCGGCTGAGCTACGACCCCGAGACCAACACCGTGTACATGAACTATGCCGGAATGCGCGTGCGGACGGAGCAGGACCTGACGCGCATCAAGGAAGCCGTCGACGGTCTCCTGGGACCGCTCGGAAAACGCGTCAACTCGATCGTCAACTACGACCATTTCGAGGCCGATGACGACGTGGTGGACAGGTATATGGATCTCGTGCGCTACGTCGAGAAGAAGTACTACATCAAGGTGTCGCGTTACACGACGAGCGGCTTCATGCGGCTCAAGCTCGGCAGGGAGCTCGCCAAACGGAAGGTCTCCTCCCACGTCTTCGAGAGCCAGACGGAAGCTCGCCGGCACATTGAAGAGGGTTAGTTCCGCCGCTCGCCCGATCCGGAATTACCGGCCGGGGCGGATGACCGGGTTCGGCGGCGGGCCGGGCGCCAATAACTGGTATTCGGCGCCCCGGGTTGGGCTATCATGGCGCCGTGCTGCTGCGAACAGGGACGCGGGGGCCGCGATGACGTCCGAGCGGGGCGATGCGGTGCGGCAAGCGGCGAACGGCGCCGGGCTGGCGCGCGGGGTTTGCCGGGCGCTGCACCAGCTCGGCTATACCAGCCTGACCGAATTCAAGCTGGGCTGCGGGCGCCGGGTCGACGTGATCGGCGTGGACCCGGGCGGCCTGATCCTGATCGTCGAGATCAAGTCGAGCCTCGAGGACTTTCGCGCCGACCGCAAGTGGCGCGAGTACCTGGCCTACTGCGACCATTTCTATTTCGCCGTGCCCGAGGACTTCCCGCGCGAGGTCCTGCCGGAGGACTGCGGGCTCCTGGTCGCCGACCCCTACGGCGCCGCCGTGCTGCGCGAGGCGCCGCCGCTCAGGCTCAACCCGACGCGCCGGCGCGCGCAGATCCTGCGCTTCGCCCACACCGCGGCCCTGCGCCTGGCCCGGCACACCGACCCTCGCCCGGCCCTCGCCTAGAGCAGAGGCGGGGGGGGGGGGGGGGGGGGGGGGGGGGGGGGGGGCGCGCGGGGGGGCTC
>JBHHZJ010000063.1:0-21512 GCA_046758005.1 Kiloniellaceae bacterium
GATCCGGGTCGATGAGAATCGCCCGAAGGCGATTCATCGACCCGGATCTGCTCCATCTGTAATGTATAGAGCGGATTCACGTGATGGATTGGAACCGCGAAGTGGTTCCAATCAATCACGATCCGCTCTAGCGTGCCGTCGCCGGGCAGGATCATTCGGCCGTGTCCGGCGCGACGCCGCCGAGCGCCGGCGCCATCGCCCCCAGCCGGCGCTTGAGACTGTCCCAGTCGACCGCATCGGGATCGATCAGGACCGCGCCCAACGGGCGGTCGTCGAGGCGAACGTCGCTCAGAAGTTCGCCGCGGCTGATCGCGCCATCCCCGTTCCCGTCATAGCTCTCGACCAGCCTCGGCAATCCGATCGCCTCCACGATCCACAGGCCGAGCCGGATGCCCCGGCGCTCCTGCGGCGCGATCTCGTCGTTCTTCCAGGTCAGCCAGGAACGCAGCGCGGTGCGCACCGACTCGAGCTCGGTCAGACTCAGGCCGCCGTCCCGGTCTCGGTCGGCGAAGCGCCAACCGGCGTCCACGCAGCGCCGGGCCGGCTCGCGCAGGCAGAGCGGGGCGCTGTGCGCCAGGAAGGCCTCGAAGGCGCGCGCCGCGGGCGCCGGCGCGTGCTCCGCGGCCGGGGCCGGGACCGCGGCGAGAGACGCCAGGAGAAACCCGAGAGTGAGTCGCTTCATGCGCCCCCTGGTGCGGGCCGTTTCGCTTGCTCCGCGTCCCGGTCGGGGCCGGGGCGCCTCCGTTTCTACCGCTCCAGGACGGCGAGGAACAGGGGGGTCTTCCGGTCTTCCACGAGAAACAGGCAGCGGTACCCGGAGCGCCGCGTGCTCTGCGGCCGCTCGCCCGTGTCGACGTCGATGTCCATGTGCCAGCCGTAGACCGCGTCGTCCTCGAGGGTCGGGGCCGGTTGCTTGGGGAAGGTTACCGCCGGCGCCGCGCTCTCCAGCGCCTTGCGCACCTCTTCCTTGCACCGCGCCAGGGCGATGTCGTCCGGACTGTCGCCACACGCCGCGACCAGGGCAAACGCGCCAAGCGCGGGGACCATTCGCCGCATGTCCGCTCCTCCAGCCCGACGGCGTCCTTCGACCGGCGGTCCTCGGCAAGCGGGGCCGAGGCTATCCGATTCGCCGGCTCGGGGCCAACCGAGCCCCGTCGGCAACGGCGATTCGTTCGGGGCTCGGGCGAACCGGGCCGCCGGCCGGCCGGGCCCGCCCCGAGAAGGGCACAAAACGCGAACGATGAGTCATTCCAGCCACAGTCCGGAATCTTCTTGGAATCATTGGCCAATTTGGGTTGACCCTCGGAATCGGGCTTGCCTAACTCGCGGATGCATTGAACCGTCGGGGGTCACACGGCTTCCGTTGTGCACGAGCACACGCACGCGCGGGGTCCTTCGCGCCGCCAGGTCGGGCTGCCGCGGGGGATCGGGACGCTCGCTCCAGGGAAAAAGAGCGGGGGCCTTGCGGCCCCCGCGGAGTGTCAGTGCGATGTGCGTGCAATACGGTGTAAGGGCAGTTCTTAAGTCGGGATACTTCCCTACACGAACAGGACCCAGCCCAGTCAAAGCCGAATCTGGTGCCCCGTCCGAAAGTATATATACGACATCCCGATGAGAGATGCAAGCACTTTTTTGTCACAGCCAGTCTTGAATGGGCCAATTTGAATATCGTATTCGATATTGTTTAGGACAAGACCGCCTAATTCCGCTAGATTAGGACGTCATACCCTAATTATGATAGGGTATTTCGCCCTATGGTTCGCTATGTCGGTCAATATGCCCTAGCTATTTGGGCAAAAAAATATCGCGGTCCGGCCGATATCCGGGACTTCCGATTTCCGGGACTTCGGCACCTCTCGAAATTCCGGGGAATTCGCCCCCGGAATCGTGGGCGCCTCAGGCCACCGGGGCGTTCGGCGCGACCAGGACCTTGCCGGCGCGGCCTTCGCGCGCGGCGTGGGCGAGCGCCGCCTTGATGTCCTCGATGGGATAGGTCGCCTCGACCGGTACGTGCAGGTCGCCGGCGCGCAGGCGGCCCAGCAGCTCCTCGTAGATGGCGCCGATCTTCGCCCGCGGGGCGGCGGCGAGCACCTTGGCCAGCCAGAACCCGGTCAGCGTGAGGCCCTTGAAGATCGTGTGGTGGGCGCCCAGCATGCACGGCCGGCCGCTCAACAGGCCGTAGTTGACTACGGTCCCGCCCTCGGCCAGGCAGTCGGCCAGGCGCAGGCAGGCCTCGCCCGCCACCGCGTCGACGGCGAGGCGGATGGCCGCGCCGCCGGTCTCGCGCGCGACCCGCTCGCCAAGGTCCGCGCCGTCCACGACGACCGCGTCGGCGCCGATGGCCTGGAGCGCCCCGACCAGGGACTCGCGCCGGACGACGTTGACGGTCCGGATCCCGCCCGCCTTGGCAAGCCGGATCAGGTTGGTGCCGACCCCGGAATTCGCCGCGTTCTGGATCACCCAATCGCCCGGCTCGAGGCGGACGTACTCGCGCAGCATGAGCAGGGCCGTGGCCGGGTTCACCTTCAGCATCGCGAGCTGCCGGACATCCGCGTCGGCCGGGACCTTGATCACCTGCTCGGCCTTGACCTTGCGCTGCTGGGCCCAATTGTCGCGCCCCAGGTTGATGACCCGGTCGCCGGGTGCGACTCCGGCCACGTCCTTGCCGAGGGCGGTGACGCGACCGACTCCCTCGGCGCCCAGGGTGGCCGGCAGCGCGGGCCGGACCGCGTAGCGCCCCTCGAGCGTCAGCAGGTCGGCCGGGTTGATCGGGAACGCCTCGATCTCGATCACGACCTCGTCCGCGGCCGGCGCGCCGACGTCCGGAACCTCGACGCACTCGGCCACCTCGTGGGGCGCGCCGAACGCCGCGAACTGCACAACCTTCATGCCGCTCTCCCTCGGCCATCTCCGGGCCCGGCCGCGCCGGCTCACCCGAATGTGAGTAAATTGTTAACCAAGTTTCGCCTAACTATATCCTACTGATGAAGGGGAGGCGATTCGCGACCGCGTGATGCGGGCCCGACCCGAGGGAGCGAACATGCCGACCGCACTGGCACAAAGCACGATCGACCCGGCCGACCTGTGGGACAACCCGATGGGGACGTTCGGGTTCGAGTTCGTCGAGTACACCGCCGAGGATACCGCGGCGCTCCGCCGCCTGTTCGCGGCGATGGGCCTCCGGCCCGTCGCCCGCCACCGCTCCAAGGCGGTGACCCATTACCGGCAGGGCGACGTCAACTTCATCGTCAACGCCGAGCCGCGCAGCTTCGCCCAGTCGTTCGCGCGCGTGCACGGCCCGTCGGTGTGCGCCATCGCCTTTCGCGTGCGCGACGCGGCCAAGGCCTTCGAGCGCGCGGTCGAGCTGGGCGCCGAACCCTACCACGGGCGGGTCGGCCCGATGGAGCTCAACATCCCGGCGATCCGGGGGATCGGGGAGAGCCTGATCTATCTGGTCGACCGGGCCGGTAACCCCAGCATCTACGACGTCGATTTCGTGCCGAGCGAGGCCGCGGCGGCGCCGGACCCGGGCGTGGGACTGACCGCCATCGACCACCTGACGCACAACGTCTTCACCGGCCGCATGGACCTGTGGGCCGGGTTCTACGAGCGGCTGTTCAACTTCAAACAGATCCGCTACTTCGACATCGAGGGCAGGCTGACCGGCCTGCGCAGCCGGGCGATGACCAGCCCGTGCGGCAGGATCCGCATCCCGATCAACGAGTCGGCCGACGACAAGTCGCAGATCGCCGAATACCTGGCCGCCTACCGCGGCGAGGGCATCCAGCACATCGCGCTCGCCACCGACGACATCTACCGCACCGTGGAGGCCCTGAAGGCGCGCGGGGTCGAGTTCATGGACCCGCCGCCCGAATCCTACTACGAGGCGGCGGACAAGCGCCTGCCGGGGCACGGCGAGGACCTGGCGCGGCTCGAGCGCCACGGCATCCTGATCGACGGCGCCCCGGGCGAGGGCGGCGGAATCCTGTTGCAGATCTTCACGCGCACCGTGATTGGGCCGATCTTCTTCGAGATCATCCAGCGCAAGGGCGACGAGGGCTTCGGGGAGGGAAACTTCCAGGCCCTGTTCGAATCCATGGAACAGGACCAGATCCGGCGCGGCGTCCTCGAGGGTTGAGCCGAGGGCGGAACGATGGGCGTCGACCCCAAGACACCCGCGCCGGCCGACGACTTCGTGATCGAGCAGGGCTGGGCCGACTATACAGAGCAGGACCACGCGATCTGGCGCACGCTTTTCGAGCGCCAGTCCAAGCTGCTGCCGGGCCGGGCCTGCCGCGAATACCTCGAGGGTTTGAAGGCCCTGGGCGTCGTTGCCGAAGGCATCCCGGACTTCGCGCGCCTGTCCGACGTCATGGAGCGGACCACGGGCTGGCGCATCGTCGCGGTGCCCGGGCTCGTGCCCGACGACGTGTTCTTCCGCCACCTGGCGTCGCGGCGCTTTCCCGCGACCAATTGGATTCGCCGGCCGGATCAGATGGACTACCTGCAGGAGCCGGACGTCTTCCACGACGTTTTCGGCCACGTGCCCGTCCTGACCAACCCGGTCTTCGCGGACTACCTGCAGGCCTACGGCCGCGGCGGCCTCAAGGCGCTGCGCCTGGGCGCGCTGCCCAAGCTCGCGCGCCTGTACTGGTACACCGTCGAGTTCGGTCTCATTCGCACTCCCGAGGGGCTGCGCATCTACGGCTCGGGCATCGTCTCCTCGCACGGCGAGAGCCGCTACTGCCTGGAAAGCCCGCAGCCGAAGCGCATCGCCTTCGACCTGATGCGGATCATGCGCACCGAGTACCGCATCGACGACTACCAGGAATGCTACTTCGTGGTCGACAGTTTCGCGCAGCTCTTCAAGGCGACCCGGCCCGACTTCACGCCGTACTACGAGGAGCTGGCGCGGCTTCCGGACATCAAGCCGGGCGAGGTTGTGCCCGGCGACCGCCTGGTCGCGGCGGGCGCGTGAGCGCGCCCGGACGCGACGGATTCCAAGGGAGGGGCCGATGAAGCACTGGATCGCCTTGCCGCGGATCGAGGGGACCGCCTCGCGCCAGGCGCACGCGGACCTGCCGCCGGGCACCTACGAGCGCGAGCTCGGCCGGGAGGGATTCTTCGGCCCGGCCACGCAGATGTATCACACGCATCCTCCCACGGGCTGGATCGACTGGCAGGGCCCGCTGCGCCCGCGCGCCTTCGACCTGAGCCGGATCGAGACGCCGACCACCAACCCGTGGGAGGCCACGGAGGTCCTGCACAGCGCGCACGTGCGCACCCGCTTCTGGCGTACCGAGGGCCGGATGGGCGCCCTTGCGCGCAACGGCGACGGCGACGAGCTGATGTTCGTGCACCGGGGCCGGGGCGACCTGTTTTGCGACTACGGGCACCTGGCCATCGCCGAGGGCGACTACGTGGTCGTGCCGCGCGGCACGATGTGGCGCACCGAGTTCGACGGGCCGGCCGCGCTGCTCCTGATCGAGGCCACCGGCGCCGGCTACGGCCTGCCGGACAAGGGCCTGGCCGGGCCGCACGCGATCTTCGATCCCGCCGTGTTCGACACTCCGGCGATCGACGAGGCCTTCCGCGCCCAGCAGACGCCGGAGGGCCGCGAGGAAGCCTGGCGCGTGCTGATCAAGCGGCGCGGCGCGATCTCGACCGTGACCTATCCCTTCAACCCGCTGGACGCGGTCGGCTGGCACGGCAACCTCGCGCCGGTGCGCCTCAACGTGCGCGATATCCGGCCGCTGATGAGCCACCGCTACCACCTGCCGCCCTCGGCGCACACGACCTTCGTGGCCGACCGCTTCGTGATCTGCACCTTCGTGCCCAGGCCGTTCGAGACCGACCCCGGGGCGCTCAAGGTGCCGTTCTTCCACAGCAACGACGACTACGACGAGGTGATCTTCTACCACCGCGGCGACTTCTTCAGCCGCGACAACATCGGCGAGGGCATGGTCACCTTCCATCCCTGCGGCTTCACCCACGGGCCGCACCCCAAGGCCCTGCAGGGCGCACTGACGCCCACGAAGGCCGCGACCGACGAGGTCGCGGTGATGCTGGACGCGCGCGATCCGCTCGAGGTCGCCCCGTTGCCCGAGGGGGTCGAAGTGCACGATTACGTCGACTCCTGGCGCGGCGGGCGGGACACCGCGGCCGCCGAGTAGGCACCGGGTCGGAGCGCGAAACGTGAAGCTGGCCTCCCTGAAGGACGGTGGGCGCGACGGGGTCCTCGTCGTCGTCGACAGGGCGATGCGGCGTTGCGCGCGGGTGCCGGACGTCGCACCGACCCTGCAGTCCGCGCTGGAGCGCTGGGACGACGTGGCCCCGGAGCTGGACCGGCTGTCGCGCGCGCTGGAGGCCGGCGAGCGGGCCGAGGCCGAGCCCTTCGACCCGGCGGCCTGCGCGGCGCCGCTGCCGCGCGCCTACCAGTTCGCCGACGGCTCGGCCTACGTCAACCACGTGGAGCTGGTGCGCAAGGCCCGCGGCGCCGAGATGCCGGAGAGCTTCTGGACCGACCCGCTGATGTACCAGGGGCTGTCCGACGGCTTCCTGGGCCCGTGCGAGGACATCGCGGTCGAGCGCGAGGACTGGGGCATCGACTTCGAGGCCGAGGTCGCGGTCGTCACGGACGACGTGCCGATGGGCCTTCCCCCCGCCCGCGCGCGCGCCCACGTCAAGCTGCTCATGCTGCTCAACGACGTGAGCCTGCGCGCCCTGGTGCCGGGCGAGTTGGCCAAGGGCTTCGGCTTCTTCCACAGCAAGCCGGCCAGCAGCTTCGCGCCCGTCGCGGTCACGCCGGACGAGCTGGGCGCGGCCTGGGACGGGGCCAGGGTCGCCCTGCCGCTGGTCAGCCGCGTCAACGGCCGCCTGGTCGGCCGGCCGAACGCGGGCGTGGACATGACCTTCGACTTCCCGCGCCTGATCGCGCACGCCGCCCGGACCCGGCGCCTTGCGGCCGGGACCATCGTCGGCTCGGGCACCGTGTCGAACCGGGACCGCGGCGCCGGCTCGTCGTGCCTGGCCGAGGTCCGCATGATCGAGACGATCGAGCACGGCGCGCCGCACACGCCCTTCCTGAAATTCGGCGACCGCGTGCACATCGAGATGTTCGATGCCGGCGGCGCCTCCGTCTTCGGCGCCATCGAGCAGCACGTGGTCCAGGCGGGCCCGGACCGCCACGGCTAGAGCAGATCCGGGTCGATTAGGATCGCCCGAAGGCGATTCATCGACCCGGATTTGCTCCAACTGTAATGTATAGAGCGGATTCACGTGATTGATTGGAGCCGCGAAGTGGTTCCAATCAATCACGATCCGCTCCAGGCGGGCCCGGGGTCGGGATTGCCGTCCCCAGGGCCGGCGGCATAAGCTATCCGCCATGGACGACCGACGCACCGCCGGCAACGGAAATCACGAAATGACCGACGCGATAGCCAAGACGTTCAACAGGCGTCCCCGGGCCTACGAGGACCCGAATTTCCTGCACAGCCCCGACGCCCGGGCGCTGCGCATCCTGGCCGAGTACCTGGAGCCGAACAGCCGCTTCAAGCACTACAAGATCGAGGACACGATCATCTTTTTCGGCTCGGCGCGGATGATCCCGCGCGAGCGGGCGCGGACCGAACTTGAGGCCGCGCGGGCCGACGGCGGTGACCTGAAGCGCGCCAGGCTCAGGCTCGAGCTTTCGGAGTATTACGAGGCGACGCGCGAGCTGGCCCGGCGCCTGACCGAGTGGTCCAAGAGCCTCCCGGACACGGAGCGCCGCTTCGTCGTGTGCAGCGGCGGCGGGCCGGGCATCATGGAGGCGGCCAACCGCGGCGCGTCCGAGGCCAAGGGCATCAACGTCGGCCTCAACATCTCGCTGCCCTACGAGCAGGTCGAGAACCCGCACATCAGCCGGGAGCTCGTCTTCGAGTTCCACTACTTTTTCATGCGCAAGTTCTGGTTCGCCTATCTGGCGAAGGCCGTCGTGGTCATGCCCGGCGGTTTCGGCACGCTCGACGAGCTGTTCGAGCTGCTGACGCTCATCCAGACGCGCAAGATCCGCAAGCACCTGCCGATCGTCCTGTTCGGCAGCCGCTATTGGGCCGAGGTTGTGGACTTCAACGCCCTGGAGGCCCACGGCACGATCGACCCGGAGGACCTGGAGCTGTTCTTCCGCACCGATTCGGTCGACGAGGCCTTCGACTACATCACCGAGCAGCTCAAGGCCTATTCGCTCGCCACGCCGGGCCCGACGCTCTAGCTTTGGCGGGCGCGCGCGCCCATCTATGGGGCAGGCGCGCCGTCGGGTGCGATCGGGGCGAGCGGAGGAGGGCGGCCGGGATGTTGAAGAAGGGCTTCAAACAACTCCTGGCCGAGGCGAACGCGACCATCGAAACCGTCGCGGCGCCCTCGGCCGTCGGCCTGCTCGGCGAGGACGACGTGGTCTTCGTCGACGTGCGCGAGGCGCACGAGCGCGAGCAGGGGTTCATCCCCGGGTCCGTACACGCGCCGCGGGGTTTCCTGGAATTCATCGCCGATCCCGAGGGACCGATGCACAACCCGGCATTGTCGCCCGGCAAGCTTCTCGTGCTCTACTGCGGCTCGGGCAGCCGCTCGGCCTTGGCGGCGAAGACGCTGCGGGACATGGGGTTCCCCCGGGTCGGCTCGCTGATCGGCGGCGTTGCGGCCTGGCAGGAGGCCGGCGGTCCGCTGAGCGGCTGAGGCGACCGCTTCGCGGGCGGCGTGTCGCGCCCCGACGGCGAGGCCGGGCTTGTAAGGGGCGCAGTTTGACCTCAGGCCTCGGCCTCCGGTATCACTGTCTCGCCTTTTCGACGCTGTTACGAAAACCGGCCGGTTCGCGTGCCATAATGGAAGCGGAACCGCCCTGCCAGGCCGATGCGCGGCCGAGGCGGGGCCGCGGTCACGCCCGGCCGCGGCCTGGCCCGGGTCCCAGGGGCGTGGCCCCGACTGCGAGGAGCCCTAGGTGAGCGGGCACGCGCTATTGCTGCATATCGCCGGCGGAGTCGCCCTCCTGCTCTGGGCGACGCGCATGGTGCGCACCGGCATCATGCGCGCCTACGGCGCGGAGTTGCGCCGGATTCTCGGCCGCTCCACCCGCAGCCGCCTGAGCGCCTGCCTGATGGGCGTGGCCACGGCCGGCGTGCTGCAGAGCGCGACCGCGACCGCCTTGCTCGCCGTGTCCTTCGCCGGGCGCGGCCTGGTGGAGATCGCGCCGGCGCTCGCCCTCATGCTGGGCGCCGACGTGGGCTCGACCCTGGTGGTCCAGGTCCTGTCCTTCGACGTCTCCGGGCTCTCGCCGGTGCTGATCCTGGCCGGCGTGATCTCGTTCCTGGCCGGGCCCTCGGCCCAGTGGCGGCACGTCGGCCGTGTGTTCATCGGTCTCGGGCTGATGCTGCTGGCGCTCACGCTCGTGGTCGGCGCCTCCGAGCCGCTGCGCGAGAGCATGGCGCTGCAATACGTGCTTCGGCCGCTGGCCAACGATCCGATCCTCGCAGTGCTGTTGGCGGCGGTGATCACGTGGGTCGCGCATTCCAGCGTCGCCATCGTGCTGCTCGTCATGTCCCTGACGGCGGTCGGCGTGGTGCCGGTGGGGCTCGGCTTCGCGCTCGTGCTCGGCGCCAACGTCGGCTCGGGGATCATCCCGGTCGCCCTGACCGTCTCGAGCCCCGCGAGGGCGCGGCGCATCCCGCTCGGCAACCTGTTGGTCCGGGCCGCCGGTGCGGTCGTGGCGTTGCCCTTCATCGGATTGCTGGTCCCTTATATCGAGCTGCTCGGCAGCGATCCGGCGCGCCAGATCGCCAACTTCCACACGGCGTTCAATGTCGCGCTGGCCGCGGCGTTCCTGCCGTTCGTCACGCTCTTGGGCCAGGCCATGGCAAAGGTTCTGCCCGACACGGGCGAGGTGGGCGGCGCGGTCACGCCGAAGTACCTCGACCCCGAGGCGATCGGCACGCCCTCGGTTGCGATCGCTTGCGCCACCCGCGAGGTGCTGCGCATGGCCGACACCGTCGAGACCATGCTGCGCGGCGCCCAGCAGGTGTTGCGCACGGACGACGCCAAGTTGCTCCAGACGCTGAGCAAGCTCGACGACGAGATCGACGAACTGCACGAGAGCGTCAAGCTCTACCTCACCAAGGTCACCCGCCACGAGCTGAGCGACGAGGACAGCCGGCGCTGCATCGATCTCATCGCGTTCACGACCAACCTCGAGCACATCGGCGACATCATCGACAAGAACCTGCTCGACATCGCCCAGAAGAAGATCCGCAAGCGGCTCGCCTTCTCGGAGCCGGGCTGGCAGGAGCTGACCGCGCTGCACGAGCGGGTCATGCGCCAGATGCAGCTCGCGATGGGGGTGTTCGTCTCCGGCGACGCCGCGACGGCGCGCCAGCTTATCAAGGAGAAGGAGCGGTTTCGCGAGCTCGAGCTGCAAGCCGGCCAGAAGCATCTCGACCGGCTGCGCTCCGGGCGGATCGAAAGCATCGAGACCTCGGCCCTGCATCTGGACATCCTGCGCGATCTGAAGCGGATCAACTCTCACCTCACCGCGCTCGCCTACCCGATTCTGGACGCCTCCGGCCAGCTGCGCCGCAGCCGCCTCGTCGGGCAGCCGGAGCCGGAGGCGGAACCGGAGCCCGCGCCGGAGGTGAAACCGGGCCAGGCGGACAGCGCAACCTTCGGCCGCTAGGAGGCGGCGAGCGAAAAAGAACGAGAAACCCCAAAAAAAAGTGTAACATTTTGCCGCCATAGGCGGCATTCTGTCGCCTCCAACGCGCGAATAATGGTCGGTCTCGAATTGCTTTATCGGGAGGCCGGTCGAACAACAGGGAGCGGAAAAAGTATGAGAAAACAGCGCATTACCCGCCTGCTGGGCGGAATCGCCATGGCCGCGGCCGCGCTTGCGTTCACGGCCGGCGGCGTGCTGGCCAAGACGACGCTTACTGTCTATACCGCCCTCGAGGCGGAGGAGCTCGAGCCCCTGAGGAAGGGGTTCGTAGCCGAGCACCCGGACATCGACATCAGCTGGGTGCGCGACTCGACCGGTATTATCACCGCCAGGATGTTGGCGGAGATTGACGCCGGCAACCCCAAGGCCGATGTCTTTCTGGGAACGTCGGCGACGAGCCTTTTGGTGGTCGACGGACGGGGCATGCTGCTGCCCTACGCGCCGGCGGGGCTGGACAGGCTCGATGCCAGGTTCCGCGACCCGCGGAATCCGCCGCATTGGGTCGGCGTCGACGCCTACGCCGCGGTGATCTGCTACAACACGGTGGAGGCCAAGAAGTTAAACCTGCCCAAGCCCACGTCTTGGAAGGACCTGCTCAATCCGGTTTACCGGAACTATCTCGTCATGCCCAACCCGAACTCGTCGGGAACCGGGTTCCTGACCGTCTCGAGCTGGCTGCAGATTATGGGCGAGGACGAGGCGTGGAAGTTCATGGACGCGATCCACGAGAACATGGCCCGGTACACGCATTCCGGGTCCAAGCCGTGCAGGTTGGCGGCGGCCGGCGAGGTCCCGATCGGAATTTCGTTTGCTTTCCGCGGCGCGCGCCTGAAGCAGAAGGGAGCGCCGCTTGATCTCATCGTCCCGAAGGAAGGGGTCGGCTGGGAGGTCGAGGCGAGCGGAATCCTGAAAACCTCGAAAAAGATCGAGGCCGCCAAGAAGCTTATCGACTGGCACATCTCGCCGGCGGCGATGAAGGTTTTCAACGAGTACCTGCCGATTCTGGCCATCCCCGAGGTGGCGAAGCCGGTGGAGCACTTTCCTCCGGACACGATCAAGAAGATGATCGATAACGACTTCGGCTGGGCCGCCAAGAACCGGAAGCGGATCCTCAGCGAGTGGCAGAAGCGTTACGACGTGAAGTCGGAACCGAAGGGCTAAGCCGGCATCCAAGGACTGCCCGGTCCTTCGGCCGGAGCTCGACCCGGCCGTTCCGTGAGACTCACGGGGCGGCCGGGCGCCCCGGGACGCGGTAAATCGGCGTTACATGAGCGTAATGACCCAGGAGAAGGCGGAGACGGAGAAGAAGGAGCGCGAGCCGTATCTGCGCATCGAGCGCCTCACGAAGATGTTCGGCTCGTTTACGGCGCTCAAAGACGTGAGCCTCGACGTCCACGAGGGTGAGTTCATTTGCTTTCTCGGCCCTTCTGGGTGCGGCAAGACGACGCTGTTGCGCTGTGTCGCCGGGCTCGACATCCAGACGAGCGGCCGCGTCATTCAGGCCGGTGTCGACGTTTCGACGCTGCCGCCGAGCGCGCGAGACTTCGGGATCGTGTTCCAATCCTACGCGCTGTTTCCGAACCTGACCGTATACAAAAACCTTGCCTACGGGCTTGAGAACCGAAGGGTCAAGAAGGAGGACATCAGGAAACGGGTCGACGAGCTCCTGGAACTCGTAGGCCTCGTGGGGCAGGACCAGAAGTACCCGGCGCAGCTTTCCGGCGGCGAGCAGCAGCGCGTCGCGCTTGCCCGCGCGCTCGCGACCTCGCCGGGCCTTCTGCTGCTCGACGAGCCGCTGTCGGCGCTCGACGCCAAGGTGCGCGTGCACCTGCGCCGCGAGGTCAGGGAGCTGCAGCGCCACGTCGGGGTTACCACCATCATGGTGACGCACGACCAGGAGGAGGCGCTCACCATGGCGGATCGCATCGTGGTCATGGATGATGGGGTCATCGTTCAGGTCGGCGCCCCCATAGAGATTTACCGCGTACCCGCCACGCCGTTTGTCGCCGACTTCGTCGGGACGATGAATTTCCTGCCCGGGGTGGTTCTCGGGCCGCGGCGCGTGCGCCTCGGGCAAGTCGAGTTCGATTGCGGCGAGGGCCTCGACGGCATCGACCGGGGCACGGCGGTCACCGTGTGCGTACGGCCGGAGGATCTGGCGGTGCGCGCGCTCGGCCGCGACGCGCCCAATGCCGTGCTCGCACATGTCGAGGGCCTCGAATTCCTCGGCGCGTTTTACCGGGCGACTCTGGCCATCGACGGGATGGGCGAACAGCTGGTGACCGCCGACTTTTCGCCCAACCTTGCCGGCGAACTCGCAATCCGCCAGGGCGCGGATGTCACCGTCGTGTTTCCCGGCGACCGCATGCGCGTGTTCGAGGGCCGGTAGGGAGAGGAACCGTGGTCGACGTTGCCATAGCTCGCGCGGCGCCGTTACGCGCCAGGCTCGGCCGCGACGACCTGATCCAAGGCGGCGGCCTCGCCATCCTGGCGATTTTCCTGTTCGGGGTCGTGCTGTTGCCGATCTTCAGCATGCTGTCCAAGAGCTTCCAGGATGCGGACAGGAACTTCATAGGCTTCGCCAACTACGTCGAGTACTCCAGCACGCCGGCGCTGGTGACCTCGGCGGAGCACACGATCACGATCGGCGTCCTCACGACGGTCATCGTGGTCGTGCTCGCCTTCATATACGCCTACGCGCTGACCCGCAGCTGCATGCCGTTCAAGGGGCTATTCCGGGGCATCGCGCTCGTCCCCATTCTCGCTCCCTCGCTTCTGCCGGCGATCTCGCTCGTTTACCTGTTCGGCAACCAGGGGATGATCAAGGAAGTTCTTGGGGACTATTCGATTTACGGCCCGATCGGGATCGTGATCGCGCTCGCCTTCTGGATCTTCCCGCACGCCGTCATCATCCTGACGACGGCACTGGCCATGGCCGATGCCCGGCTCTACGAGGCGGCCGTGGCGCTGAGGGCGAGCAGGCTGCGCACGTTCTTCACCGTGACTCTGCCCGCCGCCAAATACGGCGTGATGAGCGCGTGCTTCGTCGCCTTCACCTACGCGATAACGGACTTCGGCGCGCCCAAGGTGATCGGCGGTTGGTACAACGTCCTCTCCGTCGATATCTACAAGCAGGTCGTCGGGCAGTGGAACTTCCAGATGGGAGCGGTCGTCAGCGTCGTCCTGCTGTTTCCGGTGGTGCTCACCTTCATCGCCGATCGCCTCATCCAGCGCCGGCAGGTGGCGCAAATCTCGGCCGGCTCGGTGCCGCTGGAGCCGAAGCCGAACCGGCGCTTCGACCTCATCATGCTCGTCTACTGCCTGGTCATCACCTTCATCCTCGTGGGCATGCTGGGGGTTTCGGCGTACGCCTCGTTCATCAAGTTCTGGCCCTATGACCTGAGCTTCGCGCTCAGCAACTACCAGTTCGACCTTATGGACGGCGGCGGCTGGGATGCGTATTGGAACAGCATCAAGATGGCGACGGCCACGGCGTTCTTCGGAACGCTGATCATCTTCACCGGCGCTTACCTGGTCGAAAAGTCGCAGCGCTACGAGGGGTTCCGCTCGGTGCTGCAGTTCCTCGCCATCGTCCCGCTCGCCGTGCCCGGCATGGTCCTCGGGCTTGCCTACATCTTCTTCTTCAACGACCCGGAGTTTTTCTTCGGATACAATCCGCTGATCTTTCTCTATCACACGATGGGAATACTGGTGATCTGTACCATCGTGCATTATTACACCGTGCCGCACCTGACGGCGCTCACGGCGCTCAAGCAGCTCGACGCCGAATTCGAGTCGGTGTCCGCATCCCTCAAGGTGCCGTTCTACAAGACCTTCACCCGGGTCACGTTTCCCGTGTGCCTGCCGGCCATCCTCGATATCAGCATCTACCTGTTCGTCAACGCGATGACGACCGTCTCCGCGGTCGTCTTCCTGTGGGGGCCGGAGACGCACCTTGCCTCGGTCGCGGTGCTCAACATGGACGACCAGGGCGACATCGCCCCGGCGGCGGCAATGGCGATGATGATCGTTTATACCTCGGCCGGCGTGCGAATCCTGTATGGCCTGGCCACCCGGGGGTTGGCCGTTCGCACTCAGGCTTGGCGCACCCGCTAGGAACCGCCCGCCGCCCGGTCGCGGGCCGGCGCGGCGCCCGGTTGCACCGGCCGCGCAAGCGCGTCACACTTGCATCATGAACTGGACCGGAGGAGATGGGACCGGCCGGAGACCCTCGCCATGACCGAAGTCGTGCGGCTGCTGCGCAAGGAGCATACCGACATGGCGATCCTGTTGGATCTCATGGAGCGGCAGATCGCGCTATTCAAGCAGGGCGCCGCGCCCGACTTCAACATCGTGCGCGGCGTCCTCGATTATTTCCTCACCTACCCGGACCTGTACCACCATCCCAAGGAGGACCTGATCTTCCACAAGCTGCGCGCCCGCGACCCGGAGCAGGCCGCCGCCGTCGACAGCCTGATCGCCGGGCACCAGGACTTGGCGCACCTGACGCGCCGGTTCGCCAGCGCCACCGTCGACCAGATGCTCCACCCGGACGAGGTGCCGCGGCAGTGGTTCGCCAGCCTGGCGCGTAGTTTCATCGACACCAACCGGCGCCACATGGCGACGGAGGAGGAGCATTTCTTTCCGCTCGTGCTTCGGGTCCTGACCGAGGCGGACTGGGCGGATCTCGATACGGCGGTCATCGACCGCGACGACCCCCTGTTCGGCGCCAAGGTGGAAGAGCGCTTCCAGGCGTTGCGCGACGCGATCCTGGAGATCGAGCGCAGCGGCCAGCGCTGGCGGCAGGCTTAGCGGCGCGCTCACTCGGCCGCCGCCTGCTCCTGAAGCAGCTCGAAGAAGGCCCGCACCGGGCGCACCGGGCGGCGTTCCTCGAGGCAGGCGGCGTACTCGACGGCGCCGAGCGTCACGTCGCGCAGGACCAAGCGGTGCAGACGGTCGTCGCGGCCGAATTCGCTTTCGAAGACGACGCCGACGCCGAGGCCCGCCGCGACCGCCTCGCGGACCGCCTCGCGGCTGCCGATCTCCAGCACGTGGCCCGGCTTGATGCCGGCGGCGGCGATGGCGCTGTCGAAGACCGCCCGGGTTCTCGATCCGCTCTCGCGCAGGACGAGTCGCTGGCCGGTCAGCTCCGCGAGGCGGATGCTGCGGCGGTTCGCCCAGGGATGGCCGCGGTCGACGAAGACGATCAGGCGGTCGCGCCGGAACGGGACGGCATGGAGCCGCGCGTCCGGCGCGATGTCGGCCAGCACCGCGACGTCGCAGCGCCGGCGCAGGAGGTCCTCCAGGACGCGCTCCGAGTTGCCGAAGGCGAGCGACAGGCGGATCCCCGGGTGCCGCCGGCTGAAGGCCGCGACCATCGGGATGACGTGGTAGGGCGCATCGGCGCCCACGCGCAGCTGCCCGCCCATCAGGCCGCGCGCCGAGGCGAGCAACTGCTCGGCCTCGGCCTCCTGGTTGAACAGGCGACGCGTGATGTCGAACAGGGCGCGGCCCAGGTCGGTCAGCCCGACGCCCCGGCCGCGCCGATCGAACAGCTTCACCCCGTATCGCTCCTCGAGCGCCCGGACCTGGGCCGAGAGAGTCGGCTGGCTGACGTGCAGGGCCGCGGCCGCGCGGCTGAATCCTCCCTCGGCCGCGACCGCGTGAAACGCCCGGAGGTGCGTGTGACTCATAGACATATACTATATCTATTATAAACAACATGGATTTGACTTATGCAAGCCCCGGCTCGATCAAGGGGCCGGAACCTGCTCGATCCGAACGCGAGGCCCAACGCCATGGCATCCCGCACGAAGACGCAGGCCGCGCCTCCGCCGGCCGCTTCCCCCACGGGGGATCCCTGGCTGCTCACGCCGGGGCCGCTGACAACCTCGCCCACGATCAAGGAGGCGATGCTCCACGACTACGGCTCCCGGGATCGGCATTTCATCGCCGTGAACCGGCGCATCCGCGAGCGGCTGGTCGCGATCGCGGCCGCGCAGGGCACGCACGTCTGCGTGCCGTTGCAGGGCAGCGGCACCTTCGTCGTCGAGGCGATGCTCGGCAACTTCGTGCCCCGCGACGGCAAGGTTCTGATCCTGATCAACGGCGCCTACGGCCGGCGCATGGCGCGAATCTGCGAGTATTACGGCCGCAACCATGCCGTCCAGGAGACGCCGGAGGACGTTCCGGTCGACCCGGAGGGGCTCGACCGGGTGCTGGCGGCCGATCCCGCGGTCACCCATGTGGCGGTGGTCCATTGCGAGACGACCTCCGGCATCCTCAACCCGCTCGAGGCGGTCGCCGAGGTGACGGCCCGGCACCGCCGCGGCCTGCTCATCGACGCCATGAGCGCCTTCGGCGCGATCCCGCTGGACGTGCGCCGGGCGCGGTTCGACGCCGTGGTCGCTTCGTCCAACAAGTGCCTGGAGGGCTCTCCGGGCCTCGGCTTCTGCATCGCGCGCAAGGAGGCGCTGGAAGCGGCCAAGGGCAATTCGCCCTCGCTCTCGCTCGACCTCTACGATCAATGGACCGCGATGGAGCGGAACGGCCAGTGGCGCTTCACGCCGCCGACCCACTGCATCCTGGCGCTCGACAAGGCGCTCGACGAGTTCGACGCCGAGGGTGGCGTGGCCGGGCGCGGCGCCCGCTACCGAGAGAACTGCCGCACCCTGGTCGAGGGCATGCGCGCCCTGGGCTTTCAGACGCTGCTTCCGGACGCCCTGCAGGCGCCGGTCATCGTGACGTTCCATATCCCGAGCGACCCCAACTTCGCCTTCGAGGTGTTTTACGAGAAGTTGCGCGAGAAGGGCTACGTCATCTACCCCGGCAAGCTGACGGTGGCGGATTCCTTCCGCATCGGCTGCATCGGCCGTCTCGGCGCGGAGCAGATGCGCGGCGCGCTGAGGGCCGTCAAGGAAGCGGTCGATGAGATGGGGGTCAAGAGCTGCGTCCCCGCGGCCGCGTGACTCGAACTCGGCGGGCGAGCCCTCGCCCCGCCAGGCGAATCGGAAGGAGCGGACCATGAGCCCGAGATCGGACTACGTGTACACCCGAAGCTACCGCGGCAAGGTCAAGGCGATCATCCTGGACTGGAGCGGCACCACCGCCGACGCCTACGTGCTCGCCCCTGCGGTCGTCTTCGTCGAGGTGTTCAAGAAGCACGGCGTGGAGATTTCCATGGCGGAGGCGCGCGGCCCCATGGGCCTGCGCAAGGACCTGCACATCAAGGCGCTGACGGAGGTTCCCGAAATCCGCGAACGGTGGACCTCGGTCCACGGCAAGGACCCGGACCAGGGCGACGTGGATCGCATGTTCGCGGATTTTGTGCCCATGCAGCTCGAGTGCCTGCGCCAGTACACCAAGCTTTTGCCCGGCGTGGCCGAGACGACGCAGAAGTTTCAGAGTCAGGGGATCAAGATCGGCAGCTCGACCGGCTTCGTGCGCAGCATGGTCGACATCCTGGAGGAGGACGCGAAGGCGCAAGGCTACGTGCCCGACGCCTCGGTCGCCGGCGACGAGGTGATCAACGGCGCGCGGCCCAAGCCGTTCATGGTCTACCGCAACCTGGATCTCCTCGACGTGCATCCGATCCAGTCGGTGGTGAAGGTCGACGACACGGTCTCGGGCGTCGGCGAGGCGCTGGAGGCGGGCTGCTGGGGCGTCGGGATCGCGCGCTACAGCAACTACATGAACGTCGATACGTTCGAGCAGGCCGAGAGCATGCCCGAGGCGGAGGTCCAGCGGCGGCTGGAGCACACCCGGGAGATCCTCAGAAAGGCCGGCGCCCACTACGTCATCGACGTGTTCTCCGAGCTTCCCGCGGTGATCGACGACGTCAACGCGCGGCTGGCCCGGGGCGAGAAGCCGTAAGCCTGCGGCGGCCGGCGCCGGGCGAGAGCGGACCCGCTCGAGCGGGAAGGGGCGCGATGAGCAAGGCGCGGCGAAATGCCGGCCGGTTCGGCCCGCGCCAATCGGAAGGCGAGACCAACTTTTCCGAACGCCGGCGCCGCTGGGCGGGGCGCAGCCTGGATGCGGCGGCAAAGGCGCTGGTGGCGGAGGACGAACAATATTTCCTGCACCAGGCGCTCTCGACGCCGTGCCTGACCGCGATCCGCAAGGCCGAAGGCATCTGGATCGAGGACGTTCAGGGCCGGCGCTTCATGGACTTCCACGGCAACAACGTGCACCAGATCGGCTACGGCCATCCGCGCCTGATCGCGGCGATCAAGCGGCAGCTCGACGAGCTGCCGTTCGCGCCCCGGCGGTTCACCTGCGAGCCGGCGGTGGCGCTCGCGCGCAAGCTGGCCGAGATCGCGCCCGGCGAGCTGGGCAAGGTCCTGTTCGCCACCGGCGGCTCGGACGCCATCGAAATCGCCTTGAAGATCGCCCGGGCGGCGACCGGCCGGTTCAAGACCGTTTCGTTCTGGGATTCCTTCCACGGGTCGGGCTTCGGCGCGGCCTCGGTGGGCGGGGAGCAGCTGTTCCATTCCGGCGCCATCGGCCCGCTGCTGGCGGGCGCCGAGCACGTCGCGCCGTTTACGTGCTACCGCTGTCCCTACGGCTACCCGGACCGGGACGGGCGGCCGCAGCTCGATCTGTGCCACACGACGTGCGCGAGCTTCGTCGACTACGTGCTGGACAAGGAGGGCGACGTGGCGGCGGTGGTCGCCGAGCCCATCCGCTCGGTCCCCACCGTGCCGCCGCCCGGCTTCTGGCAGATCGTGCGCCGGGCCTGCGACGAGCACGGGGCGCTGCTGATCTTCGACGAGATCCCGACCGCCCTCGGCCGGACCGGGCGCATGTTCGCCTGCGAGCACGAGGGCGTGGCGCCGGACATCCTGGTGCTCGGCAAGGGCCTGGGCGGCGGCGCCCTGCCCATCGCGGCGGCGGTGTGCCGGCCGGATCTCGACGTGGCGGGATCTTACGCCTTCGGCCATTACACGCACGAGAAGAACCCGGTCACGGCGCGTGCGGCGCTGACGACCCTCCAGATCGTCGAGGACGAGGGCCTGGTCGAGCGGGCGGCGCGGCTCGGCGCGCGGGCGCTCGCGCGGCTCGAGGAGATGAAGGCGCGCCACCCGCTCATCGGCGACGTGCGCGGCCGGGGCCTGCTGCTCGGCGTGGAACTCGTGCGCGACCGTGAAAGCAAGCAGCCGGCGGGCGAGGCCGCCGAATCCGTGCTTTACCGGGCGCTCGATCGGGGCTTGAGCTTCAAGATCGCCATGGGCAACGTGCTGAGCCTCACCCCGCCGCTGGTCATATCCGAGGCCGACCTCGACCGCGCGCTGGACATCCTCGAGGCGTGCATCGCGGAGGAGGCGGCGTAGCGGGTGCATTCATAAAGGCGTTCGGTCCGCCCCGCAGACGGCCGCCTGTAGCCAACGGCCGCTCTAAGAGCATGTGAATCAGGCCGCGACTTTGGGGGCGGTCCTGGGACCGCCCCTTTTTGAAGCTGTGATCCATCGTGCGACGCAAGGGCAGTGGCTGCAACCTAGAACCACCGCCTCTATCATACGCGTTCGGCGGAGCCCCTTAGTCCGCCTTGATCATCATGGGCTTGCCGACATCTCCGACCTGGAAGACCACGAGTTCGAGATCGTCGGAGGTGCTCAAGTTCTTCCCCTGCATCACATCGTTGAGCGGCTCTGGATAAATCTGGCCCGCTTTGTACGTTTCGGTGCCACCTTTTGTCGTCACGGTAAGCTCGCCCTTGAGCACGTAGACGAATACCGGCCCGGGGTGATAATGCCGGCCCCCGACGAACCCCGGAGGGATCGCGAAGTGCTTGATGATCACTTCCTTCCCCTCCACGCCGGGCAGGGCCGCCTTGTGGAGCGTCTCTACCTTTGCCTTTGAAACGTACTCCTGTTGAGCATCGGCGCCGTTAAAGCTGGCCATTCCCATGAGCATGGCCGCTGCCAGTGCTGTACCGCCTAGGTAATTTGATCGCTGCATCTTTCCCTCCATTTACAGATGCGGGTCCCGGGCACTGCACGCGTCTCCAGCTCGTTATGGCCCAAGAGGCGATGATGGCCGATCAGATCGGCGGCCAGGACAGCGGACCCGTCCGATCCACGGCCTCCCACCCTCGTCAGGTGGACGCGAAAACGCGACGCATTATCATATCTTGCATTTCATGGGAAAGGTAGCCGGGCAGCCCGAATCGTGTAGCAACGCACGAGCGAGGGAAATCCTCATTGCCTGATACGACCACTTTGTCAGGTCAGGTCTAGACTCCAAGATCGAGCAGAGGCGTATCGCATCGCGTGCTACGTCGCCTTTGGGCCATGAGCTGCCTTCGGGGACGCCGCCCCAATCTCGAACCCACTCCCGTTTATGAGGACACGCCCGGCCTCCCGCGCCGTTCATGCCGCGCGCCGGCCGAGCCCGGTGCCGAGCGCGAGGCCGAGGGCGAACAGGACCGTCGCGTCCACGAAAACGGGGCAACTCCAATTCTTAACCGGCATCGCCCACAAGCGGGTGGAGATCCGGCCTACCTGAGCCGCCGCCGCTTTCGAAAAACGTCGCAAGCACCCGCGGGTTCACGGCGGTCAGCACGATGGGGGCGCCGTCCGAATCAACCGCCGAGACTGTGATGGTGGCCGACGTCCCCTCAATCAAAGTTTGCGCCCCAACGGCATCGAGCACGGGCGCCCAGTGGCTGGTTTGCGGTCCGGCTATTAAGAAGAACCTCTTGCAGTTCGGTCAGGGTCCGCCGATCCCGCCGATGACGAGGAGTTGGTTGGCCGGCACATTGGTAAGGGTCAGGCGC